>DAIUKO010000014.1:0-48522 GCA_036848175.1 Vicinamibacterales bacterium | reverse complement strand
GGGCTCGAGCTCCCAGGACAAGGTCGGCGGCACCGGCACGCAACACGAAGTCCGCGTCGCGCACCAGCCACCGACGGCGAAAGACGTGATCGATGCCGTCATCGCGAGCGGCGGCGTCGCCTTGAGCGTGTCGCCGACGTGCAACAACGTGGGCACCGAGCCGTCGGATTCGACGATCGGACGGTACCTCGCGGGATTCATGGCCGAGCTCTCGAATCCTGACAAGAAGAACTGGATCGAGACGCAGGTCGAGTCTGGCGTGTCAGCAAAAGGTGAGCCCGTTTCGATCTGCAGGCTCACGCTCAGGCACCTGGACGGCGACGATCGCTGGGGCTGGGGCGTTCAGTTTCACGTGCGCAAGAGCGACGGCCTCGTGCTGGCCGATTCGTTTACCTGCACCGGAGCAGGTTAGAGCGGGATGATCGCGAAGTACATTCTCGCGGCGCTCGCGGTGGCGTTTCTCGCAGCGGCCGCCGTGCGCGGGCTGGGCGGCGGCGGATTGTCGCATCCCCAGACGAAGACCTGGCTGATCATCGGCGTCATCTTCGCCGCGGTCAGCGCGTGGTTGTTCTCGACGACTCGATCGATCTGAGAAGCGAGGCTGCATGATCTGTCTTGGCGCTCCGCAGATGTCGCCGAACGCGCTGCAGTCAGAAGCGGCGCAGCTCCACGTCGTCGAGTGGTTTCGCAACTATTGGCTCGGCCGCTTCCCGAGCGGAATCGTGATCTCCGAGCTCGAGTACGTCGGACGCACGACCTTCCCGATCGAGGCGCCGACGCCGGTGCGGACGCCGGGCCGGCCGCAACTGAATCAAGTGCTGGATGCGCTGTCGCACGATTTCCGCCGATGGAGCAAGGAGCGCGACTATCGAAAATGCGACGTGCTCGGCATCGCCAACGACGGCCGCAATGCCGAGCTCATCGAAGTGACCACCGAGAGCAATGCGGCGTCGGCGATCGCGCAAGTGCATTCGAAGCTGGCGATCCTGCGCGAGACAGTCAATCGCATCCACAACCTCTCGGTAGACTGGCAGCCGTCGCCGTGGAAGCCTGGACCGACCCAGCTCTTTCGCGTGCTGCAGTCCAGCCCGACGGAGATCACATATCTCTGTTACGTGCCGACGGCACGCTCCGCGCCGATGCCGGGCGTCGTCCTTTACGAAATCCACAGGCTGGCGCGCGAGCAGGCGACCACACGCGTCCCGGTCCCGCGCGACGCGAAGTGGCGCGTCCGGGAGGCGGTGCCGCATCAGGAGGCAGACTACGACGCGCGAGCACGTCGGTTTCTGGATTCGAATCCCGATATTGCCGGATGGATTCGGGCGCTCGCGGCGGTGCTGCTGGTTGCGGCCGTGATCGCCACGATCATCGCCGTCATCGATCCGATTCCCGGGGACGAGGTGGCGACGGCGTACTTCGCAGCCGCGATGTTCCGCGTCGCGCTCGGACGGGCGATGTAGGCGGTGGTCAGGCGCGAAGCGTGGGTCGGTCCTTTGAATGGCGCGAGTTTGGTGACGGCTGATGCAAGCGCGCGAGGGGGCCCACGTTCCAAGTACGACGTGACGATGAATCGTCGCTCAGACCAGCTCGGGCGCCTGCTGCCGCGCGATTTCGAGGAGCCGCGTCTTCAAAGGATCGGCCATCCGCGTGATGTCTTCCACCTGGACGACTTCTTCGAAGGCGTCCATGCCAGTCAGTTCTGCGCTCTCGACGACGACCGCGTCGGACGGACGCGTCGTGGCAATCGGAACCCCGATGCGGGTGATCGGCAGCTCGCCGAACTGCGGCGACTTGGTGCTCGTAATCGGAAAGTGGAGGGACTCGAAGATTTGCATCAGACCCGGCTCGTTGGTCGTCAGCAGATGCAGAACCAGGTAGCTCAGGACGAAGCGCTGGATTTCGCTCGTGTCGCGCACCTTGGTTTCGAGCAGTTCCTGGAGCCGGTTCGGAGGAAAGTCCGTATAGGTGAGGACCCAGGTCAGCGGACATCGAACTTTGATCCGCCGGCTGTCGCCACCCTGCGGGATGACATGAATGTAATCGAGCGGCGTGATTTCAAGACCGACACGCGGAAAGTCCAGCGGCGGGTTCAGCTCGCGCGGCAGGTGGTACGGCTTGGATGCAGCCACGGCTTCGTACATGGACTGCAAGTCCTTGAAGATCTTGTCCGCCTTCCGGGTTGCCTCCTTCTGACCGCCGTGAATGTACTCGCCGAGCACGACCTGCGGGCGCAAGAGCGGCGTCAGCGTCTTCAAGTACTCCGTCATCTGCACGCGGACGATGTCGGTGATTGCGCGCGTCAGCTTTCTGAGTGCGAGAAGCGACTGGATGCTGTCGCGTCCGTTCATCTGAAGGCTCCCATGGCCGCCCGCCACCGGTCTCGCGTCGAGTGGGGCGAAAGACCCGGCTCAGCGTATCGGCCAGTCGAAGGCTTGTCAACGAATAACCCAGATAACCCATTGGTGGCGAAGAAGTTCCCAAGGTAATATTCGCAGAGCTGGCCCATGTACAATCTCCCCACTCACATCAGCCGCTACGAGATCAAGAGCCGGATCGGGCGCGGCGGCATGGGCGATCTGTACCTCGCGCTCGATCCGAACACGGGCCGGCTCGTCGCGTTGAAGCTGCTGAACGCCACGCTCGACTCGATCGAGCTTCGTGAGCGGTTCGCACGTGAAGCGCGCGCCCTCGCCGCGCTGAATCACCCGAACATCGTCAACATCTACGACACCGGCGAGTTCGACGACTCGCCGTTCATCGTGATGGAGTACGTCCGCGGCGAGACGCTCGCCGAACTGATCAAGCGGCGTGCGCCGTTGTCGGTCCCGCAAAAGCTCAGGCTCATCGAGGATCTCTGCGCCGGTCTCGGACAGGCGCACGAGGCCGGCATCATCCACCGCGACATCAAGCCGGCGAACCTGATGGTGGATCAGCAGGGTCGGCTGAAGATTCTCGACTTCGGCATCGCCCGCGTCGCCGAAGGCAACAAGACGCGGGTCGGCCCGCTGACTCAGGTGAACATGATGATCGGAACGCCCGGTTACATGTCGCCGGAGCAGATCGAAGGCGGCGAGGTCGATCATCGCAGCGACATCTTCGCGGTCGGCGCGGTGTGCTACGAGCTGCTTTCGTACGACGAAGCGTTCACGGGGAACAACACGCGCCAGATCGAGATGCAGGTGCTGCGGGGCCAGCCCAAGCCGCTCGCGACGCTGGGCCTCGATCCCGAGATCGACGAGATCGTTCTTCGCGCGCTGAAGCGCGATCCGAACAAGCGCTATCAGGACGCGGCGACATTCGAGCGAGCGCTGGCACGGCTCCGCTCGCGCCTCGGACCGGATACGGGACCGCAGCATCGATTGACGCCGCCGCCGCCGCAGAACCAGCGCGGCATGTCGCGGGAAGTACGAGCGGAGGCTGCCTACCAACGTGCCCTTCTCAGCTACGGCGGCGGATCCGCGGACGCCGCTCGTCGATCGGCGGTGGAAGCGATTGCCGAAGATCCTTCGCATGTCGGAGCACGTGAGCTGCTCGCGCGGCTCGACCACCGCGGTGCGCCGCTGAGTCCGCTTCGTCCCGTCCCGGGGGCGCCAACGGCTGTGGCAACGTCCGCCGAATCGGCTGGCACGCTGGCATCGTCCGCGACCGTCGCTTCGTCAGGAACGATCGTTTCCGGATCGACGATGGCGTCGTCGGAGACGCGCGCGTCGGCGCCGGCGGCATCACCGCGTGCAGTGTCGGCATCGGCGCCCACGATCGTCATCACGCCGCCGGCGTCGCGACGGCCCGGCGTGGCCGAGCGATTCCAGGGGATCGTCGACAAGCTCCGTTCATCTGCCGGGACGCGCGCCGAGGCCAGGCCGCGCGGGCGTGCCGCGTGGGAAGCGCAGCAGCCGATTTGGCAGCGATATCCACGCGCGATCGTGGCCGCCGCGGCCGTCGTCGCGGTCGCCGCGATCGCCGCGTTGGTGATGCTGATCGTGTGGCGACCGTCCGGTCAGTTGCTGACGATCACGAGACCGGTCGGCGGGACGCTTTCGGCTGCCGGCATCAACTGCGGCACGCGCGGCAACGATTGCGCGACGAACTTCAAACGCGGAGAGTTGGTTGAACTGAGACCCGAGGCGGACGCCGGCTATGTTTTCGTCGGCTATACCGGCCCGTGTGCGCCGGCTGGCCGGGTGACGATGAGCGAAGCGCGAACGTGCGGCGCGAACTTCGAGCTTGCTCAGTTGCCCGCCACGACTGCTGCCGCGACGCAGGTCCTGACGATTTCACCGGTGCCGA
Organism: Vicinamibacterales bacterium; assembly: GCA_036848175.1. Taxonomy (GTDB): domain Bacteria; phylum Acidobacteriota; class Vicinamibacteria; order Vicinamibacterales; family CAVVIG01; genus QHWF01. The sequence continues at coordinate 44,235 of DAIUKO010000014.1, read as the reverse complement.
CCGGCGGAACGCTCGAAGGCGTGGATATCGTGTGCGGCACGAAGGGATCGGCGTGCACCGCGAACGTGCCAGACAAGCAAATGGCCGAGCTCCGTCCGAGCGCCGATCCGGGATTCACGTTCACTGGCTTCCTGGGCGATTGCACGACGGGCGGACAAGTGCAGATGAACGGTCCGCGCAGCTGCAGCGCGAAGTTCACGCCGACTGCGATTGCCGAGGCGCAACCCGTGCTTCCGCCGCGCAGAAGCGGAGCGGGTGGAGGACGAGGTCCTGCACCCATCGACAAGGGTCCGGCACCGGTTCCGGTCGATCCCCCTTCAGCCCGTGGGCCTGCACCGCAGGGACGCCAATACGACGCGCCTTCGCCGGGCCGGGGCGCTGCTCCGCCGCAAGCTGGGGAGAAACCGGACGTCGTTCGACCGCCGACCGACGATGAGGACGCGAAGACAAGGATCCAGAGCCAGTTATCCGAGTGGTGCGCAGCCTTTGAAGCGTTGGACCCGGATCGCGTTCAACGCGTGTACCCAAAGGTCGACATCAATGCTCTCCGGCGGCAGTTGAACCATTCCAAGTACAAATCCGTGCAGTGCAAGTTCGGTGAACCGAAGTTCGTTGCCGTGGATGGAGCAGCCGGAAAAGTCCAGCTCGAAGCCGACCTGACGCGGGTCTACGACCATACGGTCACAGGACCGGAGAAATCCGAGCAGATCGCCACGATGACCTTCATGCGAGCGAACCGGCAAAGTCCGTGGTTCATGGATTCGATCAACTACAGGCAAAAGCCGAAATCGTAGAGGCACACGCGCACGCCATCGTGACGCCCACACCGTGAACGTACTCGGCATCTGGGACGGGCACGACTCGGGCGCAGCGCTGCTGCAAGGCGGCCGCCTGTCCTTCGCGGCGAACGAAGAGCGGTTCACCCGGCGCAAGCTCGAAATCCGGTTTCCGGCCCGCTCCATCGAGGCGTGTCTGAACGACGCCGGCCTCATCCCGGAGCAGATCGCCATGGTCGCCGTCTCGACGTTCGATCCGGCGAAGACGATCGGCCGCTGGTGGCCCGGCAGCAAAGAACGCTACTACGCGATCCGCCGCCGGCAGGCGACGCCTGGTCCTCTGTCAACGCTGACGCGCTCGCTGAAATATCGCGTCACCGAGTGGCGCTCGCGACCGGTGCTTGCCGCGATGAGCCGCCGCGCGCTGCATGCGCCGCTTGTCGAGCTCGGGCTGGCGAAGGCGGCACTGACGTTCGTCGATCATCACGAAGCGCATGCGGCCGCGGCGGCGTGGGCCGCGGACTTCGCGCCCTGCGCGGTGCTGACGATCGACGGAGTGGGCGACGGACTCTCGTCGACGATTTCGACGTTTCGCGACGGGACGCTGACGCGCGTCGCAGAATCGCCGGCGCGCTGCTCGCTCGGCGTCTTCTTCGAGCACGTCACGAATCTGCTCAACATGCGCGAACTGGAAGACGAAGGGAAGGTGATGGCGCTCGCCGATTACGCGGCGCCGATCGCCGACCAGGACAACCCGCTCCTGTCATGGATTCGCGTCCGCGACGGCGTCATCGAAACGGCGCGGCCCACTCGCGGGTTGCGCGGCGCGATGGCGCGCATTCAATGGCACTATCCGAACGAACAGTTCGCGTTCCTCGCTCAGCGCGTGGTGGAGCAGACCTCGGTCGCGCTCGCCCGCGACGCCGTTCGCCTGACCGGCCTGCGCCGCATCGCTCTGGCGGGCGGCGTCGCGTCGAACATCCGCGCGGCGCGCCGCATTCGCGTCATCCCCGAGGTCGAGGACGTCTATGTGTTTCCGCACATGGGCGATGGCGGCCTCGCGCTCGGGGCGGCGATCGCCGCGGCCGCGGCGGCAGGAGAGCAGGTCGACGTCGATCTGTCGCGGCTCGATCTCGGACCGGGCTACGCGGCGTCCGCCATCGCCTCTGCGATTCGAGAGGCCGGGCTCAGAGCCGACCCGGTCGACGGGATGGTCTCCCGCGTCGCCGATGCACTGACCGAGGGACGCATCGTGATGTGGTTTCAGGGACGGATGGAGTACGGTCCGAGGGCGCTCGGGCATCGAAGCGTCCTCGCGCGGCCCGATCGGCCGGATCTTCGCGACCGGTTGAACCTCGTCCTCAAGCGGCGCGTGTGGTATCAGCCGTTCTGTCCGAGCATGCTCGAGAGCGAGGCCCAGCGGCTGCTCGCCGACTGGGACGGCGGATCGAATACGTGCATGACGATGGCCTACGAAGTAGCGCCGTGCTTCAGGAATCGTCTCGCCGGCGTCATCAGCGTCAACGGCAGCTGCCGGCCGCAGATCGTCGCCGACGATGAGCCCGGCGAATTCGCGGAAGTGCTGCGCGAGGCGCGGGCGCGTTGGGGTGTCGGCGCGCTCCTCAATACGAGCTTCAACATTCATGGCGAGCCGATGGTCTGCTCGCCGCCGGAAGCGATCGACGTCTTTCGCCGTTCCGGTGCGGACGCACTTGCGATGGGTCCGTTCCTCATCGAGCGCCCTTGATCGGTCTCGCGCCGCGAGCGGCGCCGCAACGCGGCTGGATCGCCGTCGCGGCGGCGTGGGGCGTAGGCCTGACCGCGTGGCTCACGTGGGCGCTGACCACGCCGGCGTCCGCACTTCGTGGTCAGCTTTCCTATCTTCAGTTCTGGTCGCTCGAGACCTGCGTCTATCTGGGGCTTGCGCTCAGCGCCGCCGTCCTGCACGAGTTGCGGGGCCTCTTCCATCGTCGCGATCTCGTCGGCATGCTGCTCTTGATGGCGTTGGCGGTCGGGCTGACGACCGGCATGGCACCACGGACGCACCGTGTCTTCTACGACGAATTGATCTACCAGAACATCGGACAGAACCTCGCGGCGTCGCGGCGCGCGCTGATGTGCAACGACGGCACGATCCAAAGCGGACGGTTGCAGTGTGCGATTGGTGAATACAACAAACAGCCGTACGCATATCCGCACCTGCTGAGTCTTGCGTACCGGTTCTTTGGCGTCAGGGAGACGGCCGCGTTCGTGGTGAACGCTGTCGCGATCGGTCTGTGCGTCGGCGCCCTCTATCTCGTCGTGCTGATGCTCTTCGCGGATCGCGTCGCCGCCTTCTTCGCGGCGCTGCTGCTCGCGCTGACGCCGCAGCAGCTCGTCTGGTCGGCGACGGCTGCGGTCGAGCCGACCGCCTCGCTCGCGTGCGTCGGAGCGCTGCTCGCAACCGCGTGTTTCCTGCACTCGCGAAGCGCAGTGTCGCTCGCCGGCGCGGCAGTCGCAGCGGCGTATGCGATCCAGTTTCGACCCGAATCGCTCTTGATCGTACCGGTCGTCGCGCTGTTGATCGCCGAGCGCGCGCCCGAGGAGATCGCCCGGCCGAGACTGTGGTGGGCCGGCCTGTTGTTCCTGGCGCTGGCGGCGGTTCCGATGGCTCACATCATGGCGGTGAGAAACGAGGGCTGGGGCACGACCGGGGAGCGCCTGTCCTTCGCGTACGCCGTGCAGAACTCGAGCGTCAACGGCCGCTTCTATCTCGGCGATGCGCGGTTTCCGATGGCCTACACGCTGCTGGCGCTTCTCGGACTGTTCGCATGGCGCGGCGCGAAGGGGCGCGCCGCACTCGCCGTTTACTTTCTCTTGTTCTTCGGCATCACGCTGTTCTTTTATGCCGGCAGCTACGATTACGGCACGGATGTTCGCTACTCACTCGCGACGTATCCGTCGCTGATGATGCTCGCGGGTCTTGGTGCGGCCTGGCTCGTTCATCGAGTCGCGCCGCGCAGCGCGCGCCGCGGCGCGCGGCTCGGCCTGGCCGCGGTCCTCGTGATCGCGTTCTTCTGGATGTATGCGCCGGGCGTTCGAGTTCTGGACGACAGTGCGTGGGCAGCCCGCGCCGACGTCGAATTCGCCAGGTCGCTGGTCGACGCCTTGAAAGGGGACTCGTACGTGTTCACCCACAACCCGGGGATGTTTCAGGTCTGGGGCGTCAACGCCGGCCAGATGTCGCTGGCTGCCGCGAACCCGGCGCGCGTCGACGACCTCGCCGAACGGTTCCCGGGCGGCATCTACCTGCACTGGAATTTCTGGTGCAACGTCCAGGACCCGGTTCAGCGGGACTTCTGCGTCAAAGTTCTCGCGGCCCGGCCGGGTGAGCCGATCCGCGAGCATTCGACGCGTGATCAGCATTACGTGCTGTACCGTCTCGCCGCACGCGCACCGCAGCGGTGAGGGCTTCGCAATGTTTGTGTGAATCAGGGGCTCCAGCCTTGACTTTGCGCGCAGAACGATGCGATAAATCGGCCCAAAGAATGCACACGATAGCGCGTCGGTTCGCGGTCATCTCGTCTCGAGACGACCTGCAAGTCGCTTCTCGCTCGCTCGGCGGCGCTCGACTCTGATGCGGATCATACGTTCAGCGATCGGTCTGGCGCTTCCGTTGGTGTTGGTCTTCGCCGCAGCCGCATCGGCCCAGACCGCGCCTCCCATTCAAGGCACCACGACGACGACTCCGACGTTGTCGCTGGCTGACACGCTCACCGCACTGACCAGACCCGTCGGCACCGCGAACATCGGCAACGCGATCGGTCTGGCCACGGAGCTCGGCATCGGCACGGCGCCGTTCGGCGCCTCGTCCGGCGGGTTCCTGATCAAGCTCGATCCAAGCACCGGTCTTCAAGTGCGGACGGCGACGACGTTCGGACCGTCGTTCGCCGAGCGCGCGCTCACGTCCGGTGACGGGAAGTTGAGCGTCGGTGTCAACTTCGCGTCCGCGACCTACGATCGGCTGGACAAGCTGCATCTCGATTCCCTTCAGGTCTGGAATGTCGCCGGCACCGCCGCGGCGACGCGCACCGGCACCACCAACCTGGAGATCACGACGAAGACGGTCGTCGCGTCCGCGAGGATGGGCGTGACCGAGAAGCTCGACGTCGGCGTGTTCGTGCCCTTCATCTCGACCGAGGTGAAAGGCACGTCGACGCTCGTCGACGGTACCGGGCGAATCACGACCTTCGTACAAGGCAACGCCAAGTCCAACGGCCTCGGTGACGTCGCCGGCCTCGCGAAGTACCGCTTCTACTCGTTTGGCAGCGGCCTGCCGGATCCGGGCGGGTTGGCGGTGATGTTCCTGATGCGGCTGCCGACCGGCGACGAAGCGAATCTCCGCGGGCTGGACAGCACACGCACGTTCGTCTCGTTCATCGCGTCGAGCGGCGCCGGGCGTTTCCGTCCGCATGGAAACGTCGGCTACGGCTACTGGAGCAAAGGCGTGAGCGTCGCCTCCGACTACGCCGTGAACGGAAGCGTCGAGGCGCGACATCAGATCGAGTACGCCGCGGGCGTCGAGCTCGAGGCGGCGCCGAAGGTCACGCTGTTGCTCGATCTGCTCGGCGGATTGATCCAAGGCGGAGGCAAAGTGGATTTTGCGACCGTCCCGAACACGCTGGCCGGCGCGTCGGCGACGCAGGCGCTCGTCGCACTGCCGGAAGGCATCAGCAGGATCTCGCTCGCGCCGGGCCTGAAGGTGAATCTCAAGGGCAAGATGCTGCTCTCGCTCAACGCGCTCGTCGCGCTGAAGGATGGCGGCATGTGGACCCGCGTGATTCCCGTGGCCGGCATCGATTTGACCTTTTAGGGAACCGCTCAGCACGCGTATGTCTTTGCGCAAACTCCTGCCGTTCGCACTGCTGCTCGCCGCGGTATCGATCCGCTGTACCGGGACGCCGGCCGAGCCGACGCCGGTCGGCCAGGTCACGGTGACGGTGACGACGACTACCACGTCGACCATTCCGATACCTCCGGTGAACCCGGGAACGATCCAGATCATCCCGGGCGGAGTCGAGCTCGCAGCGGCAACGCTCGTCTCGTTTCAGAATGCAGTCGCGCCGTCAGGCGGCGTGCCGCCGTACACGTTTGCCTGGACGTTCGGCGATGGCGACGCGGGTACCGGCCCCACGCCCGGCCATGTCTACGCGAGCACCGGCGATTTCCTGGTCAGGCTCACCGTCACCGATTCGAAGGGCGATTCCGGACAGACCTCGGCGCCCATCAGGGTCCGCAGCGTCACCGGAACATGGACCGTCACCTTCTCGGGCGGCACGCCAGCGCTTCAGCCCGAGAGCATCGCCCTCGTCCAGAATCAGACCGCCGTCACCGCGACGACCAGCGATACCGCCAACTCGGTGGGATTCGGCTCCGGCACTGGCAGCGTCGCGAATCCGCGGGCGCTGTCGATCAGCGTGACCTTCCCGAACGGGACACCGAGCCCGACGGGTGGACCGGCCACGCCGCTCGCCGCTACCTACATCGGAAATATCGACGACGCGTTGACGACGTGGACCGGGATGGTCACCGGCTTCCCCGGCTGTCCGTGCACGTTCACGGCAACACGGCCGAACGCCGGCACGCTCACGTCCACGAGACACTGAGCGCAGTGACGTGGACGAGATGCCTGCGGCGCATCCCGCGGGGGGACGTGCTGCCGAGATCACAGGTCCCGTTGGCGACGCGTCCGTCGAGCCAACCGTTCGGTCCAGCGATGGAGCCGAGCGCTATCAGATCGGTCGCGAACTGGCGCGCGGAGGAATGGGCGCGATTCATGAAGCCAGCGACCTGCGCTTGTCGCGAACCGTCGCGGTAAAGCAACTCCTCTCACGAAGCGGCCACGCCGAAGCCCGGTTGAAGCGCGAGGCGCTCATCACCGCCCAGCTCCAACATCCAGCCGTTGTCCCTGTCTTCGATATCGGTCAACTTCCGGATCGCGGTCCCTTTTACGCCATGAAGCTGGTCGACGGGATCTCGCTCGATCGCGCAATCGAGCGCGCGTCGACGCTTGACGCGCGAATGGCGCTCCTGCCGCACGTGGTGACGGTCGTCGAAGCCGCTGCGTACGCGCACAGCCGGGGCATCGTGCACCGCGACCTGAAGCCGCACAACGTCCTCGTCGGCCCATTCGGTGAAACAGTCATCGTCGATTGGGGACTCGCGAAAGAAGTTCAGATCGCGGACGACGCCGTGACCGTCGACGGCTCGTCGGACGAAAACCTGACGAAGGCCGGCACGGTCGTAGGCACACCTGCGTACATGGCGCCGGAGCAGGCTGCAGGCGAGGTGGTCGACGCGCGCGCTGATGTGTACGCGCTCGGCGCGATGCTTTATCACGTGTTGGCGGGCCGACGGCCGCGCGCCGCGCCCAAGGCCGCGCAGGTCGTGCGGGACGAGCACGCCGATCGTCAACCACCTCTCCTGGAAATCGAGCCCCGCCTGCCGATCGATCTGGTGACGATCGTCAAGAGAGCGATGGCGCTCTCACCCGCCAACAGATATCCGACGGCGGGGGAGATGGCGGCGGATCTTCGCCGCTTTCAGACCGGACAGCTCGTGGGTGCGCACCACTACACCACGTGGCAGCTGATCCGGCGCCTCGTCGCGAGGCAGCCTGCCGCCTTCTCGCTCGGGGCGTTCGCCGGGCTCGCGATTGTCTTTGTGCTTGCGATGCTCGTCGTTCGTCAGGTCCGCGTCTGGGAGACGCGCGGGGTCAAGCGCGCGCTCGACGCGCGGATCGTCGAGCTCGAGAACGCGATGGCAGCCACGCACGATCCTGTGACCCTGCGGGCGCTCGAAGAGCGGCTCGACGAAGCGATTGGTCAAGCGCGCGTCGCGAGCCAGGCGCTCGCCGGCGCCGGAGTCGCAATCGCGCGAGGCGACGAGGCGCTCGACCGACGCATTCACGCCGTGCTGGCGGGCTTCGATGCCGACACCTACTCGATTCCACCGCGATTTCGGAACACCGTTGCAGCCGGCATGGACCGATCGACTCGAGTGGTGGCCGACGAGAGCGTCCAACGCCGCAAGCGCAGCGTGTGGCCGATCATCATGCGTGAGCTCGACGAGTTCGGCTTGCCGGCGGAGCTCGCATTCATCCCGTGGATGGAGTCGAACCTGACTACGTCTATCGTTGGCCCGGCCGGTCACGGCGGTCTGTGGCAGCTCGAGCGCGCCACGGCGCGCGCGCGCGGGCTGCGCGTCGACGACACGATTGACGAACGCCTCGATGCAACAAAATCGACGCGCGTCGCCGTGCAGATGCTCGCCGAGATGTTCGCAGAGCTCGGCAACGACGCGACACTATTGGCGGTACTCGCCTATCCGCTCGGTGCCGGCAAGACACGCGGCATCCTGCACGAGATCGCAACGGAAAAGGGTGGCTGGCGAAGCGGGCGCCGCAGCTACTGGCACTTCTACCGGACGCATCGCTTTTCGGCGGAGACGGAGGATTACGTGCCCTTTGTCATCTCGCTGATCCTCGCGGACCGCTCAGCGCGGTGAAGCGCGTCTCTACACTATGTTCCGGGCAAGGTTCAGCAGGTAGGCCCACCACAGGCGCCACACTCTGACCTTCGAGACGCCCCAGCGGCGCTCGTACTCGTGGCTCGCGACCTCGACGACCCGACAGCCGCGCTTCAACGCACGCATCAGCATCTCTTGTTCGATCGTCGTCAGATCCGATTTCAGATCGAGCGCCAGCGCGACGTCGCGTCGCAGCGCCCGGAACCCGTTCTGACTGTCGGTCAGGCGCACGCGCCACCGGTAGTTGATGGCGAGCATGATGAGCTGCGATCCGACATAGCGCATCAACTGCTCGGCCGTCCCGTGCAGCTCGTCGCTGCCGCCTCTGGTCCGCGAGGCGATCACGAGCTCGGCGTCGCCGCGGCGAATCGGTTCGACGAGGCGCGGGATGTCGTTGGGATCGTGTGAGCCGTCGGCGTCGATGAACACGAGCACGTCGTGGCGAGCCTCGCCGAACGATCGCCGCAGCGCTTCACCCTTGCCCCGGCCGGCGTCGAGGATCACGCGGACGCCTTTCTCGGTTGCGATCTCGCGGGTCCGATCGCGCGAGTGACCGTCGACGACGAGGATCTCCGTCGCATGCGGACGGACGGCGTCGATGATCTCGGCGATCAGTCCCTCTTCGTCCTTCGTCGGGATGACGACGGTCACGCCTGCGTCGCCGCGAATCGCCGGCCAACTCATCGTAGTACGCTATCCTTGACGAGTCGTCGCCAGTCATGTCCGCGCCTCTTCTGGGTCTCGCCAGGGACATCGTTCGCGCCAACTTCGGCACGCGCGACCTGCCGTACAAGGTCACGCTCGTCGCGACCTACCACTGCAATTTCCGCTGCGAGATGTGCAGCATCTGGCAGAAGAAGAGCGTCGGAGAGATGACGCCGGATGAGGTCGCGTCGTTTTTCGGCCGGTGGTCGCAATTCAGCTGGGTGCATCTTACCGGCGGCGAGCTCTTCATGCGCCGCGACCTCGAGGATCTGGTCGCCGCCATCGTCGAACACGATCGCTCGCTGTACCTGCTCAATTTTCCGACGACCGGCTGGTTCGGCGACCGGACCGTGGCGCTGGTCGAGCGCATCCTGCGGCGCGGCATCGGCCGTTTGATGGTCACGATCAGCATCGATGGCCCGCCCGATCTTCACGACGCGATGCGCGGACTGCCGGGCAGCTGGGAGCGCGGCCTCGAAACGTTCCGCAGGCTGCGCGCGATCAGGAACCGCGGGTTTCAGGTCGTGGCGGGGATGACGCTCTTCGCGAAGAACGCGGCGTTCGTCGACGAGACGATCGCCGCGATTCGCGCCTCCGTTCCTGATTTCGAGCGCCGCGATCTCCACCTGAACATCGGCCACGAGTCGTCGCATTACTTCGGCAACGACGGCTACCTCGCCGCAGCCGAGACGAACCCCGTCGCCGCGGCCATCGACGCGCATCGCGCACGAACCGGAAACCGGCTCCATCCGGTCCGCTTTCTCGAGGATCGCTATCAGGCGCTGGTCGGCGCGTACTACCGCGAAGGACGCTCGCCGCTGCCGTGCACGGCGATGGCCTCGTCGTGCTTCATCGATCCGTACTGGCAGCTGTTTCCCTGCTCGATCTGGAGCCAATCGCTCGGCAGCCTCCGCGAGATCGACTTCGATCTGGGGGCGCTGTGGACGAGCGAGCTCGCGCGAAGCACACGCCGGGCCGTCGTCGATGAACGATGCCCTCATTGCTGGACGCCGTGCGAGGCGTACCCGACGATTCTCGGCAATCTCATGAGTGCGGTCAGGTCGAATTCGTGAAGGGCTACTGTCGATCGATGAAGGCGGCGAGCGGGCTGTCGAAGGCGAAGCCGAACAGCCGCGGGTTTTCGCCAATCACCGCGGCGGACACGATGTAGAGCACGTAGTCGTAGGTCTGCTTGGGAACCTGGTCGCGATGCAGCGCCAGGACCTTCCAGAAGTTCCGGTCTCTGGGATTGGCCGGCATCGCCCGCAGCATGTTGATGACCCGCATCTCGCCCCAGTTGTACGACGCCATCACCAGCAGCCCTGACGCCTGCGCATCGGTCGAGTAGATGTCCTTGATGTAGCGCGCTGCCGCCGCGGTGGACTTCTCCCAGTGGTGCCGATCGTCGGCGGAGTCCGGCCTCGCCGCCGCGGCGAAGGGCCCGACGGACAGCCCGTATTTTCTCGCCGTCTCGGGAATGAACTGCCACATGCCCTTGGCGATTCCCCAGCGCGTCGGCGGACCGCTGGCCACTTCGTTGAATCCGCTCTCCTGGAGCGCGAGATAGAAGAACTGCGCCGGCAGATTCTGGCGCTGAAACTCCTGCGCGATCTTCGCGGTGTAGCCCATCTGCTGCGCGCGCAGCACGCCCGTGGCGTAGCGTCCGGTCGACTGCCAGTCGCGGATGTAGCGCCCGACCTCCGCGAGATACTCGGGCGGCGCCGCCGTGTCGCATTCGCCGAAGACACGCGTCACGCGCAGGATCAGCTGTTCCTGGGGAGTCAGCGCGCGGTTGTACAGCGCGCCCGACAAAAACCGATCGTAATTGCTTTCCATCTGCCGTCGCCGGTCCTGGTATCGACGGATCTGATCCTCGGCCTGCTTGTTTCCGGACGCCGCGACCAGCCGCTCGAGATTCGCGATGTCGACGTCGAGCGCCTTCATCGTATAGAAGAGATCTTCCGCCAGCGCTTTCTGCTGCGTGAGCTCCTGGTGTTTCCGGTACGCGTACACGGCGGCGCCGACGGCGGCGACGACCGCCAGGCCGATGATGACCATGTAGAGACGGCGCTGTCGCTTCTGGACCTTGCTGAACGCTTTGCGGATCATCAAGGTCCGGCCGCCGACCGCCTCGTCGCTCGCCGCCGCGCCGAAGTATCGTTCGGCGTAGCTGTCGAGCAGCATCGTCTCGCCGACCGGCTGCTGCGGCGCGGCCGGCCGCTTCGTCGGCAGGGCAGGCGACTCCACTTCGATGTTCACGATCGGGCCGTCGGCGCCGAGCCGGATCGTGACGCGGTCCTCGACCGGAACCGTCTCTACCCGACGGCCGTTGACGAACAGGCCGTTGCCGCTCTGCTGGTCGGCGACGCGCCAGCGGCCGTTCTCGAAGGACACGAGGACGTGCTTGCGGCTGACGCGGCCGTCCTCGATGCGGACGCTGCAATCGTGTTCACGGCCGATGTGAAACGGACGGGAGAAGCGATACGTGCGCCCGTCTTCGGTCCGAACGGTGAGAACCGGGACCAACGCCTCAGTTCTTGGAGCCGGTGGGCCCGGCCGGTGCTTTGAACGACATCAGCATGTAGGTGAGAATCTCTTCGTACTTCGCTTTCGACGCCTCCGCCACGACGGCATCGAGTCGATACAGGTCGCGGCCGACGCCGACGGAGAAGTGCATCACTCGCTCCGGTCCGTTCGCGCCCACGCGCAGGTATTTGATCATCGAGCCGCGCACGCCGGCCTTGGAGTCGACGATGTCCAACGCGAAATCCTTTGCGGTCGGCTGCTGCTCCTTCAAGGTCTGAAGCTCGATCTCCGCATTGGTGGGGACTTCGGCGGGCGCCAGAGGCTCAGTCAACTTCGACAGATCGATGACGACGGTCGCGGCGCGATCGTTTCGCGAGAGGATGGCGACTGCGGATCCGCCAGTTGGCAGCGAGCTCCAGTCCTTCGTGGGATACTCGAGCTCGAAACGGCCGGCCGCATCCTTGAACGTCTTGTACTGGACTTTCCCCGATCCGAAGATGCCGAGGACTTTCTGAGCGCCGATTGGCCGCTCGGCGGCAAGGATGCAGCAGACTGCCGCGAGTACGACAACCGATCGCCGAACGACGTGCGCGGTGAGCGTCATGGCCTCAGTTTCTCCAACCACTGTTGTGCCTCGGTTCTCTCGGGCCCGTTGGGCAGCAGATCCACCGCCACTTTGTAGAGCTCCACTGCCTTGTCGTTCATATTCCGTTTTCGGTACACGCCCGCGTCGGTAAACGCCTTCATCCCTTCTTTCGTGGCGCGGTCGGCAACGGCGTTCAGGCGATCGCGCGCCGCCGCCGAGTTCGGATCGAGCTGTTGCGCGTGTTGGTACGATCGCTTCGCGTCGGCCAGCTTGCCCTCCTGCTCGCTCTTCTGGCCCTGAGCGATCGCATCTTCGACCGCTTTCCGCTGTTTGCCCTGAGTCTCCGCGATCAAGGCATCGATCTCGGAATAGCCGGGTTGATCCCGTTTCACGGCGTCGAACTTCGCCAGCGCCGCGACGAACTCCTGCCGGTCGACGTTCCGCAGCCCATCCTGGTAGTTCGTTTTGACGCGCAGGACGCGAGCGTCGTAGTCCGCTTGCGACTCACCGGTCCTGACTGGAATGCCCGGCACACCTGTCGGTCCGGTTGGAGCCGTGGGCGTCGGCTTCACCGGCGGCGGCGGCGGCGCCGCCCTGGCCTGGTCGATCTGCTGCTTCAATTGAGCGGCCTGCTCGTTGGTGGCATCGAGTGGCTCGACTGCGGCGAGCTCGCTCAGCGCCACATCGTACTGCTTCGCGTCGAAGGCCTCGCGTGCCGCGAGGAGATGCTGATTGATCTCCGCCGTGCGGTCGGGCAGCGCTTCCACAGTTGTAGTCGTCAGCGGAGGCGGGTTGTTTACGGCAATCTGCTCCGGAACCCGTCGACGCACGATGTAGCTCACGAGGAAGTACGTCAGCACGCAGACCACGAGCGTGGCGATACCCACTGCGGAATAGAAGAGCGCTGGCTTCTTGAAAAATGTCGACGGTGGCTGCGCTGCCTGCGCCGCCGCCATCCTTTGCGTCGCGGATCGGTTCGGCCGGCCGGACCGGTCCGCTGCAGACGTACTCACGACGGTGCGACCGGCGGCCGCGTGCGGCGACTCGCCGAATTCCGACGTCGACAGATCGTCCTCGAGCGCGAGCTCGTAGGCGCCGAGCGTGACCGGGACGCCGAGCGAGAGCGCAGCCTTGCCTTTGATCTGATGACCGTTGACGTAAAGGCCGTTCCGGCTCTTCATGTCGACGACGTAATAGGCGCCGCCTTCCGCGCGAACTTCGGCGTGAAACCGCGACACGCTCTTGTCGTTGAGCACGATGTTGTTACGCTCGTCGCGCCCGATCCGGATTATGCCTCCGCCGAGATGCATCTCGGTCTCCACGGAGTCGCCGCGAAAGATAACCAGCTTCGACACGTCTACCTCTTGCGCATCCCGGTCTGCCTGGTCGGAACCGGCGCGGACGACCGCCCGAGTCGTGAGAAGGCACCCGAAATCGCCGAATCAAGTCGATCCGTCATGCGTCTGACCCACGTCGGTTGTCTCAGCGCGACGGTGTCGTCGGTGTCGACGGCCGGCACCGGCAGGAAATCGACCGTGTCATCCGTGGCGGCCGGCTCCGGTTCGTCCGACAGCACGGGCGCGGACGTCGTCGCGATCGGGACGCCGGCCGCCGCGCGGATCGCTTCGACTGCGCACATATGTCTGACCGTCTCGAGGTCCGCCATCATCTCGTGGCAGCTCTGATACCGCGCCTCGCGCTTTTTCGCCAGCGCCTTCATGATCACCGCCGCCAGCCGCGGCGGAGCGTCGACGTCGAGCGGCGGCGGCGCGTCGTCGCTCTGGATCTGGTGAAAGAGCGTCGGCAGATCGTTTGCCGGAAACGGTTTCCGGCCGGTGAGCATGTAATAGAACACGCCGCCCAGCGAAAAGATGTCGGACCGGTGATCGATCTCGACGCCGCGCGCCTGCTCGGGCGACATGTAGTCGGGCGTGCCGACGATGAAGCCCGCGGCGGTCATGCTGGAGCTCGCGATCCGCGCCACGCCGAAATCGAGAATCTTGAGGATCCCGTCGTCGCGGACGAAGATGTTGCCGGGCTTGATATCGCGGTGAAAGACCGACGCTTTGTGAGCGGCGCCGAGCCCCGCGCACAGTTGAATCATGAGATCCAGCCTGCGTTCGAGCCGCAGTCCCTCGCCCTGCTTCAGGTAGTCCTTGAGGATCGCGCCGCGCAGCAGCTCCATGACGATGAAGAAGCGATCCCCGTCCTCGCCGACGTCGAAGATCGTGATGATGTTGGGATGCGACAGGCTCGCCGCCGCCTCCGCCTCGCGGAGAAAGCGAGCGCGTGTATCGGGATCGTCTTCGATGTCGGCGGTGAGGACCTTGAGCGCGACGTCGCGGCCCATCGCCTCGTCGCGCGCCCGATAGACGAGCCCCATCGCGCCGCGGCCGATGCGCTCGATCACCCGATAGCGGCCGATCTTTTCCGGGGATTTGCGGGGAGCGGTCTCTTCGGCAGCCATGAAGTCTCTAGTGTTCGGCGCAACGAACGACGAGCGCGGTGATGTTGTCGCGGCTGCCATGTTCGAGTGCGGTGTTGACGAGCGTCTGGGCCAGCGCTGGGGGCTCCTCGTTCGACGCCATGATCGTCTGCAGCGTTTCGTGCGGGACGGAGCCGTGGAGGCCGTCGCTGCAGAGCAGAAGCGTCTCGTCTCCGGAGAGTTCGCGTTCGAGCAGATGCACCAGCGTATCGGGACGCGCGCCGAGGACATTCGTCAGCACGTGGCGCGTTGCCGCTCCGCCGCCGGGCTTTCCGCCAAGCACGGTGGCGGCCCACGAGTCGTCCTCGGTGAGCTGCGTCAAGCCGTTGCCGTTGCGGATGTAGAGGCGGCTGTCGCCGACGTGCGCGACGACGAGCTGTCCGCCGGACAGCAGCGCGCACACCACCGTGGTTCCCATCCCGAGATAGTCGTCGTGATTCTCGGCGAGACGATTGATCCGCCGATTCGCCAGGCTGACGGCGGTCTTGAGCCGATTGGCCTCGTACGACAGGGTGGGATCGATGCCGAACGGCCACGAGAAGTCGGTCGTCTCGTGCGATCGGCGGATGAAGTTCTCAATCGACTCGACCGCGACCTTGGCCGCCACTTCGCCCGCGGCGTGCCCGCCCATCCCGTCGGCGACGACAAAGAGTCGTAAATCCTCGGCACTGATGAAGCGGTCCTCGTTCATATGGCGGACGGGCCCGGTCTCGCTCAATCCAAATGCCCTCACAGGGATCCTCGCGGAGTTTATCACGCGGAATAAAGTGGCTGATACTACTTTGGTAGTAAGAAGGCGAGAAGACAGACGCCGAAATCGGCCTGAAAAGTCTCGTTCACGTCAGACTAGTTTGCTGGCGAGCTGCGCCCGGGAATCCACGCCGACCTTCTCGAAAATGCGGGACAGATGCTTCTTCGTCGTTGCCGGCGTGATGCCGAGCGTCGCGGCGATGTGGCTGTTCCGATAGCCGCGGAGCACGAGCTCCGTGACCTGGATTTCACGACGCGACAGGCCGTAGCGGTCCTTGTAGGCGGGCATGTCGGTGCCGATCTCGCGGATGCTGACGGCGACGTCGCCATGACGGCCCGGCAGCTCCATGAGGTGCACGACGAACGGTTCGTTGTCCTGTCCGGTCAGCGCAATCACGGCCCCCACGTGGTGAGAGCCTTCGCGGAACTGGGCCAGGTGATCGAGCAGCATGACCACCACCTCGATGCGGTACTTGGTGCGCAGTCGCGTGACCAGGCGCGTCGCCGGCGGGTTCGTGTAGATGAGGCGCTCGCCGCGAAAGATGAAGATGGCGATCCAGAGTTGATCGAGGACAGACCGCAGGACGCTCGCGGAGAGTCCGTTCGGGCGCTCCGGTGCGACGGTGAGCTGCGGCGCCGTCACCATGGCTTGAACACGACCAGCAGAGCCACCAGCACGGCGACAAGGAATACGGCCAGCCCGACGATGACGCCCCACTGCCACGGACGCGCGGCGGCAGCGTCCGGCTCGGCGCCCAACGAGTCGGCGGCGATGAACACCGTGGCCTCGCTCGATTCGGCGGCGCGCGCCTCGGCCGCCTGACCTCGCGTTGCCTGCTCCGTCAACTCGGCAAGGCCGGCGGCAGCCGGATCGACGGCGCGCAGCGCGGTCAGAGTATCGAGCGCGTCTCTGAAACGCTTCCCCTGAATGGCCGCTCGTGCCGTTGCCAGAAGCGTCGCCGTCACACGCTGTTTTTCCGCCAGCTCCTCCTCGACGCGCCGCTTCTCCTGGATGCCGCGAAGCGAATCGCGGAGTTCCTTCAGCGTCTCCGCGACGATCGGATGCGCCGCTTGATCGAGGCTCTCGAGCAGCTGGATCGCGGCCTGGTGTTTTCCGTTCGCGAATCGCGTGCGCGCATTGCGGATCGCGGTTTCGACGCGCGCCGCCCCGCGCAGGACGCCGAGGGCCTCGTCCGCGTCCGCCTTGAGCGCCTTTGCTTCGGTGTGGTCGGGATTGAGGGCCAGCACCTTGCCGAGTTTTTCCACGGCGGCCGTGACCTCGGGCAGGCGGTCGCGCGACTGGAGATGGGCCTGCGCTGCGGCGACCAGCTCCGCGATGGTGCGTTGTTGCCGTTCGGCTGCTTCGGCGGCCTCGCGTTCCCGGATCGCCGCGGCGACGCGCTCCGAGAGCGCGGCGGTCTTCTGATGTTGAGGATCGAGATTCGCGGCTTCGGTCAGCAGCCGCATCGCGCCCTGAAGATCGCCTGATTCGAACAGCTTCTCCGCGGCGGCATGCTTGTGCTCGACCTCGCGCGCGCGCGCCTCAGCGGCTTCCCGGGCGGCCACGGCCTGTTCGAGGCGGCGGCGCGCAACCGGCACCCGCGGATCGGTCGCGCTCAGCGCGGCGGCCATGCTCACGAGATCGCTCGCCTCGGACAGTTCGCTCCGGTTCATGCGCTCGTCGAAATCGGCGAGGGTGCGATCGAGATCGGCGCGCAGACGGGCGGCGGCTTGTTCGGTTCGGACCTGCTCCTTTAAAGGAGACAAGTCCGGAGCTGCCGCGTCGATTTCCTCGACCGCCGCGAGACGATCGAGCGCGTGGTCGAATCGCTGCTCGGCCAGCGCCGCGCGCGCCTCGGCGACCAGCGCGGCGACGCGCTGCTCGCGTTCGATGCGCTCGCGCTCGAGGCGGCGCTGCTCCTCGATCTCGTGAAGGGCGGCACGCAGCTCGGCCAGCGCCTCGGCGACTTCCGCGTGCGGCGGCGGCCGATAGTCTTCGAGCAGCTTCAGCGCCGCCTGATGCTTGCCGTTTGCAAACCGGCGCCGCGCGTTGCTGACCGCGGCGCGCGCTCGCGCGGTTTCTCGACGCGTCGCGATCCCTTCCTCGATCGCCGCCTTGAGCTTCGCGGCATCGGCGTTCTCCGGGTCCAGCGTGAGCGCCCGATTGACTTCCTCCAATGCGCCGCTCAGGTCGGAAGCGTTCTCGCCGGCGGCGTGAAGGTGCTCGGTCGCGCTCTGAATGAGCGCTTCCACTTCTCGTCGCCGGCGCTCGGCCGCTTCGAGCGCGGCCTTCCGTTCGCGAGCCTCCTGCAGCTGCTTCGAGAGCTCGGCGACGCGTGGATGCTGTGGCGCCAGATCGGACGCGAGCTTCAGAACGTTGCCGGCGCCGTCGAGATCGTCACGTTCGAGGCAGGCCACCGCCTCAGCGATCTTCTGCTCGGCCTCGCGCCGGCGAGCCTCGGCCGCCTCGCGGGCGGCGATGGCCGCCGTCGTCTCGTCGAGGCGCTGACGCGCCGATCGGACGAGCGGATCGGCCGGCGCGAACGCCGTGGCGGCCTTCAACGCATCGGCCGCGCGCGCCAGATCTTCACGCTGGAGGTATTCGTCGAACTCGCCGAGCATCCGTGCGAGCTCGGCGCGCCGCTCCGCCTCGAGCGCGGCGCGAGCGCGCTCTTCCTCTTGTTTTCTCGCCGCCTCGGCGGCCGCGGCGCGCGCTTCGGCCTCGGCGCGCTGCTGCGCTTCGCGTTCGATTGCCGCCTGCTGTGCGTCCACGGCGGCGTGAATCCGATCGAGATGTGCGAGGGCTGGCGCGTTCGAGGAGTCGAGCATCAGCACCCGCTTGCACGATTCGATCGCGGCGACGTACTCGCCCGCGTCGAACGCCCGCTGCACGTCGGCCAGATACTCCTCGATCTGCTGCACGCGGCGCTGGTTGGGATCGACGATCGCCGGGCTCGGCGTCGTGCGTGTCGAACTTGGCGTGCCGATCACGGGATCGGGAGTCAGACGGATGGTCGACAGCGCTCGCTGCAGCGACGTGATGCTCTGAAACCGTCGATCCGGATCTTTCTCCAGCGCCTCGTCGATCACGCTGACGAGACGCGGGTCGATGTCCGGGCAGTATTCGATGAGCGGCGTCGGCGCGCCGTGCAGGATGCGCGGCAGCACATCGTCGGGCAGCTGGCCGGGAAATGCCGGTTGGTGCGAGAGGAGCTCGTAGAGGACCGCGCCGACCGAGAAAATGTCGGCGCGCGCGTCGACCGCGTCGCCCTTCACCTGTTCGGGAGACATGTAGTTCAACGTCCCCAGAATCGATCCCGGCAGCGTGTTGCTGGTGACGTTGAGTTTGGCGATGCCGAAATCGAGGATCTTGACGGTCCCCTCGGGACCGACGATCAGGTTTGCCGGTTTGATGTCGCGGTGAACGATGCCGGCTTCATGCGCGTGGGCGAGGCCGGCGCACACTTCCTCGGTGAGCTGCAGCTTGCGCGGGACGGCCAGTGGCGGCCGCAGGCACACCAGGTCGGCGAACGTTTCGCCGCGCACGTACTCCATGGCGATGAAGGGCAGACCGTCGTGTTCGCCGACGTCGTAAATCGTGACGATGTTGGGATGACTCAGAATGCCGGCGGCACGCGCCTCCTGAGAGAAGCGCTCGCGCAACTCCGGCGTGTCGTATCCGGGTCTGAGCAGCTTGATCGCGACGTATCGGCCGATGCGCGGGTCGCGCGCGCGATACAGGGCACCCATTCCGCCCTGCCCGATCAGGTCGACGACCTCGTAGCGCCCGAGGGTTTTTGGAATCTTCACGTGGGAGACGGGTCCACTATAACAGGCAGCGGCATCGGTCCAAATAGGCCGCTGGTCTGATTCGGCGTGCCTCCTTTAGCGCGCCGCGTCGATACGGAACGACCTCCCGATCGCGTTCGGCTTCGTGGCGAAAAGACTGATGCGCTGCCCGGGCACGGGAGCGGTCACGTAGGCGAGCCGTGCGACGCCGTCGCGCACGATCCCACGTCCGATCGGCAGCGCGCCGCCGTTCCTCGATTCCTGCCAGGCGGTGATCATCGCGCCTTCGACGGGATACCCGATGTGGATGAAATCAGGAAAGGGTATGAGCTCGATCTGGTCCGGCAGGTGGAACGGGTACTCCGTCCGCGCCTCGAGCGTCGGGTCGCCGAAGAAATGGTAGATCCGCACGTGATTCAGCGTGTTCGGGCCGTCCGCCGAGTTCACGTTCCACGAGGCGTGCTTGTAGGCCATGTAGATCTTGCTGAAGTTGAAGAGATCGCCGAGCCGCGCCTTGACCGATCCGTCGCCGTAACTCGGCAACGTCGACGGCCACAACGCGCCGAGCGTGCCCTCGATGAGCGCGCGGTAATACATCGTGTTGCTCATGCGCGTCCAGCCGAAGACGCCGACGGCGCCGCCGCCGGCGCGGCGCAGCAGCTTTTCCGAGAAGGCGACCGACGAATCGAACCCGCCCGAACTGCAGTTGAAGTTGAACAGGATTGTCTGAAGATTGCCGTTGGTCAGACTGTCGACGTTCGCGCTGCTGAACGCGGGATGACCCCAGCCGCCCGTGTATCCGTGGTCGATGTGGAAAAACAGCGTGCGGCCGGCGTTGATCGCGTCGATCACATCCTGCGCGTTGCCGTCCCAGGCAAATGGCGGCTGCAAGTCGTTCGGCAGACTCGTGGTGTCGGCGAACCGGCGCGGCGTCGGATCGCCCATGTACTCAGCGTTATCGAGCGCGGTGTCGTAGATGCGGTCGACCTCGTAGCCGAGTCCCATCAACGAGTCGCGGAGGAACTCCGCATTGAGGATGAACGCGCGTCCGTCCTCCGTGCCGCCCACGTTCACATCGGTCCGGCAGCATTGAAAGTACGAGGCCAGCCCGATGTGCGAGTAGAAGGACGGTGCGAACGGCGGCGCCGATTCGTAGGCGACGATCTTGTCGACGACAACCTGCGCTTCCGCCGCCGAGCTGACCGAGATGCGGCCGACGGCGAAATCAGGAATCAGATCGGGAGCTTCCGGGTCGCTGCCGAGCGTCGCGTACGGAAAGTCGGTCGCGATCATGTCGCCCGGATCCTTCAGCAGGCGCTGCATCGTGAAGGTCGGCACGTCGTTCGAGTCGCCGAACAGGATGATGTACGACGGCCGCACCGTGCACGACGCGTAGCGGTCTTCGATGTACGTGTCGATCTCGACGTTGGTGTCGGGTCCGCCGCCGGCGCCGTCGTTCACCTGGACGAGGCTCGTCGGAATCCCTCGCGCGATCTTCCACGTCTTCAAGGCCTGGGCCTGGGCGAGATAGGCAGGCGCGGTCAGAATCAGCAGTTCCTCGCCCGTGCACACGCGCACATGGAGATCGGATCCCACGTAGCGGGCGACAGCAGCCTTGTTCAAGACGGCGCCGGTGTAGACGCCGGGAATGCGTTCGAACGGATTGAGCGACGCGCTCGTGATGAAGGTGTCCGCGTCGGCTGAGAATTCCACCTCCACGACGATCGAGTCGTACAGCGCGACGATGTCCTGCCCGGCCATCATCTGTATCTGTCCGGCGCTGCATTCGACCTGCGCGAGCTGCAGATCGCGCGCGTCGCCAACTGGCGTCACGTGACACGGATCGAGCGGAAGGATCGTCCCCGCGCGATAGGCACGCGGATCGATCGTAAACGGCGGGCCGTCGAACAACGCGTCGGGCGGCGGTTGATCCACGAATCGATCGACGTCGGGCGACGATTCACCGGCGAAGGGCTGATACGGATAGACGGTCGCGGCAAGGCGATCCGACACGATCGGTCGAGCACTCGCGATTCTCGCGCGTCCCCCCCGCGGGACGGCGATCAGCTGGCGCCACACCGGCAGCACCGGCGCGCCGGCCGCGGCCGAACCATCGTCGAGTCCGGGAATGGTGACTTTCGTAAAGATTCGGCCGTCGCGAGTGAGGCGCTGCAGCTGAGGCGCGCCGAACAGGACTCGAAACGTCAGCCGACGGTTCGTCGACTCGCCGATCTGCACGACCGGCAGCATCCCGGCCCGCGGCGCCGGCGCGGCGGACTGAGCCGTCGTTCTGGTCCCAATCCACGCGGGAATCAGCAGCAGACCGATGAGCGCGGCGCGAACACCGCGAGCGATTCCTGACCAACGATGCGCGCCGACTGGCCTCATGCAGACCTCCAAAAACGCTTCCTGACGGTCCAGAGGTAGTGCAGCGCCGCGTCTGTCCGTTTCACCTGTCACTTTTTGGAGTAGGCTATGGCCGCTTCGCTGTCAGAAAGGCACACCCATGGCCGATATTTCGATGACCGTCAACGGCAAGGTTCGCAAAGGCAACGTTGAACCGCGGCTCCTGCTCGCCCATTTCCTGCGCGAGCAGCTGCGTCTCACCGGCACGCACCTCGGCTGCGACACGAGCCAGTGTGGCGCGTGCACCGTCATCATCGACGGGCGCAGCGCGAAGTCCTGCACGATCTTCGCGGTGCAGGCCGGCGGCTCCGCGATCACGACGATCGAAGGACTCGCGTCGAACGGCAATCTGCATCCGGTGCAGGAAGGTTTCTGGGAAGAGCACGGGCTCCAGTGCGGCTACTGCACGCCGGGAATGATCATGACGGCGGTGACGCTGCTCAAGGACAACCCGAAGCCGTCCGAACGGGAGATTCGCGAGGGTCTCTCCGGCAACTTCTGCCGCTGCACCGGATATCAGCACATCGTCAACGCGATTCAGTACGCCGCGAAGAGGTAAATCATGGCCTCGACCCCTGTCTTGCCGAAGCTGGTAGGCGAACGCGTCAAACGTCGCGAGGATCCGCGTCTCATTCAGGGCCGCGGTACGTATGTCGACGACATCGCGCTCGTCGGCATGCAGCACATGGCTTTCAAACGGAGCGACGTCGCGCACGGACGCATTCGCTCCATCGACACGAGTGCCGCCGAGGCGATCGACGGCGTCGAAGCGGTCTTCACGGGGAAGCAGATCGCCGAACTGCTGGCGCCGATGCCGATCGGCACGCCGTTCCCGTCACCGGAACACCGCGCCGTCGCCGTGGATACGGTCCGCTTCGGCGGCGAGCCGGTGGCGGTGGTCGTGGCCCGCGATCGCTACGTCGCGCGGGACGCGGCCGACGCGATCGTCGTGTCGTACGATCCGCTGCCGGCGGTCGTCGATGTCGAACAGGCGATGACCGGCAAGCCGACGGTCATCCATCCGGACTTTGCCAACAACCTCGCGGTGCCGCTGGTGCCGAGCGGCACGGGCGTCTCGGCGGACGGCAAGGTCGACGATTCCGCGATTGACGCCGCCTTCGCGAAGGCCGAGATCGTGATCTCGCAGCGGATGGTGAATCAGCGTCTCGCGCCGTCGGCCATGGAGCCGCGAGGCGTCGTCGCGCACTTCGAACCGGGCAAAGGCACGATGACGATCTGGTCGTCGACGCAGAATCCGCACATTCTGCGCACCTTCATCGCGGCGCTGACCGGCCTCGGCCAGGATCAGGTTCGCGCGATCGCGCCGGAAGTCGGCGGCGGTTTCGGCGCCAAGATCAACATCTACGGTGAAGAGTACGTCGCCGCCGCGGTCTCGAAGCGTCTCGGTATTCCGGTGAAATGGACCGAGGATCGCTCCGAAGCGTTCGTGGCGACGACGCACGGCCGCGACATCATCGGCTACGTCGATCTCGCGGCGAAGCGCGACGGCACCGTGCTCGGTCTCAAGCTGCGCCTGATCGCCGACATCGGCGCCTACAACATGCTCCTCACCGCCGCCATCCCGACGCTGACGATGATGATGGCGAACGCGACCTACAACATTCCGGCGATCCGCACCACGCTCACCGAGGTCTTCACCAACAAGACGCCGACCGATGCGTATCGCGGCGCCGGCCGTCCCGAGGCGACCTACTTCGTCGAGCGCGCGATGGACATGCTCGCGCGCGAGCTGAAGATGGATCCGGCGGATCTCCGCCGCAAGAACTTCATTCAACCGCATCAATTCCCGTTCACGACCCAGGTCGGCGCGATCTACGACTCGGGCGACTACGAGAAAGCGCTCGACCTGGCCTTGAAGACCGCGGACTGGAAGGGCCTCAAGGCCGAGCGCGAGGCGGCTCGTGCCCAGGGCCGGCTCGTCGGCCTCGGCCTCTCGATGTACGTGGAAGTGTGCGGCATCGGTCCGTCGGCCTCGCTGCCGACCGGCGGATGGGAACACTCGCAGGTGACGATCGAACGCGACGGCCGGATCAGCGCCACGACCGGCGCTTCACCGCACGGGCAAGGCAGCGAGACGACCTTTGCGCAGATGCTCGCCGATCAGTTCGGCGTACCGTTCGAGCACATCACGATCCTTCACGGGGATACCGGCATCGTGAAGCAGGGCATCGGCACGTTTGGCAGCCGATCCCAGGCGGTCGGCGGCACGGCGCTGCTGATGGCAGGTACCAAGGTCAAGATCAAGATGGCGAAGTTCGCCGCGGCGCTCCTCGAAGCCAACGAGGACGATCTCGTCTTCGAGAACGGGATGATCTCGGTGAAAGGATCGCCGGCGTCAGGAAAGTCGTTCGCGAGCGTCGCCGCCTACGCCTATGTGCCGGTGCCGCTGCCCGAGGGCCTCGAGCCCGGGTTGAGCGACGAAGCGTTCTTCGAGCCGAGCAACAACACCTATCCGTTCGGCTGCCATATCTCGATGCTCGAGATCGATCGACAGACCGGCGAGCCGACGCTGTTGAAGCTCATCGCCGTCGACGATGCGGGACATTTGATCAATCCGCTGATCGTCGAAGGGCAGATTCACGGCGGCCTCGCCCAGGGCATCGGCCAGGCGATGATCGAAGAAGTCGTCTACAACGAGGACGGTCAGCTGGTGACCGGATCGTTCATGGACTACGCGCTTCCGCGCGCCATTGATTTCCCGCGCTTCGAGCTGGCTGCCAGCGTCACGCCCACGCCAGTCAATCCGCTGGGCGCGAAAGGCGTCGGCGAAGCAGGCACGCTCGGCTCGACGCCGTGCATCGTCAACGCGGCGGTCGACGCGCTGAGCGAGCTCGGCGTGAAACACATCGACATGCTGCTTCGGCCCGAAAAGCTGTGGCGCATCATCCAGGGAGGGCAGTCGTGATCTCGACGGTATTCGATTACAGCCGCGCCAAGTCAATCGACGATGCGCTCGCGCAGCTCAGCGCCTCGAAGGGCGAGGGAAAGTTCATCGCCGGCGGGCACAGTCTGGTCCCGCTGATGAAGCTCCGATTGAGCGAGCCGAAGACGCTGATCGACATCGCCCGCATTGCGGAGCTGGCGGGCATCCGGAAGAACGGCGACCGGATCGAGATCGGCGCCGCCACCGTCCACCACGACGTGGCGACATCGTCGTTGCTGCAGCAGGCCTGCCCGATGATCAGCGAGGCCGCCGCGTCGATCGGCGATCCGCAGGTGCGCAATCGCGGCACGCTCGGCGGCAGCCTGGCGCACGCCGATCCCGCCGCCGACTACCCGGCGGTGATGCTGGCGCTCGACGCGGACATCAACGTCAAGGGCGCGAAGGGCGCGCGCGTCGTGAAGGCGTCGGATTTCTTTCAGGGTCTGTTCACGGTCGATCTCGCGAAAGACGAGATCATCGTCAGCGTGCAGTTCAATCCGGTGAAAGCCGCCGCGTACGCCAAGCTCCACCAACGCGCGTCGCACTTCGCCATCGTCGGCGTCGCCGCGGCGCTGCAGGTGAGCGGCGCGACGATTCAGTCGGCGCGAATCGGCCTGACCGGCGCGAGCTCGCATGCGACGCGACTGACGAACGTGGAGCAAGCGCTGGCGGGGAAGCCGCTGAACGAGAAGAGCATCAAGGACGCCGCCCGAAATGCCGGGGCGGGTCTGCAGGACATCAACTCGGACATCCACGCCAGTGAAGAGTATCGCCGCGCGATGGTGGCGGTGTTCACCGAACGCGCGCTGACCTCAGCGATGGCGCGGGCGAGCTGACAGCGGGCCCCGGTCCGGACACCGCCGGTATATGTGATGAACCACATTGGTGGCATTTGAATCGACGTCCGTAACAACCGCTCATGGTGAGCTTGTCGAACCATGAGCGCAGCGCTCGTCCTTCGACGGGTACATCCTGAGCGAGCTCACCCTTCGACACGCTCAGGGTGAGCGAGTCGAAGGAAAGCACTACGACAGCTGCCCCACGCGTAACGGTGTTACTTCGCATCCAGCTTGGACGCGAGGCAGGCGAAGAAGCGGTCCATCATCATCCTGGCGACGCCGCCGATGAGGCGTTGACCGACGCGCGCGATCGGGCCGCCCGTCTGCACGCTGCCGTTGACGTCCACCATGGTGGTCGCGCCGTCGGGACGAAGCGCGATCGCCGAGCTGCCTTTCACGAATCCGGGCTTGCCCTGACCTTCGACGACCAACCGGTACGAGGTGTGCGGAACCTTGTCGACCAGCACGACCGTGCCGCTGTAGGTTCCAGTGATCGCGGCAAGGCCGACCGTGAGGGTCACCGTGTAGCGATCCTCGCCGTCCGGTTCGAGTCGATCGCAGCCCGGGATGCAGGACGACAGGACGGTCGGATTCATGAGCAGATCCCACACGCGATCAGGCGGCGCGTTGAACGGGTATGAGCCGGAAATCTCCATGGATCTCCTCTGACACGCGTCAGGCGAGCGCGTTGAGATGGACGGCCAGGTCTGCGAGGTTGGTCAGCGTTCGCGCCGGCAGGAAGTCGTCCACGAAAGGCAGCGCCGCTTGCAGACCGCGCGTCAACGGCGCGTAGTCGGCGGTGCCGATGAGCGGGTTCAGCCAGACGAGCCGATGACAACTTCGCTGCAGCCGCGCGATCTGCTCGCGCAGTTCTCCCGGATCGCCGCGATCCCAGCCGTCGGAGATCAACAGCACCACCGGACCGCCGTTCAGGACGCGGCGGCTCCAACGTTGATGCAGCTCTCGTAGCGCCGCGCCGATCCGCGTCCCTCCCGACCAGTCGACGACCGCGCGCGACACCGCGGCGAGCGCGTCATCGGGCCGCGGCATGCGCAGCTGCCGCGTGATCCGCGTGAGCTGCGTCGAGAACAGGAACGCCTCGACGCGCCGCTGGCGGATCGCCACCGCATGCACGAAGAGCAGGAGCATGCGGGTGTAGCGCTCCATCGATCCGCTGACGTCGCAGACCAGGACGAGCGGACGCGGACGCCAGCGGCGTTCGCGCCGCCGGAGCCGGACGATATCGCCGCTGGTGCGTACGCTCTCGGCGATGGCACGTCGCAGATCGAGTCGCGGGCCGCGGCCGCGGATCCAGCGCCGCGTCCGGCGCTCGCCGGGATTCCACGCGAGGTGAGCCAGCGCCGCGCGCGCCTCGGCGAGCTCGCCGGCCGTGAACGCCGCGAAGTCCTTGTTGGCGAGCAGCCCGAGGTCGCTCCAGGTCTTCATGCGTGTCTCTGAGGCCGCCGATTCGCGCTCGACCTCGTCACCCTCCGTGACCGACGCGACAGCCTGCGTCGCGACCGCTTCCTCGATCGTGACGGTCGACTCGCGTGTCTCGTCGCGGCGTGTCTCGCTCCGCGTTTCCTGCTCGCGATGGCGACGCCAGAAGGCGTCGAAGGCGCGGTCGAAGATCGCGATCTGTTCTTGTCGATTGACGAGCAGCGTCCGGCACGCGTGATAGACCTCGTCGCGATCGCCGAGGTTGACGTAGCCGAGCGCCCGGACGACATCCAGCAGACGCTCGGGATCGACGGCGATGCCGGCGCGGCGCAGGATGCGGCCGAAGAGCAGCAGGTTATCGAGCAGGCGGGACATTTACGCCGGCGTCGCGCTTCGCGCGATCGCCCGCTCGAGCAGCTCCGTCGCCCGGCGTCCGCGCAGCGCCTCGACGTCCTCCTTCGCCTTGAGCACGACGCCGAGCGTTTCGTCGATCGTGCCGGCGTCGAGCGCGTCGCGATCGAGGGCGACGAGCGCGGTCACCCAGTCGATGGTTTCGGAGACGCCGGGGACCTTGTAGAGATCCGCGTTCCGCATCTCCTGGACCATCGCGGTGACCCGTTCCGCGAGCTGCGCCGAGGCCTGAGGCGCGCGCGTGCGCACGATCGCCAGTTCCTTCTCGAACGACGGGTAGGCAATCCACTGATACAGGCACCGCCGTTTGAGCGCGTCGTGCACCTCGCGCGTGCGGTTCGAGGTGAGGACGACGAGCGGCGGCTGCGTGGCGCGCACGGTGCCGAGCTCCGGGATCGTGATCTGAAACTCCGCGAGCAGCTCGAGAAGGAATCCCTCGAACTCCTCGTCGGCGCGATCGATTTCGTCGATCAGCAGGACGGCCGGACGCGTACGGAGCGGGTCGATCGCCTGGAGCAGCGGACGCTTGATGAGGAAGGCCTCGCTGTAGAGCTCGCGATGCGCGTTCTCGCGATTGAGCGTGTGCGTGGCGTCGAGAATGCGCAGCTCGAGCAGCTGGCGCGCATAGTCCCACTCGTACAACGCGTGCCCGACGTCGAGGCCCTCGTAGCATTGAAGACGGATCAGATCCGTGCCGAGCGCGGCGGCGGTCGCGCCGGCCAGCGCTGTCTTGCCGACGCCTGCTTCGCCCTCGAGAAACAGCGGCCGTTTGAGGCGCAGCGCCAGAAAGACCGAGACCGCGAGGCCGCGATCGGCGACGTACTGGTGATCGGCTAATCGTTGCTGGAGATCGGAGATGGATGAGGGAAGAATGTCGTAGCCTCTTCGGGACTATATAACAGGTTGTTCAGCCGCAAAGCCCAAGCTGTCGATCCTGCGCGGTCTCGTTCGACCACCTCATAGAAACCAACAAGGAGCGCAACCATGCGAGTGATGGTGATTGTGAAGGCAAGCAAGGAATCGGAAGCGGGTCAGATGCCGGACGAGAAGATCCTGACCGACATGGGGAAGTACAACGAACAGCTGGTGAAGGCCGGCATCATGACGGCCGGCGAGGGATTGCACCCGAGCTCCAAGGGGAAGCGAGTGCGGTTCTCCGGCAACGAGCGGACCGTCATCGATGGCCCATTCACCGAGACCAAGGAGCTCATCGCGGGCTTCTGGCTGTGGCAGGTGAAATCGATGGACGAGGCGGTCGAGTGGCTCAAGCGCGCCCCGTTCGGCGGCGGCACCGAACTCGAGATTCGGCCGATCTTCGAGATGGAGGACTTTGGTAAGGAGTTCACACCCGAGGCCCGCGCGCGCGAAGAACGGCTCCGCAAAGAGATTGAAGCTAAGAAGTAATGCGGATTGCGGATTGCGGATTGCGGATTTATTGAAGATTCAGCAGACAATCCGCAATTGCGCAATGCGGATTGATTGCGGATTCAACCCTCAATAAATCCGTAATCGCGCAATGCGGATTCAATCCTCAATAAATCCGCAATTGCGCAATGCGGATTGCAGATTCAATCCTCAATAAATCCGCAATCCGCAATCCTCAATCCGCAATGGCAGCATTCTTCAAGGTCGCGATATCGAGCTTCCTCATTTTCATCAGCGCCTGCATGGTCCGGCCCTTCCGTCCAGGATCCGGATCGTTCAGCAGCTGCGGCAGCTCGTCGGGCACGATCTGCCACGACAGTCCGTACTTGTCTTTGAGCCAGCCGCACATGCTTTCCTGTCCGCCGTTGCCGGAGAGCGCGGCCCAGTACTTGTCGACGTCCTGCTGGCTCTTGCAATGGACGACGAACGACGTCGACTCGTTGAACTTGAACCGGGATCCGCCGTTCAGCGCGGTGAATCGCTGACCATCGAGGTCGAACGCGACGGTGATCACGCTGCCTTTCGGTCCGGGCCCAGCATCTCCTGAGCGCGTGATCTGCACGATCTTCGAATTGTTGAATACCGAGACGTAGAAATTGGCGGCCTCTTCGGCTTGCGTATCGAACCACAAGAATGGCGTGATCTGTGGCATGTCGGAATCCTCCTGAGTCATTGTCGAACGACGCCCGGCGAGATCGACATGTCTAATGGGCTCGTTCGCGGCGCCCGCTCGTGAGGCGGCCGCGCCGCGTCATTTCTCGTCGTAGTAGTGGAGCTCGAGCAGCAGACAACCGGTGTCCGATTTGAACGGACCGTGAGGCGTTCCAGGCGGACGACACGCGTAGGTGTTCGGACCGAATTTCTGCCCGCCGTTGCCGTTCGCGTCGTTGCCGACGATGAGATCGCCCGAAACGAGGTAGACCTCTTCCCAGTATTCGTGAACGAATGGCGCCGTGGTATAGACGCCGGGCTTGAATCGCAGGTGACGGGTTCGAAAGCCCGTCTTCTTCGCCTCGTCGAGCGACCCTGCCAGGATTTGCTGTTCGATGCCGGACGGATAACCGGGCGGCACCTCCCATCCCGTTCCCAAATCGACGGTGTAAAACTCCTTGTGCTCCTTGTGGATCGCCATCGCTCCTCCTCAAAGGGCGAGTTCCAGACAGCGTGCGAGGTAGCTGTGCTTTAGGCTTCGGTCGCGGACGGGATCGTGCAACTCGATTTCGAAGCGTTCGCCGCCGCGAATCGGGCCGATCGCCGTCAACGTTCCGCAGTACATCGCTGTGCCCACCGGCAGGCCAGTCGGGCGGCCGAGATACCGCTCGATCAGATCGGGCACCGCGAGGATCTTCCCGACCGAGCCTTCCTGATACAGCGTGCGCGTGCCATCGCACGTGATCCACGAGCGCAACACGAGATCGTCCCAGTGTCCCGAGACGTCGGCGACGCTCCACAGCTCGCGGCCAATCGGCTTGGGACACATCTGCTTTGAGACGGTCACGCTATAGGCCTCGACGTGCCGGTCCGTGTGGTCCGAACCGACCGCCACGTGGAGGCCGTTCGCAAGCGAGACCAGCACGAACTCCACTTCGCCGCTCGAACGAAAACCGACGACATCGATCGCGCCGGCTTGCGTCAGCAGATTCGGACCGAGCCGATAGAAGCAGGGCACCGACGCCGGCCGCTGCACGCCGACCGCCGCGAGCTCGGCGATGTGATGTTCGACGGCGGCGCGATCCCGACCGGTCCAACCCGCGATGATCAGCGAGTCGATACTGACGGCACTCGTGGCGCCGCCGATCTCAAACGTCAGCTGCTGCAAGGCGTCCGTGAGGATAGCTCAAGATTCCCGTCTCGAACCACGGCGAGCGGGCGTACGACGGCGCCGTGCCGACGTTGATCGCGCTGCCGGAATGCGTCGATGCAGTCGGCGGCAAGATTCCGGTGTTCATCGACGGTGGGATCCGGCGCGGCACCGATGTGCTGAAGGCGCTCGCGCTCGGCGCGAAAGGCGTCTTCATCGGCCGGCCGCATTGCTGGGCGCTCATGGCGTTCGGACCCGAAGGGGTGACGCGCGTGGTCGAAATGCTGCACGCGGAACTGACGGTTGCGATGGGTCTAATCGGCGCGCCGAACCTGGCGGCGATCAAGCGCAGCATGGTCCGGCTGCCCTGGGAATAACGCGTTCACGCTCGGCGGCCGACGGTGAAGAACAGTCCGCCTTCGTGCCCGAGCGTGCGTATCCAGCCCAGTTGCGCGAGCCAGCCTTCCGGGCGCCAGTTGTCGGCGGCGCGGGTGAACAACTCCTCCGGTTCCTCGCCCAGGACCGCGCTCGGGTAGGTCCGCAGATACTCGACGCGGTTCTCTGCGAACCAGCGCTGCACCTCGGTGATCGTGTGCACGTGCTCCTCGGGATGCTGATACTGATCGCGCAGCCACGCTTCTCGCCGCGCCGGCTCGTTCGTCCGATCGCGGAGCACCGGATCGAACGGAATCACACGAAAGCCTGACAGCCGCGCCGCGAGACGGCGAAGCCGCATCGGGATGCGTGCGAAAGCATTGTAGACGCCGAGGACGATCGTGCCGCCGGGCCGCGCGAGACCGGCGAGGCGCGCGAACGACGCGCGCGGATTCGGCGTGTGGTGCAGGACGCCCGACGAGTAGACGACGTCGAACGCACCCATCCTCAAACCAGGCTTCAGCAGATCGGTCTCGACGAATTGCACCCGATCGAGGCCGAATCGTCTCGCCGCCGCCGCGCCGAGGAGGAGCGCGGCGCGCGTCAGGTCGGCCCCGACGACGACGCGATCGGCGCGCGCCAGGTAGAGACACATCTGCCCGGTGCCGCAGCCGATCTCCACGATTCGCGCGTCGCCGGCAATCGCGCGATTGACCAGGCGAGCGAACGCGCTCCGTTCGGCGCGGGCGTGCAGCGCCTGCAGGCTGTCGCGCGGCGGGTACCCGGGGAATGGCGCGCGATCGTAGAAACGGCGCACGGCATCGGTGCGCTGATCGCATGGCAATCGCAGGTTGGGAATTCCGTCGGGCGCGTCGAAGCGCGCGCCGCAGCCGCGGCAGGACCAGTCAGGAGCGAGCGATCCTGCGCAGGCCGGGCAGGCAAGCACGTCACTGAAAGTCATGATTCGAGATTCGAGGTGACAGGATCGCCGATCAAAAGATGGCGTAGATGAACGGCGCCAGCGCTTCGACGGTCGTCGCGAGAATCAGGACGAGGCCGAAGAGACACAGGAAGACGGCCAGCGGCACGAGCCAGCGTTTGCCGGACTCACTCCGCCACAGCCCGAGCGCGAGGTCCGCAATCGATCCGCCCGCGCTGCCCATCATGATCAGCCGGCGCCGCATGCCGCTGCGTTTCTTGATCATCAGCTGTCCTCCGACATTTGGCGGCCCTGAAAGGTCCGCCTTCACGCTGCGCCGACCCGGACCGCGACCGGTTTGGTCACCAGCGTCGGTCCCGCCACGAGGGCGTCGATGCCGCAGCGCCGGAACGTCGAGTACGCTTCGAGGGCGCGATTGACCATCGGCTCTCCGGCGACGTTGAACGACGTGTTGAGCAACACCGGAATGCCGGTGCGCCGGCCGTACGCTTCGAGCAGCGCATACAGCCGCGGCGCCATCGAGCGCTCCAGCGCCTGGACGCGCGCCGACCCGTCCACGTGCGTGACCGCGGCCAGCTGCGATCGCCATTCGGGCCGGACCGGGAAGACCCCCGACATGTAGCGCGCCAGCCGCGCGCCGCCCGGCGGCAGGTCGAAATAGCGGTCAGCGTGCTCGATCGGCGTCACCGGCGCGAACGGCCGGAACTCTTCGCGATACTTGATGTCGCGATTGAGCCGATCGCGCATCGCCGCCGAGTGCGGCGCCGCCAGAATGCTGCGATGGCCGAGCGCGCGCGGCCCGAACTCGGATGCGCCGTCCATCCAGCCGATGACGCGGCCGGCCGCGAGGTCATCGGCGATCCGTTCGATGAGCGTCGGGTCGTCGAGCTCTTCGACCACTTGATCGTCCTCACGTGCCGCCCGCGCCAGCTCGCCTGCGTCGACGGCCGGTCCCCAGAACGGATGATCCGGCACCTCGCGGTCTGGATTGCCGAGATAGACGCGATCGGCATACAGCGCCGCGCCGAGGGCGCAACCCGCGTCGCCCGGCGCCGACGGGACGAACACGCGCTCGAATCCCGACTCCGCGAGGATTCGCGCGTTGGCGACGACGTTGAGCGCGACGCCGCCGGCAAGACAGAGATCGGGCAGCCCGGTTTCCTGATGGAGCGCGCGCGTCATGTCGACCAGCGTGTCCTCGAGCACGCGCTGAACGCTGGCGGCGCAGTCGGCGTAGCGCCGGCCATCGGCCGTGTCGAGATCGATCGGCTCGTACGAGTTGCGCGGCGGGCCGAAGAGATCGACGAAGCGCGACGAGTAGGATCGCGTCGCACCCGTGTGGTACTCGAAATAGTCCATGTCGAGCACGAACGCACCGTCCGGTGTGCGGGTGATCAGCTTGCGAACCTGGTCGACCATCGTCGGGCGGCCGTAGGCGGCGAGCCCCATCACCTTGTACTCGTCCTCGTTCACCGCGAAGCCGAGATAGGCGGTGAAGGTCGAGTACAGCATGCCGAGCGAATGTGGAAATCTGATCTCGCGCAACAGCGTGATGGCCGTGGGGTAGCCGTAGCTGCCGTCTCGACGCACGCCGTGGCCGACCGTCAGCGTGGCCCATTCGCCGACGCCGTCCGCCGTGAAGATGGCGGCGCGCCGCGTCGGCGCGGTGAAGAAGGCCGCGGCCGCATGCGCCTCGTGGTGCCCGGTGAACATGATCTTGTGGCGCGGGACGCCGAGATACGACGAGATGATGCCGCGCACCCAGACCTTCTCGCCGAGCGAGTTCTTCATCGCCAGCGGAAACGATCGCCACGAGCGCGGAAACGTCCGCAGCGCGCTCGTCAGGATGCGCTCGAACTTCAGCATGCTGCGCTCGTAGAAGACGACCGCGTCGAGCCGCTCGGGCTCGACGCCGGCGTGGCTCAAGCACCACTCGATCGCGCGCGTCGGAAATGCCGAGTCGTGCTTGCTTCGCGACAGACGCTCCTCCTGGACGGCGCAAACCGGCACGCCGTCCACGACCAGGGCCGCCGCTGAATCGTGGTAATGCGCCGAAATCCCGAGGATGTTCATGTCAGTACTGGCCGGTCGGCGAGACGCGGCGGTCGCGCGGGATCGGCGTCCAGCCGCGCGGCTCTCGCCGCTGGGCGCGTTTGGCGAGCCACGCGAACGGCGCGAGGAGAACGAAATACTGAACCGTGAGCAGGGCGGTGCCGATCAATCCGGCAAGCGCCGCCGCGACGCGCAGGTATCGTTTCCACAGCCGGCTCGCGCGCGCGCGCCACACGCGCTGGCGGTACTGCTGCGGCGAGATGCGGGCGAGCTGCGTGTAGGTGTAGTTCATGTGAAAGACTTCGTCGCGCAGGATCTCCTGGAAGATCGCCCGTGTCGGCGGATCGTCTTCGACGAGGTCGCGGTAGATGGTGAATCGGCCGGCGGCGGCTTTCTCGGCAACGTGGAGAAACGCGAGCAGCGCCTCGTCGCGCTCTTCGTCGACGCGGAGATCGTCGATGCCGTGATCGCCGTGCGGCAGCCAACCTGCGGTCGACGGCGGCGTCGCGCCCGCGCCGCGCGCGCGCAGCAGCGCGGCACCTCGCTCGCGGAAGAGATCGGCGTGATGCAGCTCGTCAATCGCGTGCGCCAGGTAAAGCCGGCGTAAGAGCGGATCGGGCGTGACCTCGCACGCGCGAAGGATGTCGCGTCCACCATCGCCTTCGACCTCGGCGAAGGCGAGGAGCTTGCGCACGCGGCGCTCGGAATCGCCCCACACCCAGCGATGAAGCGGACGCAGCATGTGATCGAGTACAGTCCCTCGAGTCTGCGCCATTGGCGGCACATTAACATATCCTCGACAGCGTTGACGTCGGCCCCTTCTCTCACTGTGACCCGCCGATCAAGCTCTGCATCTGTGTCAGCGCGTGTCATCGCGGAGATCGTCGTCGTGTCCGTTTCCGCTGCGCTCGTCATCGGCGCGATCGCGGCGAATCAGCGCTGGCTCGACCATCATTTCCTGCCGTCGTTCTTTGTACCGCGCCCATGGTACGTCGCGATCGAAACATCCGTGCGCGTGATGATGGCGATCGTCGGCACCTGGCTCCTGCTGTTCACGCGGCCGCGCGTCGGTCGATTCGCGGCGCAATCGCCCGCGCTGGCATGCGCGGTGTTGATCGCGGCCGTTCTCGCGCCGCTCGCGAGCGAGCTCGCGCTGCGCAACTCGACGCTGCGTGCAACCGAGTGGCTGGTGCATGACGAAGAACCACGCCGGCAACCTGACGCGCGGCTCGGCTGGACGTTCGTTCCGGCGAGGACGGGACAGAACTCCATTGGCGGCCGCGTGCTCGACTACGCGTTCGATGCCTCGGGATATCGAGTGCGCAGCGCCGCGGAACCGGTGGATCCCGAACGTCCGACGATTCTCTTCACCGGCGAGTCGGTGATGTTCGGCGAAGGGCTGACGTGGGACGAGAGCGTGCCGGCGCAGGTCGGCGCGATGATGAACGTGCAGAGCGCAAATCTCGCAGTCCACGGTTACGGCAGCGACCAGGCCTATCTGAGGCTCGAGAAAGAACTGCCGCGCTTTCGGCAGCCGATCGCCGTCGTCTCGCTGTTCATGACGGCGCTGTTCGGCCGGAATCTCGACAGCGATCGGCCGCATCTCGGTCCGGGACTCGTCTGGCTGGCGCCTGAACATGGCTCGCGGCTCGCCTCCATCGCCCGACTCGTCGTGCCGTATCGCGACGACGAGACGGTCGACCGCGGTGTCGCAGTGACGCGTGAGGTGTTTCGCGCGACCGCCGACCTCGCGCGCTCGCGCGGCGCGGACGCGCTCGTCGTCGTGCCGCAGTTCGGGCGGGAGGAGCAGTCGGAACAGGCGCTCCGGCGGAGGATCTTCGACGGCAGCGGTATCGCCTCCGTGTTGATCGAGATCGACGCGGCGTGGCGGCTGCCGTGGGACCGCCATCCGAACGCCCGCGCCGCCCGCGCGATCGCCGCCGCGATCGCCGACCGGCTCGATCGGCGGCTCGAAAGTCATCCTCTGCGCTGAACTTCGTCTGCCCTCAGAGAAACTTCTCGACGGTCTCGCCTCGATTTCTCGATAGTTCACGTGCAACTCGACGCTGGCCCTGGTCTTGCCCGCGCGCTGTCGTTAGTCGTGCCCTCGATCGCTCCAATCATGAAGCGCGTCGTCCTGTTCTGTCTGTTGCTGCTGCCCGCCGCAACGATCGCCGGCGCCTCCTGGTATGGCCGGCGCGAGGCGGCGGTCGCATCCCCAGCGGATGGACGCCGCGTCCTTTATTACATCGATCCAATGCATCCGGCTTACAAGTCGGACCGGCCAGGGAAGGCCCCCGATTGCGGGATGACGCTCGAACCGGTGTACGACCGTCCGTCCGATGCGGCATCGCGCACGGCCGATGGCAGCGCGGGGGTACGAGTCAGCCGCGACATGCAACGCCTCATCGGCGTTCGCGTCGAGACGGCGGAACGCGCTTCCAGGACGCAGACGCTGCGCTTGTACGGACGCGTTGAGTCCGACGAGACGCGCACCTATCGGATCAATGCCGGCATCGACGGCTACATCAGAGACATCTCGACGGTCACGACAGGAAGCCGCGTCTCGGAAGGCGAGTGGCTGGCGACGCTCGCGGCGCCGGACGCCCGCGCGCCGATTCAGTCATATCTGGTCGCGATCGAGGCGATGGAGCGCGGCACCCAGCGGCCCGCCGATGTTCCCGGGCAGCCGGACTTCGGCGTCGAGCAAGCGTCCGATCGCTTGAGAGCGCTGGGCATGCCGCAGACGCAGATCGACGAGATCAGAAACACCCGCACCGTGCCGTCATCGATTCGGATTACGGCGCCGGCGGCGGGATTCGTGGTCGCGCGAAACCTGACCGCCGGCGAGAAGATCGTGAGCGGGGAAGAGCTGTTTCGGCTGGCCGATCTCCGTCGCGTCTGGATCCTCGCCGACCTCGTGGGGCGCGAGGCGGACCATGCGAAGCCGGGAATGGTCGCCGACATCTCTGTGCCTGGACGCGGGTCCAGGATCCGCGCCGCCGTCAGCGCCGCCGTGCCGCCCCAGTTCGACCCGCAGAATCAGTCGGTGAGAATCCGCCTCGACGCCGACAATCCCGATTCGCTGCTGCGGCCGGGGATGCTGGTCGACGTGCACCTCCCGCTCATGCTGCCGCCGGCGATCGCCGTTCCAGTCGATGCGCTGCTCGATGGCGGCCTGTCGCAGCGCGTCTACGTGGAACGCGGCGACGGCGCGTTCGAGCCACGCGAGGTGGAAACGGGATGGCGGTTCGGCGATCGCGTCGAGATCGTCAGAGGGCTGGTCGAAGGCGACCGCGTCGTCGTGTCAGGAACGTTTCTTCTCGACTCTGAGAGCCGCCTGCGGCGCGCGCCGAACGGCGCCGCGTCTCCGCCATGATCGATCGCATCATCGAGTGGTCCGCGACCCATCGTGCCGCGGTCATCATCGTCGCGCTCGCCGCCGCCGCGGCGGGCTGGTGGTCGATGCGCCATACGCCGCTCGACGCCGTGCCCGATCTCAGCGAGACCCAGGTCATCATCTACGCCCGCTGGGATCGCAGTCCCGAGGTCGTCGAAGATCAAGTCACATCGCCCATCGTCGGCGCGCTCGTCGGCGCGCCGCGGGTCAAGACGGTTCGCGGCGTGTCGGACTTCGGCTCCGCCTTCGTCTACGTCGTGTTCGAAGAGGACACCGATCTCTACTGGGCCCGTTCGCGCACGCTCGAATATCTTTCGCCGGTGCTGCCGCGACTGCCTCCAGGCGCGACCGCCGAGCTCGGACCCGACGCGACCGGCCTCGGCTGGGTCTTTCAGTACGCGTTGGTCGACACGTCACGATCGCACAGCCTCGCCGAGCTGCGATCCCTTCAGGACTGGTATCTGCGCACGCACCTGAAAACCGTCCGCGGCGTGGCCGACGTCGCGTCGCTCGGCGGCTACGTCCGCCAGTATCAGGTCAACGTCGATCCACACCGCCTGCGCGCGTACGGTCTGCCGATCGCCCGCGTCGTCGACGCCGTGCGCGGCGGCAACCGCGAGGTGGGCGGACGCGTCATCGAGTTCGGCGGCGCCGAGTACATGGTCCGCGGGCACGGATATCTGACGTCGCATCGCGATCTCGAGAACATCGTGCTCGCGTCCGGCGATCAGGGCATCCCGATCCGCGTCAAGGATGTCGGCGAGGTGGTGCTCGGACCCGATCAGCGTCGCGGCGCGTCGGACCTCGACGGCAACGGCGATACCGTGTCGGGCATCGTGATCATGCGGCACGGAGAGAACGCGTTCGATGTCATCGCGCGTGTCAAAGAGAAGATTCGAGCCATCGAGTCGTCGCTGCCGAGCGGCGTGACGATCGTGCCGATTTACGACCGCTCGGATCTGATCGCGAAATCGCTCGACACGATCCGTTCAACGCTGGTCGAGATCGTGCTCACCGTCGCGCTGGTGATTCTGCTGTTCCTGTGGCACGTGCCGAGCGCGCTCATCCCGGTTCTGACGATTCCGTTCGCCGTGCTGATCGCGTTCCTGCCGTTCCGGCTGATCGGGCTCAGCGCGAACATCATGTCGCTCGGCGGCATTGCCATCGCCGTCGGCGCCCTCGTCGATGCCTCGATCGTCGTCGTCGAGCAGACGCACAAGAAGCTGGAGCTGTGGCAACAGGGCAGCCGTTCCGCCGACCGTCGCCGCGTCGTCATCGACGCCATCAAGGAAGTCGGCGCGCCGAGCTTCTTCGCGCTGCTGGTCATCGCGGTGTCGTTCCTGCCGGTGCTGACGCTCGAGGCGCAGGAAGGGCGGCTGTTCAAACCGCTGGCGTACACCAAGTCGCTTTCGATGATCGTCGCCGCGATTCTCGCCATCACCCTGGATCCGGCGCTGCGAACTCTGTTGATGGTGGGGAGGATTCGCGGTGAAGACGCACATCCGATCAGTCGAGGCCTGACGCGAATCTATCGCCCGATTGTGATGTGGTCGCTTCGCCGGCCGATGGTAGTGATCGGCGCCGCCTGCCTGATGCTGCTCGCGACCGTGCCCGTGTATTTCCGTCTCGGTTCGGAATTCATGCCGCCGCTCGACGAGGGCACGCTGCTCTACATGCCGTCGACGATGCCGGGGATCTCGATCGCGAACGCCCAGAAGCTGCTGCAGGCCACGGATCGGATCATCAAAGGATTCCCCGAAGTGGACCGCGTGCTCGGGAAGACCGGCCGCGCCGACACACCGACCGATCCGGCGCCGCTGTCGATGCTCGAAACGGTGATCACGCTGAAGCCCACATCGGAGTGGCGAAAGGTGAACACCTGGTATTCGTCGTGGGCGCCGCCATGGGCGGCAGCGGTGTTCCGACGCGTGACGCCGGATCACATCTCCCAACAGGCGCTCGTGCGTGAGATGGACGAGGCGCTGCAGATTCCCGGGGTCGCGAACGCGTGGACGATGCCGATCAAGGCGCGAACCTCGATGCTGACCACCGGCATGCGCACCGCCGTCGGCCTGAAGATCACGGCGCCGAACCTGGTCACCATCGACGCGATCGGTTCGCAGATCGAAGCGGTGCTGCCGCGGGTGCGCGGGACGCGCAGCGTGTTCGCCGAGCGCACGAGCGGCGGCTACTTCCTCGACATCGACTGGAAGCGGGAAGAACTGGCGCGTTTCGGGCTGAGCGTCGACGAAGCGCAGAGCATCGTGCAGAACGCGATCGGCGGCGAGAACGTCACGACGACGATCGAGGGACGAGAGCGGTACCCGGTCAACGTCCGCTACATGCCTGACTTCCGCAGCGACATCGGCAATCTCGGGCGCCTCCTCGTCCCGGCGTCGGGCGGTCAACGGCAGGTGCCGCTCGCGCAGCTCGCGACCATCACCACCGCGAAGGGACCGTCGATGGTGCGCAACGAAGACGGCCTCTTGACCGGTTACGTCTACATCGATCTCGGCGACCGCGACGTGCGCAGCTATGTCGACGACGCGAAGCGCGCGCTTGCCGCGGAGCTGCAGCTGCCGGCCGGCGCCGCGATCGCGTGGACGGGACAGTACGAGGAAATGCTTCGCGTCAGAGAACGGCTGCTGGTCGTCGTGCCGCTGACACTGCTGCTGATCGCAGGACTGCTGTATCTGAATACGCGTTCGATGGTGCGGACCTCGATCGTCCTCCTTGCGGTCCCGTTTTCCGCGATCGGCGCCTTTTGGTTTCTTTATCTGCTTGGCTACAACATGAGCGTCGCCGTGTGGGTCGGCCTCATCGCCCTTCTCGGCGTGGACGCGGAGACTGGCGTGTTCATGCTCCTGTACCTGGATCTCGCCTACGCACAGGCACATCGCGAAGGACGGCTGCGAAGTCTGTCCGATCTGCGCGAGGCGGTCGTCGACGGCGCCGTCCGGCGACTCCGCCCGAAGCTGATGACGGTCATGACCATGACGCTGGGGCTCGTGCCGATCATGATGGCGAGCGGCACCGGCGCCGACGTGATGAAGCGCATCGCCGCGCCGCTCGTCGGCGGAATCCTGACGTCGTTCCTCCTCGAACTGCTCGTCTACCCGCCGCTCTTTCAAATCTGGAAGTGGAACGCAGAAGTCTACGGAATGCAGACCAAGCAACCCGGAAGCAGCGTTTAGTCTGCCTGCCATCGACCGTGTCAGTGGGACGCAGACACTTCCTCGTTTTTTACTAGCAATTTCTTTTTTCGGATCGACGCTCAGGAGCGGCGACGAGATTGCTCAGAAGTGCCACGTCCAGCGGCCCGGTCAAGGGTGGCTGTTGGTCTCGCCCCCAGGAAGCAATCCAGGTCTGAGGCAACGTCGGATTGTTCCTCTCGATCGGAGTCGCGCGATGAAACGTGTCGTAGTTGCCCTGGCCGTGTTCGCCGCAGCCGCGCTGAGCGGCCCGGTGAAAGTGTCGACCGCTGCGGATCCCGCGCAGGTCGGCCAATGGTCAGGCACCGTCCCATGGCCCGCAGTGGCGGTGCATTCGCACCTCCTGAACACCGGCAAGATTCTGAATTGGCAGCAGGGGTCAACGGCCACCGTGTGGGATCCGGCGACCGGACTGTTTGCCGACGTGCCCAATTTGTTCGCCGACCTTCTCTGTGCCGGGCACACGTTTCTCGCCGACGGCCGCTTGATCACGCTCGGCGGATGGGACCGATCGGGTGCGGGGCTCGGCTTGATCGAAGTCGACATCTTCGACCCGAACAGCCAGGCGTGGATTCGCGCCCGGCCGATGGCGTTCAAACGGTGGTATCCCACGGCGACGCGGCTGCCCGACGGCCGCATCCTGGCCGTCTCCGGGTCACGGAACAATCTCTCCGACATCATCACCACGCCCGAAGTCTACAACCCGGCCACCGACACGTGGACGACGCTGACCGCCGCGACCAACTCGATTCCGCTGTATCCGTTTCTGTTCGTACTGCCCGACGGCCGCGTCGCGTGGGTCGGCAACTCGGAAGTCGCATCGCGCGCGTCGGTCCTGAATCTCTCGACGCTGCAATGGACAGTCGTCGACAGCCGCCTGATCGACGGTGGCTCCGCCGTCCAGGTTCAGCCCGGCAAATTTCTGAAAGCCGGGACCGCGGCAGACAGCGGCAACACCGGTTTCGCCGCGAACACCGCATTCACGCTGGACATGACGCAGCCGTCGCCAGCCTGGCAGCCGACCGGCTCGATGGCGTTTCCGCGATCGTTTCTCAACCTGACGATGCTTCCCGACGGCACCGCGCTCGTGACCGGCGGCGGCACCGACCGATCGTCGTTCAACACCGCCAACGCCATTCTCGCGGCCGAGATCTGGTCGCCGACGACCGGCACGTGGACGACGATGTCGAGCATGGTCACGCCGCGGCTGTACCACTCGACCGCAGTGCTGCTGCCGGACGCGCGCGTGCTCGTCGCCGGCGGCGGCTCGGACGCCGGCGTCACCGACCAGAAGACCGCTGAGATCTTCTCGCCGCCGTATCTGTTCAAGGGCTCACGACCGGCGATCTCATCGGCCCCGTCGTCGGTGTCGTACGGAACGTCCTTCACCGTCGCCACGCCCGACAACGCGAGCATCGCGTCGGTCGCGCTGATCGCACAGACGTCGGTGACGCATGCGTTCAACCAGAATCAATCGTTCCAGACGCTGGCGTTCGAAACAACGCCGGTCGGACTGAAAGTGTTTGCTCCGGCGAACGCGAACCTCGCGACGCCCGGTCCGTACATGCTGTTCATCGTCAACAGCAGCGGCGTCCCGTCGATCGCCTCGTTCGTGAGCCTCTCGGGATCCGGCAGTCCGACGACCGTGGCAGTGCCGAACGTCGTCAACCT
The DNA here is from genome assembly GCA_036848175.1 of Vicinamibacterales bacterium. Taxonomy (GTDB): domain Bacteria; phylum Acidobacteriota; class Vicinamibacteria; order Vicinamibacterales; family CAVVIG01; genus QHWF01. The sequence continues at coordinate 2,136 of DAIUKO010000014.1, read as the reverse complement.
GGCGCAGGCCGCGGCATCGTCGGCGATCACGGCGGCGGGTCTTACCGTCGGCGCCGTCACGACGGCATCGAGCACGACGGTGCCTTCGGGCTCGGTCATCAGTCAGAGTCCGTCGGCAGGCACGCAGGTCGTCACCGGCAGCGCCGTATCGCTCGTTGTGTCGTCAGGTCCGCCGCTCGTCACTGTGCCGAACGTCGTCAGCGCGACGCAAGCCGCGGCGACGACCGCGATCACGAACGCCGGCTTGACTGTCGGCACCATCACAACAGCATCGAGTACCACGGTTCCGTCCGGTTCGGTGATCAGTCAGAATCCGGCCGCGGGGACGCAGGTCGCGTCGGGCAGCACCGTCTCTCTCGTCATCTCATCTGGCGCCGGAACCACGCTCGTCACCGTACCGAACGTCGTCAACGCGACGCAGGCCGCGGCCACGACGGCGATCACCGGCGCCGGTCTGATCGTCGGCACCGTCACCAACGCATCCAGCAGCACGGTTCCTGCTGGTTCCGTCATCAGTCAGAATCCGGCCGCCGGCGCGCAGGTCGCCAGCGGCAGCGCCGTCGCCGTCGTCGTCTCATCGGGTCCGCCGCCATCCGGTGCGCTCACCGTTGACACGACAGTGTTCGTCAACGGGCGCGGGACGCTGATATCGCCGCTGATTACGACGACGGCGCCAGGCGATCTGCTGGTGGCCTTCGTCGCCGCTGACGGGCCCCCGGCGGGATCGATGCAGATGCTGGGCGTTTCCGGTGCCGGTTTGACGTGGACGTTGACGCAGCGGTCGAACACGCAATTCGGCAGTTCTGAGATCTGGACCGCGACAGCTCCAACGACGTTGACCAACGCCACCGTGACGGCCAATCAGGCGTTCACCGGATTCGATCAGTCCCTGACGGTGGTGGCCTTCCGCGGGGCTGGCGGCACCGGCGCGCTCGCGGCAGCCGGCGCGCCGAGCGGCGCGCCGAGCGTGTCGCTGACGACGACGCGGGCTGGCTCGCTCGTCTACGGTGTCGGCAACGACTGGAGCGGTGCGGCCGGTCGCGTCGTCGGCGCGAGCCAGACGATGGTGCATCAATGGGTCGACACAGCTGCCGGCGACACGTTCTGGGTGCAGGCGAGGTCGACTCCCGTGGCGGCTGCCGGCACGATCGCGACGATCAACGACACGTCGCCGACGACGGATCAATGGAACCTCGCAGCGATCGAGATTCTGGCGTCGGCAGTGTCGCAGGTTGCCGTCCCGAATGTCGTCGGCTTGACGCAGGCGGCGGGGACGACGGCGATCACGAACGCGAACCTCACGCTCGGCACGGTCACGACCGCGTCGAGTACGACGGTGCCCGCGGGGTCGGTGATTAGTCAGTCACCGACCGCCGGCACGCAAGTCGCGACCGGGAGTGCCGTCGCGCTCGTTGTGTCGTCGGGTCCGCCGCAAGTTACGGTGCCGAATGTCGTCGGGTTGACGCAGGCGGCGGCGACGTCGGCGATCACCGGCGCGAACCTCACGCTCGGGGCGGTGACGACAGCGACGAGTACTACCGTGGCGGCCGGATCGGTCATCAGTCAATCGCCGACAGCCGGCACGCAAGTCAATCAGGGTGGTGCGGTCGCCCTCGTCGTCTCGAGCGGCCCACCGCAAGTTACGGTGCCGAATGTCGTCGGCGTGGCGCAATCTCCGGCGACGGCGGCGATCGTTGGTGCGAATCTGGTCGTCGGCACGGTGACGAACGCGTCGAGCACGACCGTGCCGGCGGGATTCGTGATCAGTCAGTCGCCGGCGGCCGGCACGCAAGTCAATCAAGGCAGTGCCGTGGGGCTCGTCGTCTCGAGTGGTCCGCCTCAGACTGCCGTGCCCAATGTCGTCGGGCTCACGCAAGCCGCGGCGACGACGGCGATCACGGGTGCGAACCTGACGCTCGGGACCGTGACGACAGCGACGAGTACGACCGTGCCGGCGGGATCGGTGATCAGTCAGTCGCCGGTGGCCGGTACGCAAGTCAATCAGGGCAGTCCCGTCACGCTCGTCGTCTCGAGTGGTCCGCCACAAGTTGCGGTGCCGAATGTCGTCGGGTTGACGCAGGCGGCGGCGACGACGGCGATCACCGGGGCGAACCTGGTCGTCGGTACGGTGACGAA
>DAIUKO010000013.1:0-48699 GCA_036848175.1 Vicinamibacterales bacterium | reverse complement strand
AGCTCGAGCTGATCGTGCCGCACTGCGATCCGGCAGTGAACGAGTACGACCAGATCTACGGGACGCGCAAGGATCGCGTCGAAGTCGTGTGGCCGATTTCAGCGAGGGGCCACTCACAATAGCTCGCGCGCTTTGCGCGCTCGTGGGGACGCTCACGCGGCCGCTCGGCGGCGGCGGTGCCGCCGCCGAGCGACCATGACATACGCCGCCACCACTGCCACGCCGACGCCGAACGTGATGACATCGTACGCGTTCGGAAGCTTCCCGACATACGCGAGCACGAACGCCATCGGCGCCACGCCCAGCGCGGTCGCGAGAACGTAGCGCGACCAGCTGATGTCGCTGAACAGACCGAGGACGTAGCTCATGATGTCCATCGGCATGAACAGCCGCAGTACGACGATGCTCCAGAAGAGATCTTCCGGAATGTACTTCTTCATCTGGCGCAGCCGCTCCATCGACGTGAGCTTCTTCACGATCGGGTAGCCCCAGCGCCGCGCAATCAGAAACGCGATCAGCGAACCGACCGTCCAGCCGATGGTCGTGACGATCGCGGCCAGGACCGGTCCCCACGCATGCGCGGCCACCGGAATCAGCGGCAGCGTCGCGCCCGGCGCGAGGACCGCGTCGAGAATGTTCAGGAAGATGTAGAGAATCGCGCCGAGGAACGGATTCTGATCGATGAAGACCTTGATCGCGTCCTCGTGCATGCGGACGAGAACGATCGAGGTGACGAGCGCCGCGGCGACGATCGCCAGCCACACATACTCGCGCCGCCGCGTCGAAGCCATCCGCCCATCATATAGGGTGTCATTCGCAGTCGGGAGCTACTCGCGGATCCGTTCCTTCTGCAGAAAGGTGACCACGAGCACGTCACGATGAGCCGGACGCGTTGGATCGAGCGGCGCGACCGGCGTGACGCCGTGCGCGACGCGGTTGTCGTCGACGAGCGCGGCGTCGAGCGAATCGGTCAGCGTGAAGCTGCCGAGCGCCGTGCCGGCTCGGTCGTACACGGTCGTCGTCCCGCTGACGATGTTCTCGCGGCTGACGAGGAGGACCAGCACGAAGTCGACGCCGTCGCGGTGTACGCCTTCCGGCGTCGGCTGGCCCGGTGCGCCGGCCCGTGCTTCGATGCGGAACTGATGCGTTTCGACGTGCCACGCGCCAATCGACGGAGCGAGCCGGCGGAACAGCCGATCGCAGAAGCGCAGAACCGTCAGCAGGCTCTGCGACTCGCCGATCCGAGGCTCGATCGGCGCGAACCACCGCTCGACGCCGCCGAACAAGCGGTTGTACTCCTGGTGTTGATAGTGCGGCTGGTGCGGCTGCCGCTCGATCGCGCCGTCGACGCCGATCCTGAACACGGCGAACCGCCGCCGGCGATAGCGGTCGTGTTCGTCCAGGTACTGATCGACCTCGAGGTCATTCCAGCTCGCCGCAAAGGTCGGCCAGTCCGACAGGGAGCCGACCGCCTCGAGCGCCGCGCGCATCGCCGGCGCGCGGACGAAGGCATAGCCGCAGTCCGCGATCGATTGGTGCACGTGGATCGTTGTACTTGCGCGGGCAGCGCGGTTACCAGACCAATTCGCTGTTGGCTGTCTAGCGTTCCTTTAGCACGCGTTCGTACTCTTTCAGCAGACTGGCGCCAATCTGCTCCTGCGTGAGGAGCGTGGCCAGGGCCAGTCGCAGCTGCGTTCTGGCGTCTTCGAGCTCGCGCGGCGTCGCGGTCTCGGGCGACGAAAAGAGGGCGCCGACGGCGATCGCGCGCGTCATCACCTGCATCGCGTCGGTCTGGATTTGCAGGTACAGATCCTGATGCCCGTAGACGGTCGCGTACTTCTTCACCTCGTCGTACTCCATCAGCGCGAAGGCACCGGTCATCTGCGCCGTGCTGCGGCTGGCGCCTTGAAGCGACGCGCTCGAGAACCCTATCTCGATCTTGCCTTCGAGCGGCATTCGTTTCATGACCACCTGCAGCATATCGATGGCATGTTCGAGGTTCTGCTGTTCTCGTGGGATCGACTGAAGCCGCTGGCGGAGCTCGGTGATGTTGTCGCGGATTTCGTTGGTCAGATTGATCCGCGCTTCGCGCACCAGCGCACGGTGCTCGCGCCAGGTTGCGATCCCCTCGAACGACAACGCGATCAACACACCCAGCGTGACCAGCGCCAGGTGGACGAGCATTTCCTTGTAACTGTGAATGGGACTGTGCGGGGTGTGAATCTCCAAGGCGCCGGATATTATCACCGGCATGCGCGTCCCCTACTCCGACCTCCACGACGCCCTCCGCCGAGCGCTCGAAACGACCGGACTGGCGCCCGAGCGCGCCGATCTGAGCGCGCGGTTGATCGCCGACGCGAGCCGCGACGGCGTCTACTCGCACGGTTTGAATCTGGCGCCGAGACTGATCCAGATGATGCGCGCTGGCGTCGTGGACGCGGACGCGTTGCCGGAACGCACCGCCGCCGCCGGCGCGATCGAGCGATGGGACGGACGGCGCGGCGTCGGCAACCTGAACGCGCATCACAGCATGGCGATCGCGATCGAACTGGCGCGGACCCACGGCATCGGATGCGTCGCGCTGGCGAACACGAATCATTGGATGCGCGGCGGAACCTACGGGTGGCAGGCGGCGGACGCCGGCGTGATCGGCCTCTGCTGGACCAACACGCTGCCAAACCTCCCGCCGTGGGGCGCCGCCGATCCCCGCATCGGCAACAACCCCATCGTCGTCGCCGTTCCGCGGCGACGCGGGCACGTGGTGCTCGACATGGCGCTGTCGCAGTTTTCGTACGGCGCGCTTGCCGGATACCGGAGTCGGGGTGAGCCGCTTCCGGTGGTCGGCGGCTTCGATACGCGTGGCGAATTGACGCGGGATCCGGCGGCGATCGAAGCGTCGCGAAGACCGTTGCCGATTGGGTTCTGGAAGGGATCGGCGCTGTCGATCGTGCTCGATATGGTCGCCGCGATCCTGTCCGACGGCCGCGCTACTCACCAGATCGCCGTCGATCCCGGGACAGAAACGGCGCTCTCCCAGGTCTTCATCGCGATCGACGCCGGCTCGCTGTCGGCGGCCGGCGCCGCCGATCGCATCGTCGATGCGATCGTCGAGTCGCTCAAATCGTCGTCAGACGACGGCGAGCGCGTGAGATATCCGGGCGAGCGGACGCTGGCCACGCGCGAGGAGAATCTCGCCAACGGCGTGCCTGTCGATCCGTCGCACTGGCGGTTCGTACTCGAAGTGGGCCAAATGTCCTGAGGCAGGCCGGGCACGGTGCCACGTCCAGACGCGACGATCAACGGACACAGATTCCGTTCGTTCCTGCAATCAGTGAACTCGGCATGGCGCTTCGCTACATCGCTGGTGCCATAGCCAGTCGCACGAGTCGCGGCTTTGCCCGAAAGTTGCCCGCGCGCTGCGCATTTCGCTTGATACGGCACGGCACTCGGCATTAGATTTTCGCCGCTCCAATCAACCTTCGCGGGCTCTAACCAAGCTCCGATCGACCGACCGAGAAAAGCTGTCGTACGCAGCCGAGAGAGCCAAGAGGGCTCCCTCGAAGGAGGTCGTGTCATGAATCGTTTCCTGTCCTTCCGGGTGTTGGCGTCACTCGGCGCCGTGATGCTCGGTCTCGCAATCACGGCGACACAAACCCACACGCAGGCGGGCGTGACCGATGCCGTACCGGGACTTTCGGCGACCTCGAACGGATTCGCCGAAGAATTCTGCGGATTCGGTCCCTTCCGGCAGGCAGTCGTGGCCAACTCCCCGAACTCGCCGGAGATTCCACCTGGCGAGTGCAGCTTCGACACAGCGGCCCAGGAGTTTGGGGCTATCGATACGGAGGCGGAGGGTCTCGGACCGATCTTCAACAACTCCGGTTGCGGCACGTGTCACTTCACACCGGATCTGGGAGGCTCGAGCCAAATAACGGAGAAGCGGGCGGGGTTCTTCAATGGCTCTACGTTCTTCGACCATCCGGGAGGCTCCCTTATCCAGGACAGGTCTCTTGATCCGGCACAACAGGAGGTCGTGACTGATCCGAAAACCAACGTGTTCGCCTTCCGCTCGAGCCTCAACGTCGCCGGCGACGGCTTCGTCGAAGCGATCTCCAACACGACGCTGCAGAACATCGCGAACGGCCAGCCGATTTCGATACGAGGTCAGGTGGTCAGCGTGGCCGTGTTCGAAGCGCCCGGCAGCAACCGCGTCGGCCGCTTCGGGTGGAAGGGGCAGCAGGCGAGCATGGTCTCCTTCTCAGCCGACGCGTACGTCAACGAGATGGGGATCACCAGCCCGCTCCAGCCGGATGAGAACACGTCGAACGGCGTTCCCGTGGGCGCGCGTGATACGGTGCCGGCGGGCCATCCCGACGATCCGGCGTTTCCGGACACCGACGGCGTGGACGTGGAACTCTTCGCGTTGTTCATGCGCTCGCTGCCCCCGCCGGCGCGAGATGCCAGACGGGCGGCGACGACGGCCGCACAGACTGGCAGCAACATCTTCGACAGCATCGGCTGCGACAACTGCCACGTCCGCTCGATCGTCACCGTCGCTCCCGGCACGCTCATCAACGGCGGCGCGCTCAGAGTGGGTAACGCTCTCGGCAACAAGCGGATTCGCCCGTTCAGCGACTTCCTGTTGCACGACGTCGACACCGGCGATGGCATCGTCCAGAACGGCGGGCAGGGCTCGCGAAATAGGATGAGAACGCCGCCGTTGTGGGGTCTGCGCTTGCGCGGACGGTTCATGCACGACGGCCAGAGCCTCACCCTGACCGACGCGATTCGCCGCCACGGCAATCAGGCGGATTTTGCGCGCGACGCGTTCAACGCGTTGGGCAGCACGAGCAAAAGCAACTTGCTCGCGTTCCTCAATTCGCTTTAAGCGTCTGACGCAGGAGGGCCCGAGCGCCGGGCCCTCCTGCCCTTTCTCATCGGCGCGCCACGTCCGCCGGAAGGCGGACACGACGTACAAACGAAAAGCGCGCTAACGGATCACGAAGTTCACCGTCACCTTCATGTCAGTCTCGATCGGCACGCCGCCGAGTTGCGTCGGCGTGAACTGCCACTGCTCCACCGCCGCGATCGCCGATTGCACGAACGCGGGATCGATCGGATCGCCGGGATCGGCCAGCTGCACGCGCATCATCGTGCCGTCCGCACCGATGCGAGCCGCCAGCTGCACGACGCCCTCGATTTTTCGATCGTTGAGATGCGGCGGATATTCCGGCTTGAAATCGGCGATCTTCGTCGGAGGCCGTATGCAGCCGCCGACCGGTGACGCGCTGCACGGATCGTAGGTGGGCTGCGTGCTGCGGGCTCGCGATGGCGGCCTCGGAGCGGGCCGGCTGTTGCCCGGCATGCCGTCGCCGGCCACGGTGATCGTCTCCTGCAACGATCCAACTTCGAGCGAGTACGTCTTGTCGACGTTCGGCTCGCTGAGCGTCACCACCTCGCGCACCGGCATGAAGCCGGCGAAAACGATTTCGAGCGTGTACTCGCCGGCCGGCACACCCACGAAGTCGAAACGGCCGCCCGCGTCGGTCTTCACCTGATGCTTCGTCTCGTGCAACGTGTCGGAGAGCACGAGCTCGACGCCGGGAACGATCCGGCCGTTGGGATCGACCACCGACCCGCTGAAGCTGACGAACGATGTTTGAACGAATCCGGCAATCGGAATCGTGACAGCCATGAGCGCGACGAGCGCCATGACGCGGGCCGGGCGCGTGAGCGGCGTGCGATTGAGACGGGCGTTCAACATGGCAGCGACTCTCCGTTCGAGGCTGGAGGGACGGGCAATCGCGGGCGCCGGCAGATTCGGCGACCACCGGGCGCGATGGCGGACGGCATCGCGGGCGAGGTCGAGCAGATGCCTCGCGTATTCCGATCCGTCGACGCCGAGCAGAACCAGGACCGCATCGTCGCAGGCATGTTCGCTCTCCTGCCGCAGACGTCTGCCGGCGATCCAGAGGAGCGGGTTGAACCAGTAGACCGACCGCAGCAGTTCGGCCGTCATCTGCAGCAGCCAGTCGCCGCGCGCGATGTGCGCGAGCTCGTGACTCAAGACAATGCGAATGCGATCCGCGGGCCATGCCGTCGAGCCGCGCGGAAGCAGAATCCGAGGCCGCAGCGCGCCCCACGTGACCAGCAGCGCTGGATGATCGCTTTCCAGGAGACGGACCGTTCGCCCGATTCCGTAGCGGCACGCGATCTCGTCGGCGATCGCGATCCATGGTCCGGTCGTCAGCCGCCGCGATCGCGACGCGATCCACGCGAGCCGGGCGAGGCCGATCGCGAGAAGCACCATGCTGACGCTGATGCCTGCGACCCACACCGTCATCAGCAGGCTGGCCACGTCCGGACGCGCGGCCGCATCGGACGGCGCGTCAGGGGCGGGCCGCGTCGACTCGGATGCCGGCGTCGTCGAAGCGATCGGCGCCATCGCCGCTCCGGCGCTGCGCCGCGGCGGCACCCGGCGCTCGTGGGTCGGCGGTGTACCGAAGGCGACGTGCCACGGAGGCACGATCAGCTCGAGTCCCGGCGTCGCGGCGGCGCAGACGATGGCGGCCGACAAGATCCAATGACGAACGGCGGCCGAGCGCTTCCGCATCAACATCGTGGCGGCCAGCGCGACGAGTACGATCACTGACGCTTTCATCGCGATCCTCCCGGCGTTTCTTTTCGAGTCTTCGCAATCAGATCGGCAATCCGCTCGAGCTCTTCGTCGGTCAGCCGCGTCCCTTCGCCGCCAAGGAGTGCGGCAACCGTCTTCTCCGCGGATCCATCGAAGAAGGTCTCCACCAGATGTTTCAGCGCCGACTTTCGCGCGGCGTGGCGCGGCACGGCCGCGCTGTAGATGTAGCGAAGGCCTTCTTCCTCGTGACGCACGTGCCCTTTCTCTTCGAGCACACGCAATTGCGTCCGCACCGTCGAGTAGCTCGTGTTGCCCGGGAGCTCGTCCATGACCTCCGCGGCGGTCGCCCGGCCGCGGCGGTACAGGATGTCCATGATCTGGCGCTCGCGGCGGCTCAGGATCGAATGCAGCGACTTCACCATCGTGTTTACTCGCAGCGTAATGCAGTCAGCGGACTGACTGCCGTCGCCCGGCGCGCGGGCACCCACGCGGCCAGCGCCGCAACGGCGGCAAACAGCAACGAAACGGCGACAAACGTGGCGGGATCCAGCGGCGTGAGACCGAACAACATCCCTTCGAGGTAGCGCGTGGCCGCGGCGGCGCCGGCAACGCCGAGCGCGATGCCGACCGCCGTCAGCGCCGCGCTCTCGCCGAGCACGAGCGCGACGACCGACGAGCGCTGCGCGCCGAGCGCCATGCGGATGCCGATTTCACGCGTGCGCTGGCTCACCGAGTACGCGAGGACGCCGTAGATGCCGACCGCCGCGAGGACGACGCCGACGCCGGCAAAGATCGTGAGCAGCACGGCATACATCCGAGGACGCGCGATCGTCGTCGAGACCAGTTGGTCCATGCTCGCGACGTTGAACAGGCCGGCTTCCGCGTCGATCTCGCGAACGACCCGGCGCACGTCGGCGACGACTGGCGCCGGATCGGCCTCGATGCGGAGGGCGTAGTACGCGCCGACCGGGAACAACAACAAGCCGGTTTCAGGCCATTGCCGCATGTCGGCGAAGAATTGCGGCTCCGGCGCGCGATCGAGACCGAACTGTCGCACATCCTCGACGATGCCGACGATCTGCCACGGATCGGGACGCCGGCCGATGTACACCGTCTGTCCGATCGGATTCTCGTTCGGAAAATCGCGTCGCGCCAGCGCCTGGTTGATCACGAGCACGCGAGGCTGCCCCTCTCCGTCGCGATCGGTCAAGCCGCGACCCGCGATCTGATGAATACCCATGACGGTCAGGTAGTCGCGGCTGACGAAGCGGGCGTCCGCTCCGTCCGGCGCCGGCGGCGCCTGAGGATCCGGCGTTCGCCGCAGGCCGCCCGCCGTGTCCCGGAGCGAGACGAACGGCAGCTGGTTGGCATACGCCGCACCGCGCACACCGGGTATCGCCCGCACCCGATCGACGACCTCTTCCGCGAATGCTTTGAGCCGCACCGCGGGATACCGATCGACGGGCAGCGCGATTTGGAACGTGATCACGCGGTCCGCGACGAATCCGGGATCGATGCTCGCCAGCTTGACGAAGCTTCGCATCAGCAATCCGCCCGAGACGAGCAGCATCATCGCCATCGCGATCTCCGCGACCACGAGGACGCCGCGGGCGCGCGTCGGACGAAGGTCGAAGCCGGAAAGCCGCGAATGACGGACGGCTGGACCAAGGCCGCAGACGAGCGCGGTCAACACCGAGACGGCGATCGTGAATGCGAGGACGGCGGGATCAAGGCCGATGTCGTCCAGCCGCGGAAAGCTCGCGCCTGCGGTGCCCAGATCGACGCGCGCGGCCGTTTCGGCAAGCACGCGCAGAATCCGCACGCCGGCGATCGCCACCCCGATGCCCAGCACACCGCCGAGGATCGCCAGCACCGCGCTCTCCGTGAACAGATGACGGACGATCCGGCCGCGGCTGGCGCCGAGCGCGATGCGGATGGCGATCTCGCGCCGCCGCGCAGACGTCCGGGCGAGCAGGAGATTGGCGACGTTGACGCAGGCGATGAGCAGCACGAAGCCGACGGCGATCATCAAGACCACAAGCGCCGGCTTGACCGGCGCGACGGCTTCGTCCTTCACCCCGGCCCATTCGAACCGCGGCGGCGTCGACGCCTGCGCGGCCGCGGCGGCCTCGGCGTGGCCGCGAAGGCCGAGCACGATCGCGGCGGCTTCCGCGGCGGCGCTCTCCATGGATGAGCCGTCGGCAAGGCGCGCGACGATGGGGCCGGCGCCGCTGCCGGCCGGCGCCAGCGGCATCCAGAGTTGCCACGGCGTCTCTGCGACGGGGAATTGAAACGCCGCCGACATCACGCCGACGACGGTGTATGGCTTCGCATCGCTGCGTGGGATGACACCGTTCAGCGTGATCGTCCGGCCGACGACGTTCGGATCGCCGGCGAAGTGCTGCCGCCACAGACTGTGGCTCAGGATCACCACGGCGTCGCCGCGCGCGGCATCGGCGGGTTCAAGCAGCCGTCCGAGGAGAGGCGCCGCGCCAACCATCGAGAACATCTCCGGCGACACCGGCGCGACCTGAACCCGCACCGCTTCCCGCTGGCCGGTCAAGGTCATGATCGACCACGAGTGACCGGCGACGTGCGAGAGCGCGTGCGCGTGCTGCTGTAGCTCGCGTAATTCACTGCGGCTGAACGCGCCGCGGCGGCGCGGCCGGCCGTCGCGATTCTCGGACGCGGGGACGTTCTCGTAGAGGCGGACGAGGCGATCGGCGCGCTGATAGTGGAGGGGCTTCAACAGCACACCGTGGACGACGGTGAAGATCGCCGTGTTCGCGCCGATGCCGAGCGCGAGCGTGAGCACGGCGACGGACGTGAACCCGGGTGCGCGGCCGAGAGCCCGGATGCTGTGGCGGATCATGTTATTTTTCTAACACACGTGCGAGAGAAATAGCATGCGAACGTCGCGTTGTCAAGCCCTCGTCCGGCAGGGCTGACGGCCCCGTCGCGGGTTCCGATCCAGAATGCTGTGCATGAGCACTCAGGGATGGACACGCCGCAAGCCCGACATTGGCGGCGCGCTGGAATACACCTTGCTGTAGGTCGACCTTGCTTTTCTCACATTGGCGGCGTCACAAGACCTGATGGACTCAAAACCCTCGCCCGATCAACCGAGCGGCGATCTGCCCGACGGCGCCGCCGCCGACACCACGCCGGACGTCGTGCCCGTCGCAGCCGAAGCGCTCTCGCCGGCTGTTCCCGTCGAAGCGCTCCCGTCCGCAATTCCGACCGATCAGGTTCTGGCCCATCCGGTTCCGGCCGAAGCGCTGTTGGGCACCGACCCGTCGGTCCTCCTTCCTGTCTCTGACAGTTTCGTCTCCGGTACGGAAGTCCGTGTTCCGTCGCTCCAGGAAGTCGTCGCCCCGTCGCTCGAGCCACCGGCCGCATCCGACGCGCGGTTCGACCGCGCCGGCGAGATGAGCACGTGCATTCGATCGCTCGACTGGTCGCAGACGCCGCTCGGCGACATGAGCGAATGGCCGCAACCGCTTCGCTCTGCAGTCAGCATCATGCTCGCGTCGGGCTTCCCCATGCTGATCGTATGGGGACCTGAATGCATCCAGCTTTATAACGACGCCTACCTCACCGTGCTCGGCCCGACGAAACATCCGGCGTCGCTCGGGCAGCGCGCCGCCGACTGCTGGGCGGAGATCTGGCGCACGATGCTCGGGCCGATGTTCGAGCAGGTGATGGCGACCGGCGACCCGTTTTGCAGCGAGGATCGCCTGTTCGTGCTCGATCGACACGGCTACCGCGAGGAAACGTATTTCACGTTCTCGTGCAGCGCGATCCCGGACGAGACCGGCCGCCCCGGCGGCATGCTCGTCACCTCCATCGAGACGACCGAGCGCGTGATCGGCGAGCGGCGTCTTCGCACGCTGCATGCCCTCGCCGCGCTCGCATCGCGATCGGACACGGTGACCGCCGCCTGTGACGTGCTGGCGAAGACGCTGACCGCGAATTCGAACGACCTGCCGTTCACGCTGCTGTACTTGCTCGACACAGACCGGACGCGTGCAGAACTCCGTGCGACCTCGCCCGCCGCAGGCGCGACGCCGGCCGGTCCCGAGACGATCAGCCTTTCCAATGGCGACGAGGATGCGGCGGTCTGGCCGATCGCGCGCGTCGCACGCACCAGCCAAGCCGAGGTCGTCTCCCATCCGAGCGCGCGCTTCGGGCCGCTCCCGGGCGGTCCCTGGCCCGAGCACGCCGACGCCGCCGTGCTCCTGCCGATCAGACACGTCGGCAACCAGGACGCGCCGATCGGCGTGCTGGTGTCCGGTGTCAGTCCGAGGCTCGTGCTCGACGCGCGATACAAAGAATTCCTCGATCTGGTGGCGGCTCATATCTCCACGACGCTGGCCAACGCGCGCGCGCACGAAGGCGAGCGCGAACGGGCCGCGTCGCTCGTGGAAGTCGATCGCGTGAAGACGACGTTCTTCGAAAGCCTCAGCCACGAGCTGCGTACGCCGCTGACGCTGATGCTCGGGCCGGCCGGCGATCTGCTGGCCGGAGATTACGGGCCGCTGTCGGCGCCGCAGCGCGAGCAGATCAGGATGCTGCGCAGACATTCGGCGCGGCTGCTGAAGATCGTCAACGCGCTGCTCGACTTCTCGCAGATCGAAGCCGGACGCGTCGACGCGATCTTCGAGCCGACCGACCTCGCCACCTTCACCAGCGATCTCGCGAGCCTCTTCCGCTCCGCCGTGGAGCGCGCCGGCCTGACGCTGACGGTCGACTGTCCACCGCTCGCCGAACCCGTCTACGTCGATCGCGGCATGTGGGAGAAGATCGTCCTCAATCTGCTGTCGAACGCGGTCAAGTTCACGTTCGACGGCGGGATCGACGTGCGGCTGCGCGAGACCGGACGCGGAGTCACGCTGACCGTCGCCGATACCGGCATCGGCATCGCGTCGGCCGACCTCCCGCATCTGTTCCGCCACTTTCACCGCGTGCGCGGCGCACGCGCGCGGAGCCAGGAAGGATCCGGTATCGGCCTCGCGCTGGTCCACGAGCTGGCCCGGTTCCATGGCGGCGATGTGAGCGTGGACAGCGAGCCGGGGCGCGGCAGTACGTTCAGCGTCTGGTTGCGAACAGGCGACGCGCATCTCCCGGCGGACCGCATCAGGCGCTCGCGTCCGCTGACCTCGTCACCGGGCGATGCGGCGCCGTTCATCGAAGAGACCCTGCGCTGGATCGACGACGCCGCCGACGACGTCCCGGTTGCGGCGTCGCGCATCGACGATGCCGCGGGGAAGCACGTCGTCGACGGGATCGCGCTCACGGATGCCACGCGATCGGCGCGCGTGCTGATCGCGGACGATCATCCCGACATGCGGCAGTACCTGGTGCGGCTGCTCCGCCGGCGCTGGAACGTCGAAGCGGTTCCGGACGGCGTCACGGCCCTCGCGTCAGTGAAATCGCACCGCCCCGATCTCATCGTCGCCGACATGATGATGCCGGGGCTCGACGGCCTCGGCCTCCTGCGGGCGCTGCGCGCCGAGCGCGACACCGCGTCGATTCCCGTCCTGCTCCTCTCGGCTGTCGCCGGCGAGGCGGCGAAGCTCGAAGGCTTGAAGGCGGGTGCGACCGATTACCTCGTGAAGCCGTTCTTCGCGCGCGAGCTCGTCGCGAAGATCCAGAGTCAAGTCGAGCAGCTGTGGCTCCGCCGCCAGGCGGACCTCGAGCGCGAGCGGCTGCGATCGCTGTTCGACGAGGCTCCCGTCCCCATCTGCATCCTGCGCGGACCGGAGCTGCGCTACGAGTTCGCGAACGGGCCGTACGCGCGCCTGATCGGCCATCGCGATCTCGCCGGCAAACCCATTCGCGACGCACTGCCCGAAGCCGCCGGTCAAGGCATGTTCGAGGTTCTCGACGAGGTGTATCACACCGGCAAGACGTTCTGGGGGATCGAGGTCCCCATCCACTTCAAAGGCGACGAGCGCGATCGCGACGGCGACGAGGAGTCGTACTTCACATTCGTCTACCAGGCGATCCGCGACCCGAACGGCGAGATCGACGGCATCGTGGTGTTCGCGGTCGACGTCACCGAACACGTGCTCATCCGCCGCAAGATCGAAGAGAGCCTCCAGACGCGCGACACCTTCTTCGCCGCGGCGGCCCACGAGCTGCGCAATCCGATCAACGCGCTGCAGCTGCAGCTCCTGAGCATCATGCGCGCCGCCGAACGCAACGATGCCGCGTTGCCGCTCGATTGGGTGCGCGGGCGCGTCGGCAAAGCGGCGCACCAGGTGTCGCGGCTGGTGCGGCTGATCGACGACCTGCTCGACGTCTCTCGAATCGCCAGCGGCCGGCTGCAGCTCGATCTCGAGCCAGTGGATCTCGCCGCCGTCGTCGCCGAAGTGATCGATCGCCTCGACAGCCCCGAACAGGCGCTCATCGTCCGGGTGTTGGAACCGACCGTCGGTCAGTGGGATCGGCTCCGCCTCGATCAGGTCCTGACCAACCTCGTCTCGAATGCGTTGAAGTACGGCGAAGGGCGGCCGATCCAGGTCACGGTGAAGAGCGACGACACGGATGCGCTGCTCGACGTGTCGGATCAAGGAATCGGCATCGCCCCCGAGCATCAGGAGCGGATCTTCGAGCGCTTCGAGCGCGTCGTCGCCGATCGCCGTTACGCTGGATTCGGCCTCGGTCTGTGGATCACCAGCCGCATCGTCGAGGAGTTCGGCGGCTCGCTGTCGGTGCGCAGCGAGCCCGGTTCGGGATCGACCTTCATTGTCCGCCTGCCAAAGGAACCGGCCCCGAAAAGACATCGCCGATAGACTCTGTTCATGATTACTCTCGCTCGATGGACGACGCGAACGTTCGATCATGAGCTTCCGCTCGGTCTCTACCCGGCAGTGCTCGAGCGGCTGCGCGGCATGCCGGCTCGCGCCACGGAGCTGCTGCAGAGCGCGGCCGACCCGCTCCGCCGCTGGCGCATCGAACCGTCCTGGTCCGCGCAGCAGCACATCGGTCATCTCGACGACTTACACGAGCTCGACGTCAAACGGCTGCAGGACTTCGCGTCGGGCGCCGCGGTCCTCTCTGCCGCGGACATGACGAACCGGACGACCGAGGACGCGAACCACAACGCGATCGCCACAGGCGTGCTGCTCGAGCGGCTGCGAGCGCATCGCGAAGAGCTCGCGCAGCAACTCGAAGAGCTCGACGAAGCGCAGGCCGCGCGCGCCGCGCGTCATCCGCGGCTTCAGCGGACGATGCGCGTCGTCGACTGGATGTATTTCGTGGCGGAACACGACGACCATCATCTGGCGCGCGCCCGCGAAGCCCTGAGGCTCGCTCGCGACGCAAGATGAACGATAGGGCACGCGCGCTTCGCGCGCTCGTAAGGCGGTGTGGGCTCGCGCGCTTCGCGCGCTCGTGAAAGAAGCTAGCTGTCGGTGCGCAGCGCGCGCCGATACGCGCCGTTCGCCGTATGCGTCAGGAACTGTTCGTTGGCCAGCGTTTCGAGAATCGCCGCGGCGTGTTCGGATCGCAGACCGAGCATCCGTGCGACCTGCGGAACGCTGATGGTGAGCCCTGGCATCGCCAGAAACTCGCTGCGTACACGAAGCGCGTCCAGATCGATGGGTTCGGCGGTGACGATCATTTGGCGGACCTCGTGAATCGGGTTACCGGAACGTCCGACGGCGAGACTGATGTAGGGCCTAACCGAGTAGATTGTGACCGTCGGCCGAAAAATGTCAAGAGCTAAGGCTCGCTCGAGGTTCGGCCGATACAGGTAGCACGAGCGTCACGCTCGTTTACACACGAGTTGTGCACGCTTGTTCCGCCGAGCGGTAAGTAATAAAGGTCCTGCCAGCCAGTCCACGCGTCGGCGCCGGCACCTGGCATCTCCGTTCAGCGTGCAGCAACAGCTCTGATCGATGCGCCAAACGGCGCAGACGTGTGTAGGTCATATATTCCCGAGCGTTCGGGCCGATAAGGTCTCTTAAGTCGTCTAGTGTCATAGCTAGCGGCGCTTCAAGGAGTCTTCTGTAATGAAACGCTTGAGTTTGGGGCTCGCGCTGATTCTCTGCGCGGCGCTTCCGACGTTCGCACAGGTCCAGAGCGGCAGCATCACGGGCACGGTCAAGGACGACCAGGGCGGCGTCATCCCCGGCGCGTCGGTGACGGCGCACGCGATCGACGCGACGCTGACGTTCACGACAACCGGGGACGGCCAGTTCCGCTTTCTCAACGTCGCCCCCGGCACCTATCAGATTTCCGTCGAGCTTTCCGGCTTCACGACCGTCGAGCGTGAAGCGATCGTTGCCGTCGGCAAGAACGCCGACATGGCGGTGACGCTCAAAATCGCCGCCCTCAACGAAACCGTCGTCGTGAAGGCGCCGGAAGCGTCGCCGATCGTCGACGCGACGGCGATCGGCACGTCGACCAACTTCACGAGCGACGAGCTCACTCGCATTCCGACGTCGCGCGATCCGTTTTCGCTGATTCGCTCGGTGCCGGGCGCGCTCGTTGATCGCGTCAACATCGCCGGCAACGAGACCGGCCAGCAGCTCATCGTCGTCGCGAAGGGCGCGCGGACGCAGGACACGTCGTGGACGCTCGACGGCGTCGAGATCACCGACATGGCGGCGCCGGGACAGTCGGCGACCTACTTCAACTTCGACAACTTCGAGGAAGTGCACGTCTCGACCGCCGGCAACGACGTCCGCGAGCGCACCGGCGCGCTGACGATCGACATGGTGGTGAAGCGCGGCGGCAACGATTACCACGGCGGCGCGCGCGGCTACTTCGCGAACGACAGCCTGCAGTCGTCGAACCTTCCCGAGGAGCTCACGAAGCTGGCGGTCCCGGTCACCGACGCGACGTCCGACCACATCACGAAGAGCACCGACTACGGCTTCGACCTCGGCGGACCGCTGGTCCGCAACCGCGCCTGGTTCTACGGCTCGTATTCGCGCCAGGACGTCGGGCTGTTCCGCCGCACGACGAACGCGATCGATCGGACGCGGCTCGACGATCCGAACCTCAAGATCAATTGGCAGGCGACGCCGAAGGACATGGTCAACTTCCTGTTCTACAACGGCTACAAGATCAAGGATCATCGCAAGCCCGGCCTCGCCACGATCGAAGCGCCCGAGGCGACATTCCATCAGGACAACTTCTACAGCGACAGCTCACCGCTCCACGGGCTGTGGAAGGTCGCCGACGACCGCGTGCTCGGCTCGAACGCCTTTCTCTCGATGAAGTACGCGTACTTCAACACCGGCGTCGCGCTGACGCCCGAGGGCGGGTTCGACGCGCAGGCCGGCTTCGACGCGCCCAACTCGAGAACCTACGGCGGGATCCAGCGGCAGGTCAGCTCGCGTCCGCAGCACACGGCGACGGCGGATGCGCACTCGTTCTTCACAAAGCTCGGCGGCACCAACGACGTGAAGTACGGCGGCGGCTACCGCACGACCGACGTCATCACCGAGAACATGTGGCCCGGCAACGGCATCCGCGCGATCTTCCAGACGGCCAGCGACCTGCGCGCGCAGGCGTTTCGCGAGGGCCGCGGCGGCAATCGCGCCAACTATCTCCACGCCTACCTCGGCGACACGCTGTCGCGCACGCGGATGACGATCAACTTCGGCGTCCGCTTCGATCGCCAGTGGGGCAGCGCTGATGCCAGCACGACCGAGTCGAACCCCGCGTTCCCGCAGCTCGTCCCGGGGATCGTCTTCACCGGGTACCGCGCGCCATTCACCTGGAACAACATCTCGCCGCGCGCCAGCTTCACCTACTCGCTGGACGAGTCGCACAAGACCAACGCGCGCGTGAGCTACAGCAGTTCAGTGGGTCAGCTCGCCACCTCGACGATCGGGTTCATGAACCCGGCCTCTGGTCTCGGCGCGATCACCTACCGTTGGGCGGACGACAACCGCGATGGGTTCGCGCAGGCGAGCGAGGTGAACACGTCGCAGGTGCTTTCGGCAAGCGGCATCAACGTGAACAATCCGACCGCGGTCACGTCGCCCAACCAGGTGGATTCGAACCTGAAGGCGCCGGTCACGCGGACGATCGTTGCCGGCCTCGATCGCGAGCTGATGCCTCACCTCGCTGTGCAGGCGTCGTACACCTACTCGCGGAACAGCAACCTGTTCGGCAACGCCGCCGCGAACATCACGCCGCGCATCGGCGTGCCGCTCGACACCGGGTATACCGCCGGTCCGACGCTGACCGGCACGCTGCCGGACGGCTCGGCTTATAGCGTGCCGACGTTCATTCCGACTGCGGCGCTCGTCACCGCGGGCGGCGGCGGCTTCCTCCTGACCAACGTACCCGGCTATTTCACCGACTACAACGGCGTCGAAGTCGCGCTGATGAAGCGGCTGTCGAAGAAGTGGATGGGGCGCGTGTCGTTCGCTTACAACAACGCGCGCGAGCACTTCGACGGCAGCAGCGGACTCTTCAGCAACGCGGGGAACCCGACGCGCACCGTGACCGAGCCGCTCGTCGACGGTGGACAGATGGTTGCGGCGACCGGCGGCGGCGGCGGCGCGTACTACCTGAACGCGAAGTGGCAGTTCAATGCGAACGGCATGTACGTGGCGCCGTACGGCATCGAGATCGGCGGCAACGTGTTCGGCCGCCAGGGCTATCCGTTCCCGATCTATCGCCCGCAGGCGCTCGGCTCCGACTCGCTCAACGTGCTGGTCACGCCGGAAGTCGATACGTTCCGGTATCCGAACCCGTGGGACACGGATCTCCGCGTCGCGCGGCAGTTCACGTTCCAGGCGCTCAAGCTGCGCCTGATGGCCGACGTGTTCAACGTGTTCAACGGCAACGCGGCGCTGCTGCGCAACAACAGCCTCGGCGGCACGAACAACGTCACGCCGGCGAGCTTCAACACGCTGTCGCAGAACGTCACGCCGCGCATCGTCCGGCTCGGCCTCGTGGTGGGCTTCTAAGCAGCTCGTTCGATCGCGCGTACACCGTGGGGCGGCCCTTCCAGGGCCGCCCCTTTTCTTTTTGTGACCGCACGGGACGGATGCGGACGTCGCCGCCGTCACTGATACGGAAAACCGTCGGCGCCCGCGGGATGAGCTCGATTTTCGGCGCAGAGTGTCTTGACTGCTCTCTGCGAAGCGCCTAAAACGGCGCCATGAAGAAGCTCATTGCACCGATCGTTCTCGTCCTCTTCGTTCTGTGCACCCCGGTCCACGCCCAGGTCGAACAAGGCCGCCTCCTCGGCACGGTGAAAGACGCGCAAGGCGGCGTGCTGCCGGGCGTGACGGTGACGGCGACGTCGCCCGCGCTGATCGGTCAGCGGACCGCGATCACCGAAACCGACGGCCGCTACCTGATCACCAACCTTCCTTCGGGCGCCTACGCGCTCAGGTTCGAGCTTCAGGGATTTCAGCCCTTCGTGCGGCAGAACATCGTCGTCACCCAGGGTTCGACGCTGACGGTCGACAGCACTCTCGAAGTCGCGTCGCTGAGTGAAAGCATCACGGTGACCGGCGACTCTCCGATGGTGGACACGACGACGACGAAAGTCGGCGCGACGTTCAGCGGCGAAGCGCTCGTCGGCGTCCCGAGCTCCACCGACTTGTGGGGCAATCTCGCGCAGACGCCTGGCGTGCGGATGCAGGGCTACGACGTCGGCGGCTCGCACAAGAGTCAGCAGACCGGGTACGACGCGTTCGGTATCCGCGGTCAGGTCAAGATGATGTACGAAGGGATCGACACCACCGAGGGCGACAACGGTGGGTTCTTCTACGCCGACTTCTTCGCGGTCGGCGAAGTGTCGATTACCGCCATCGGCGGCGACGTCGAATCGAGCTCACCGGGCGCCACCAATACGCAGAACTTCAAGAGCGGCGGCAACCGCTTCTCGGGACTCGAGCACGTCACCTTCGAGCCGGTCGGCAAGTGGATGGCGAACAACGTCGACGATGAAACGCGCGCGCGCGGCTTCACCGGCAATCCGAACCTGTCGTTCTGGGAGACGCACCTGGAGCTCGGCGGCCCGGTCCTGCGCGACAAGCTCTGGTTCTTCGGCGCGTTCAACAAGTTCCATCTCGAGCAGCGCATCTCCGGCGTCGATCCGGCGGTCGCCACCGACATCACCGACGTGACCGATCCGATGCTGAAGGTGACGTGGCGTCACGGCACGAAGGACACGTTCGTCGGCTTCCTGATGCCGCGCAACAACAAGATCAAACCGAATCGCGGCCTCTCGGCGAGCACGCTGCCCGAAGCGGTGCTGGCGCAGGACAGCAAGACGTGGATCAAGAAGGCCGAATGGCAGCGCGTCTGGTCGAACCGGATGTTCTCGACGATCCGCGCCGCGGCGTGCTGCGAAGTGTGGCCGATGACGACGAAAGTGGATCCGGCGCTGAAGCCGCCGACCTCCGACAGCGCGACCGGATTAGTGAGCGGCGCCGGCTGGAACGCGTTCACGCTCGACTACGGCAAACCGCAGACACTCGGGACGCTGACGTATTTTCTGCCGACGAAGAACGGCAGCCACGACATCAAGGTCGGCTACGAGTACATCCTCAACCATTACCGGCAGGGGATCAACGGACAGTCCGGCCCCGTTCAGTATCTTCCGCGCAGCGGTCAGGTCGATCAGATCCAGCTGGCCGACGTCGGCGCGTTCTCGGACTTCGCCAGCGGATGGCAGCCGGGATACGACAACAACTCGATGCTCTCCGTCTTCGCGCAGGACCGCTGGACGCCCACGCCCAAGCTGACGATCACGGCCGGCCTCCGCTTCGGCCATCAACGGCCGTACTACGAACAGGGCACGCGCAATCCGATTCTGGCGGACGTCTTTCCCAAGACGACCGTCCCCGAGCAGACGATCCTCACCCGCAACAACGTCGCGCCGCGCCTCGGCCTCGCCTACGATCTGTTCGGGAACGGCAAGACCGCGGTGAAAGCGTTCTACGGCCGCTACTACGCGATCTACGGAAACAACTTCACGTCGCTCAATCCCGGCGGCGCGAACTATCGCACCTACCAGTTCCTCGATCCGAACCGCAACGGCGTGTACGACGGTCCGCAGGAGCTCGGAGCGCTCGTCTCCTCGCAGGGCGGGAGCACCACCACGGTGGACCCGAACCTCAAGCAGCCCTATGGCGACGAGTTCAGCGGATCGATTGAGCATCAGTTCTGGGGTGAATCATCGGTGCGCGCCGTGTACGTCCGCAAATCGAGCCGCAACATCTTCGGCGTCGTCAACGTCGCGCGTTTCGGGAATATCAACGTGCCGGTCACGGCGGCGAACCCGTTCGACGCCACGCAAACTCTACACCTCCTCGACATCCCCGTGTCACTCCGAGGTGTCGTGCAGAACCAGTTCACCAATATTCCCGACTCGGACGCGACCTACGACACGATGTCGTTCTCGGCCCAGCGTCGCTTCCGGCGCGGGCTGTTCATCCAGGGCGGCGTGGACTACCAATGGCGCGACGAAGTTCGCTCCCCCGGCACCGGCGGCGCGATTTCGACCAGCCCGCTCAACACCGATCCAATCGCCGTCTACGGGTTCGGCAACACCTATCCGCTCAACTACAGCGCCGATATCTCCAACCGCCAGCCGAACACGAACTGGCAGGCGCGCCTGCTCGGCCGCTACGAGCTGCCCGTCGCCGGCATCGGCGTCGGCGGCAACATCCGCGTGCAGAGCGGCTACCCGTGGTCGCCGGTCGCCAACGTGCGGCTCGCGAATGCCGGCACGGTCAATGTCTTCGTCGACGACATCGACAATCGCCACGCCGATGCGGCCGGCATTGTCGACCTGCGCCTCGACAAATCGTTCGCGCTGCCGAGAGGCGCGAAGATCACCGGCATGCTCGACCTCTACAATTTGACGAACTCGAACGCGGTCACGAATTTCTTCCTGACGAGCGGCAGCACGTACAACCGAATCATCGCCGCGCTGAATCCGCGGACCATGCAGCTGGGTCTTCGTGTCACGTTCTGATCAGGGGGGCAAAATGGGGTACGGCGCGCCGCGCCGTACCCTATATAATCCAGTCTGTGATGCGTGCCACCATTATCGCGCTCGCGCTCGTCGGCATCGCGGCGACTTCGCTCCGCGGTGAGCAACGCATAAGCGTTCAACGAAGCGGCATGCCGCGAGCCGGAAGCGGTCAGGCGCCGCCGAACACGGTCACGCGGCCGGTGCCACCGCCTCCACCGGCACCGGCACCACCGGCACCGGCGCCACCAACCGTCGCGCCCCCGAATACTTTTCCCTTTCCGCCACTGATGACGCCGCCGGCCGGCGGCCTGTTGCCGCGAGCTGGAGAAGGCGTGCCGTTTCGCACCGGACGGCGCCAGGTTTATGGGACCTTCGGCGGGTACGGGTCGTACTATTCGCCTTACGGATATTCGACTGGCGATTATGCGGTCGACGCGAATCGTCTGCGCCCGGAGGCGCAGGGACGCGCCACCGGCCTCCTGCGTCTTGCCGTGACACCGGCGGATGCGCAGGTCTTCATCGACTCGCTCTACGTCGGAACCGTCGCCGACATCAACGCGCAGAACGTGCTGCAGCTTGAAGAGGGTCCGCACCGCCTCGAGATCCGCGCGCCGCAGTATCAAACCGTCACCGTCGACGTGCGAATCTCGCCGTACGAGACGGTCACGTATCGAGCGGCGCTGGAGCTCGTACGAACCGCCGCCGCTGCGGCTCCCCCGCCCATGTCAGCGGCCGCGACGAAGATGTACATGATTCCGAACTGCTATCTCGGAAACATTCCGCCCCGCGCGAACCGCCTGCCACCTGGCTGCGACGTCAAGCAGGTTCAGGTTCTCGGGCCCAAATAACCTGCTCGGAATCGCCTTCGAGGGGTGCGGCTGCCGCGCCGCGTTTCACGTTGGCGCCATCGAGGGGCTGACGCAGAACGGCCTGGCGCCGGACGCGGTATCCGGTGCGAGCTCCGGCGCGTTGATCGCGGGAGCCTTGGCGATCGGACGCGCGGCCGATCTCCGCGCGGCGTGGACGGAGCTGCTGGGCAGCCGCGTGTGCGACCTGCGGCGCCTGCTGCGCGGACGCTGGCCTTATCGCATGTCGGACATCGTTGGCAGCGTCGCGACGCGGTATTTCGGCAAGCGACTTCTCGGCGATACCTGCATTCCGCTTGCGGTGGTCGTCACACAGCTGCGCACTCGCGGTTTCTCGCGGCGGGTGCTCACCGACCGTGATTCGATTCCACTCGCCGACGCGATCCTCGCATCGTGTTTCCTGCCCGGCCCGTACTCGCGCATGGTGCCCATCGATCGGCGGCTGACGTTCGACGGCGCCTGGCTCTGCCGCGTGCCGATTGATGCCGCCGTCGTTCTCGGCGCCCGCCGCGTGATCGCCTGCGTGAGCGATGACGACGGACGCTTGTTGCGCGGCGCGTGGTGGCCGAGGATCGTCGCGGCGCCCGCGGACGTCGATTACCGCGTCCTGTCGCCGGTCGTCCCGCTGCCGGTCCGATCGTTTGATTTCGAGCGACATGCGACGTTCGAGACGTTCGCCATCGGGCAGGAGAGCGCGCGGCTGTTCGTCGATCGCAATCGTGAGTGGTTGAAGGATGGTCGTTTCAGCGCGTCGTCTGTCGAGGCCACAGCATCCACGCCCACACCGACATCGCGGCCGACAGGAGTGTGAGCAGCGTGAAGCTCCAGAAGAACATCGGATCGCTGCCGCGGCGATCCCAGATCTCCGGCGTCCTGGCCAGGTGCGCCAGCGTCACGAGCGCGAAAATCGTTCCGGTGGTGATGAGATAGGCCTTCACGATCGGTCCCCTGTGCCGGGCGCTCGAGCGAACGCGCGGCGATCGATTCGCCGCGCGTTCGATGAGGTCACTTGTTGATCGGAATCATCACGTGCGCGCCCGGCGTGCCCGAGAGCATCAGCCACGGCCGGCCGTCGCCGCCAATCGCCTCGTCGCGCTGGCTGCCTTCCGAAACGCCGATCGTCTCCGGCGTCGCGCCAGGGACCGAGAGCACCCAGAGCAGCTGGATCCGATCCTTCTTTCCATACAACCGATACGACATCGTGCCGAACGGCGCCGGCTTGAGCGTGCCGTCCTTGGTGGCGGCGGCCACCGCGTCCTGAATCTCCTTGTCGGACTTGCCCTGCGCGCGAAGCTTGGCGGAGAAGTCGCGGCGCGCCGCCGTCGCGCGGTTGTAGCACCACGTGAAGCCGTCGTCGCCGCGCGGCATGCACTCGGCGAAGTTCGTGCCCTTGCGCAGCCAGACGCGCTCGCCGCTCTTCGGGTCGTACTTGTAGACGCTCGCCTCGGCGCGCAGATCGTCCGGCAGCGGCAGTGTGGCCTGCGCGATCTCGTCGGCCGCGGCGTCGGTGACCGTCGACGACTTCACGGGTGGGTTGATCGGGATCATGATGTGCGCGCCCGGCGTGCCCGGCAGCATCATCCACGGCAGGCCGTGTCCGGCGAGCGCAGCGTCGCGCTGGCTCACGGTCGACACGCCGACCGATTCCGGCGTGGCGTTCGGCATCGACATCACCCACAGGTTCTGTATCCGATCGGTCTTGTCGAAGCCGCGATACGACATCATCGCCTTGGGTGGCTGCGGAAGCGTGCCGTCCTTGACCGCGGCGGCGACCGCTTTCTGAATGTCCTCGTCGCTCTTCTTCTGCGCGCGCAGCTTCGCTTCGAAGTCGCGGCGCGGCGCGAACGACTTGTGGTAGCAGCGCTCGAACCCGTCGGCCATTCTCGGCTGGCACTCGACGAAGTTCGTGCCCTGCCGCAGCACCTTGCGGGCGCCGGTGGCGGCATCGTAGGTCACGACGGTCGCACCCGCGCGCAGATCCGGCGGCAGGATGCGCGTCGCGTCGGCGATCTGCTTCTCGACCGGCGCGGGCTGCTGAGCGGCGAGGCCGATCGCGCCCGCGAGCGCAAGCGCCGTCACCGCCAAGACGAAGTTCCTCATGATCTGATCTCCTTGGTCGTTCGACTCTGCGTGATTATTGCCGGTTGTATCGGATGCCTGCCGCCTGCGCCTTCTCGATCGCAATCACCATCGCCGGGATGACGGTGACGCCCGGCAGCAGGTTCGCGCGCAACTCCTTTTCGATGTCCTGCGCCTTGCCCTTGCCGCGCGCCTCGAGTTCCAGGCACCACGCCCCGAACGCGTTCGCGCAGAGCAGAAACTTCGTGCCCATCTTCTGCAGGCTCTCGATGCCGATTGCCGGCACCGCTTCGGCAAGCGCCGGAATCGCCGGCGTCTGAAGCGCCTGCATCAACAGATGCGCGTCCTCCTTCGTCGGGCGATTGAAGACGTTGCGCGTGTACGGCTTTCCGCCGGCGTCCTTGAGCGACAGATACTCGCCGAGGCCGTACTTCGCCCACATCGCATCGTTGAATGCCAGCGGGATGCTCGACTGCTGACCGATGCCGTAGAAGGTGCCGACGGCGCCCGCCTGACCCGCCGCGGTCTTGTAGGCGGTCGCATAGGTGTTCAAGTAATTCAGGATGTGCAGCTGCGGCAACAGGCTCTTGTGCTGCGGAAAGTCGAAGAGGCAGCGGTGCGCGCCCTTGACTTCGTTGATCCAGTCATCGGGGCCGGATTCCTGTACGGTGGATCCACGCGCCGCCGCGGGGAGCGCGACAGCGGCAATGGCGCCGAACATCCGCAGAAAACCACGACGGGGGGTCACGTCCATCGACTTCATCGCGTCATCCTCATGGTAATAGAGGCCGGACTGCGGGGGGCGGAATCAGTCTAGCAGGAGAAGCCGTCCGAGTCGCGCTTACTTCGGCGGCCGGACCATCTCGCGTTTCACCAGTTCGAGCTTGCCGCCGCGCCGTTCGAACACGCGCTTCTGATAGGCGCCGCCCGCCGCTTTCTCCTGCTCTTCGGACGCCGTTACGACGAGCGTGCCGTTTTCGAAGGCGTACCGCCTGGCCGTGTAGATCATTCCGCCGTCGCCGCCGCGCTCGTAGGTCGACAGCTCGTGCTTCTCGGCGTCCACCTTGAAGACGGGAGTGTTCCCCAGGTACGTGAATTCGCCCTTCGCAGGATCGAAGAGCCAGTAGTCGGCATACGTGTTGGCCACGCCTCGACTCGTCGCGAAGAACAGATCGCGGTAGCCGTCGAAGTTGATGTCGTCGGCGCCGATGAAGAAGTCGTCGCCCTTCGGGACCGGCGTCATCTTGTGAACGTCGAGCGTCTGGGGCGCGCCCGGTCGGTCCGCTCGCGACACCTGCAGCGACTCCACCAGGCGGCCAGCGTCTGGCAGCTCACGAACTTTGAACGTGACGGCGAAGTCCGGCAGGTTTGTCCCGATCCTGAACGTGCAGGGGGCGCAGTTCTCGACGAGCGCCGGCTGCGTCATGATTGCCGGTGCCGCGGCCTGTGTGGACACCGCGGCCGGCGAGCTGCCGCGCCCGGCTTGATTCGCATCGCGAGACCCGTTGGAGACGCCTGCGCCGCCGCACGCGGCCAGCGAAAGCGCTGTGACGAGGATCGCACGCCAGCGGGTCACCACACCGCGCCGATGTCGCCCAGGCTCGCGCAGCACGTCAGGGCACCAGGAAGCATTTGGCGCGAGCGAGCTTCGCCTTGCGGTCCGGCAGCCCGTTCGTTCCGCCGTTGATCACCCGCGTCACTCCGACGACGTCGTCTTTGTCGGCGAGCGCGTTGAGGCCGTGTCCCATCCAGAACCAGAACGCGACGTCGACGGCGAGGTCCGCGTCGCCGGCAATCAGCTTCGGGTTGTCGCCGGTCGTGAAGTCCCTTTGACGTGCCGCGCCGTACTTGGTGTAATTCGCCCGGCCCGTCAACTGAATCAGCCCGCGCCCCTTGAAACGCTTGCCGTCGCCCGGTTGCGTGTTGCCGAGATCGGCCCGGCCCTCGTAGGCGGATCCGTCGGCAATCTCCTCCGCGTAGCGGAGCTCGCCGCTCTCGTGCGCGAGCTGCGCGAGGAAATGCGCCTGCCGCAGCGGCTTGTCGATGCCCTTGGCCGACATCTTCTCGAGGCCCGGAAAGTACTTCGAGATGTTCGCGTCCGTCGCGTGGATCATGATGCCGTGAAGACGGCGCTTCGTGAACGCGTTCGGGATCTCGTGGTGGAGCGTGCGCAGCGTCGTCCCGCCTGGATCCACGCGTCCATCGGGCTTCTTCATGCCGACCACGCGGTGCTGAAATTCTTCAATCGCGGCCAGCGTCGACGTGCCCGCGATGCCGTCCTCCTTCAGCAGGCTGCGTCCGGGCTGCTTCTCGAGATGGAAATTGAGGAGGATCTGCACCGTCTTGACGTCGTCGATGCTGTTGTGGCCGTTGTTGCCCACCGACTGGCCGATGCACATGACTGGAGACTACAGGAGAGGCCGAGCCATGGCAATCCGCTGGCGCGCCGCTCTCCACCTCCTCAGTGGTGGAGAGTTGTGTCCGCATCGGCGCGCTCTCAACGCGGATGCACCGGCGTGCATTTCTGGGCGTTGATGTGAGAAGACCGCTGCGGCGCGCAAGCAGGCGATAAACAACTCTCCGCGTCTGCCGATACGTATAACGCGCCCCCCACACCAAGCCAGGAGCTCTTCACCATCATGACGAATCTGTACGCGCCGCCTCGCGCCACCGTCCGCGACGTCGTCGATCCGAACGCACAGCTGGTCCTCGCGGAACGCGGCAGCCGGCTGGGAGCGGAGATCCTCGACATCATCATCTTCGGCAGCATGGTCTATCTGCCGTTCCTGGTGCTCGGCGTCGCCGGCGCCGCAGCGGCATCATCGACGGAGGGCAACACTGGCGGCGGCATGATGGCCCTCGGACTGACACTGTCGCTCGTCGGATTCGTGGTCTGGTTCGGCATGACGCTGAACTATCTTCGGCGCAACGGGCAATCGATTGGGAAGAAGATCGTCGGCGTCAAGATCGTCCGCAAGGACGGCACGCGCGCGTCGGTCGGGCGCATCATATTGCTGCGGAATCTCGTGATCCGACTCGTCAGCCTCGTCCCCCTGTTCACGTTCGTCGACGCGCTGTTCATCTTCTCGGAATCGCGGCAGTGTCTGCACGACAGGCTCGCGGACACCATTGTCATCGTCGCCTGAGGACATCCGGCGTGGCCGGAACGTGCTCGATACGGTCGTGGCTGCCGAGACGCCGGAAGGCATCCTGCTCGAGCTGCGTCCGGCGGGCCTGACCGCACGCTTCTACGCATTCGTCCTCGACTGGACGATCCGGATCGCGATCATCTACGGCGCCGGCATCATCGCGAACATCACCGGCGGGATTGGCGTCGCGTTCTGGATCATTCTCATCTTCGCGCTGGAGTGGCTCTATCCGGTCGCGTTCGAGTTGACGGCGTCGGGCGCGACGCCTGGCAAGCGCGTCTTCGGTCTCCGGGTGCTGATGGACAACGGGCTGCCGGTCACGGCCGCGGCATCGGTGACCCGAAACGTCCTGCGCGCGGCAGATTTTCTCCCGCTCGCCTACGGGTTTGCGATCGTGAGCATCCTCCTGCGCCGCGACTGTAAACGCCTGGGCGACATCGCGGGGGCGACCGTCGTCGTCTACGAGCAGCGTTCGGTGTCGCAGCCGCCGCTCGATGACGTCGCGCCGGTTGTCCCCGCGAGACCGCTCGCTCTCGAGGATCAGGCCGCGGTGATTGCGCTCGCCGCGCGCGCACCGAGGCTCACGCGCGATCGGCTCGACGAGCTTGCGTCGCTGGCGGCGGTCGTCTCGGGCGATGCCGGCCGCAGCGGACCGGCGGTCACCTACCGCGTGCTCGGCGTCGCGCAGTGGCTGATGGGAAGGCGATGATGACGCCGCTGCGTTTCGAGGAGACGTATCAGGACGAGTGGGCCGAGCTCGAAACGCTGCTCGATCGCGTGCTGCGCCGCAATGGCCACGCGGACTCCGCGGAATCGCCGGTGTCCGGCGCGCGGCTCGCGTCACTCTACCGGCGCGCGTGCGAACAGCTCGCGCTGGCGCGCGCCCGCGCCTATCCGGCCTACCTGGTCGAACGCCTCGAGCGGGTCACCGCCGACGGCCATCAACTGATTTATCACCGCCGCGAGTTCGGACTCGCCCGCTTGAAAGCAATCATTGCCGTCGAGTTTCCGTCGGCCGTCCGCAAGCACGTGCGCTACGTGGCGATCGCGACGGCGGTCTTCCTGCTGCCGACGATCATCGTCGGCATTCTGGTGTACCGGCACCCGGAAATGATTCTGACGGTCGTCAACGCCGAGACCGCCGCCGAGTTCGAAGAGATGTACTCGCGCTCCGCCGAATCGATCGGCCGCGTCCGCACCGCGTCGACGGACTGGATGATGTTCGGTTTCTATATCCGGAACAATGTGAGCGTCGCCTTCCAGTGTTTTGCCGGCGGCCTGTTCGCAGGCCTCGGCAGTCTGTTCTTTCTCGGCTTCAACGGCCTGTATTCGGGCGCCATCGCCGGCTATCTGACGGAGCGCGGTCTCTCGGCCACGTTCTATTCGTTCATCGCCACGCACTCGGCGTTCGAACTGACCGCCATCGTTCTGTCCGGCGCGGCGGGACTTCGTATCGGTCACGCGCTGATCGCACCCGCGCGCCAGGCCAGGCGGCAGGCGCTCGTGCACGCGTCCAGGGAGTCGGCCGTTCTTCTCTACGGTGTCACCGCGATGCTGCTCGTGGCAGCGGGGATCGAAGCGTTCTGGTCGTCTGCGACCTGGCTGCTTCCCGCGGTCAAGTACGGTGTCGCGGCGATCTGCTGGACGGCCGTGCTCAGCTACTTCGCATTCGCAGGACGTCATGCAGATTGACGCGCTTAGGGTGCGGCTGCGGCCACGGACGCCGACCGAAGCCGGCGATCTCGGCGTGCGTCTCTGCCAGAGCACTGCGCGCTCGATCTACGCCTGCTACGCCGTGGTGGCGCTGCCGGTCATCGCACTCTCGCTTGCCTCGTACGAAATCGCCGTCTGGCTGCCGATGCTGGCGATCTGGTTTTCAAAAGCCTGGCTCGATCGCACGATTCTGTTCGTGCTGTCGCGTGCCGCCTTCGGCCAGCCCACCACGATCGCCGATCTCTGGCGGGCACAGCGGCGCGTGTGGTGGAGACAGTTTCTGTTCACGTGGACGGTGCGGCGCGTTTCGCCGTGGCGCTCGCTGACGCAGCCGGTGTATCAGCTCGAAGAGTTCTCCATCGCCAGCGGCGGCGCGCGGGTCCGCCAGATCCGGCGCCGTCACGCGGCCGCGGCGTCGATGGCGACCGGCGTATTCGGCGTCGCCGAAATGGTCCTGACCTCTGCGCTCGTCTCGCTGGTGTTCTGGCTCGCGCCGTCTGGCCTGGCGCCGGAACTGGTCAACCTCTTCTCGGATCAGCCTGGCTTTCTCTCGATCGCCTTGTCCGTCGCCTACGCAATCGCGGTGCTGTTTCTCGAGCCGTTCTACGTCGCCGCGGGATTCGGCATGTATCTGAACCGGCGCGCCGAGCTCGAGGCATGGGACATCGAGCAGGAGTTTCGACGTGCGTTCGCGGCCTGACACGCACCTCCTCTGCCTTGTCGCGCTGACGGCGCTGTTGGCCCTAGCTCCAGCGGTTCGAGCCGACGCTGCGCCACAGCAATCGACCGCGACGAGCGAGACGCCGGGACCCGCCGACGTCGCGCGCGCGATCGACACCGTCAAGAAAGATCCGAACTTCGCGCCCGAGCGAACGATCAAAGTGCTCCGCTGGAAGAAGTCAGACGCCCGTCGGTCGGGCAGGCCGGCATGGCTCACTTGGATCGCCGGTCTTGCCGAGTGGATTGGCCAGTCGGCGCGCGTCCTCGTCTGGTGCGCGGCGTTCGTGCTCGCGGGGATGCTGGTCGTGTACATCGCACGTCTGTTTCACACGCACGGCGTTCCCCGGAGGGAGGATCGGTTCGTGGCACCGACTCACGTGCGCGACCTGGACATCCGGCCGGAGACGCTGCCCGCTGACATCGGTGCAGCCGCACGCGCGTTGTGGGATCGCGGCGACCACCGCGCGTCGCTGGCTCTGCTCTACCGCGGGCTCCTGTCTCGACTCGTGCACGTGCATCGTCTCTCGATTCGCGATTCGAGCACGGAAGGCGATTGTCTGACGCTGGTCGCGCAGCATCTGACGCAGGCACGGCGCGAGTATGCGTCGCTCCTCATCACCGCCTGGCAGCGCTCGGTCTACGGACGCGAGCAGTTCGGCGCCGCAACCGTCCACGCGCTCTGCGACGACTTCGCACCCGTGCTCGATTGCACGGGCGGCGAGGCCATCGAGATCGAAGGCGCGGCATGAAGCGATCGCGCGTCATCGCCCTGCTCGTCGGCGTCCCTCTCGCGCTGCTCATCTTCTGGATCGCGAGACACACGTCGTTTGACGACGTGCCGTTCGCGATGCCACCGACCGGCGAGGCGGCGACCAATCCGTTCTACGCCGCGCAGCGATTCGCGGAAGCACTCGGTGCGCGCACCATGCGCGACCGCGTGCTGACCGTGCCGCCGCCGGATTCGGTGATCGTCCTCTCGGCGTGGCATTGGAGCATGAGCCGGAGCAGGCGCGAGGCGCTCGAGCGCTGGGTTGAAGCGGGCGGCCGGCTGGTCGTGGATCGAACGCTCATCGACAGCGACGACGACTTCACGCACTGGTCGGGGATTGCCCAGGAGTACGCGCGACCGTCCGACGGCCGAAAGCCGGACGGCTGGCGCCTCGGCGATCGGTGCTGGAGCGCCGAGGAAGACGCTGCGGCGCGCCCGCCAGAATCGCCGCGACCATCCTACGAAATCTGCAACTTCGAGTGGGTCTCGCACCTCACGGCCGACGACCATATCGCCTGGACGCTTCGCGATGCGTCCGGCATTCATGCGCTGCGCGTCGGCGTCGGTCGAGGAAGTGTGACAATGATCGACGCCGTGCCGTTCACGCACACGAGCCTGCTCGACGGTGGCCACGGCCGTCTGTTCGTGTCAGCCACGCAGTTGCGCCGCGGCGATGAGCTGCATTTCCTCTCGGAAGACGATGCGCCGTGGCTGCTCGCGCTGGCATGGCAGCGCGGCGCGCCGGTGGTCATGCTCTCGCTCGCCCTCATCGCGCTGGCGTTGTGGCGCGGCGCCGTCCGGTTCGGTCCGCTTGCCGCGCCGCCGACCACCGCGCGGCGATCGCTGGCCGAGCAGATCCGCGGCAGCGGGCAGTTCGCGCTGCGGCAAGGCGGCGGCGAATCACTGCACGCGGCGTGCGTGCGCGCGCTCGAAGAAGCGGCCCGGCGCCGCGTCAAGATGTACTCGACTCTGGCCGGCAGTGAACGCGCCACGGCTCTCGCGGGACTCACTGGATTCAATCGGCACGACCTGGGCACGGCTGTTCACCATCGTCCTGATCCGCGCAGGCTGTCCGAGCTGCGCCGCGCGATCGCGCTCCTCGAGACCGCGCGGCGCCAGATTCTGAAATAGGTCACTCATGCAAGATCTTCAAACTGACACCGCCGCGCAGGCATCCCGGATCCTCGACGATCTGCGCGGCACGATCCGCCACGCGATGGTCGGGCAGTCGGCGATCGTCGAACAGGTATTGATTGCGCTGGTCGCGTCGGGCCACGTGCTCATCGAAGGCGTCCCGGGGCTCGGCAAGACGCTGCT
Organism: Vicinamibacterales bacterium; assembly: GCA_036848175.1. GTDB lineage: Bacteria > Acidobacteriota > Vicinamibacteria > Vicinamibacterales > CAVVIG01 > QHWF01. The sequence continues at coordinate 17,486 of DAIUKO010000013.1, read as the reverse complement.
CGTCCGCGCGCTGGCGCAGGCGCTGTCGCTCGCGCACGCGCGCGTCCAGTTCACGCCCGACATGATGCCGTCGGACATCACCGGACACGCCGTCCTCGATCCGTCGACGCGCGACCTGCGCGTCGTGCGCGGCCCGGTGTTCACACACGTGCTGCTGGCCGACGAGATCAATCGCGCGCCCGCCAAGACACAGAGCGCTCTGCTCGAAGTCATGCAGGAATACCAGGTGACGCTCGAAGGACAGACGCTCGCGCTCCCGAAGCCGTTCATGGTGCTGGCGACGCAGAATCCGGTCGAAACCGAAGGCACCTACCCACTGCCCGAAGCGCAGCTCGACAGGTTCCTGTTCAAGATCGAGATCGGCTACCCCTCGAGCGAAGAGGAAGTCGCGGTGGTCGTTCGCGTGACCGCCGATCAGGCCGGCGACGAACTGCCGCTGGCGGGCGTGAAGCCGTGCCTCGACGGCGCCGGCGTCTTGAACCTTCAGCGGCTCGCGGCACGGCAACGTGTCGACGAACAGGTGATCGACTACGCGGTGCGGATCGCGCGCGCGACGCGCGATCATGCCGCGGTCGCCATCGGCAGCGGACCGCGCGGCGCCTTGGCGCTCGTGCGCGGGGCGCGCGCCGCCGCGCTCCTCGACGGCCGCAACTACGCCACCCCGGATGACATCAAGCGCATCGCGCTGCCGGCGCTGCGGCATCGCATCGCGCTCGCGCCCGACGCGCTGCTCGAAGGACGAACGACCAACGACGTGTTGTCCGAGATTCTCGGGAGCGTCGCCGCACCGCGCGTGTAGACGTGCCAACTCGCATGATTCCGGCCCGGCGGGCGATCGGCGTGCTGGCCGCCGTGTCGGCGGGACTGCTGCTGGCGCTGCTGGCGCACGTACCGGTCGCCGCGGTGAGCCGCACGGCCATCGCCGCGAGCCTCGCGTTGATCGCGGCTGCGATCTGGGACTACGTCGCATCGCGCCGGGCCTGGCGCCGGTCGTCGGCGACGATGATGCGCCGGCTTCCCGCGGCATTCGCTATCGGCGTCAAGCGTCCGGTTCAACTGGCGATCGACACCACCGGCACCGACACGTGGCACTGCGTGCTCCACGATCATGCCGACGCGACGCTCGCCACCGGCGGCATGCCGGTCGCGCTGACGCTGACTGGCGGGACGCGCACCGAGGTCACCTACGCGGTGAGCCCGACCATGAGAGGCGAAGTGTCGTTTGCACCTGCCGACATCCGCATCCGCTCGCGTTGGGGATTGTGGGAGCTCGTCGATCGCATCGGCGCGACCGAGCGGCGCCGCGTCTACCCCGACTTCGCGCAGGTGGCGCGCTACGCCTGGCTGGCGGGCGATCGCCGTCTCCAGGAGATCGGCATCAAGACCTATCAGCTGCGCGGCAGCGGCACCGATTTCAAAGAGTTGTCGGAGTATCGCGTCGGCGGATCGGTCCGCCACATCGACTGGCGGGCGACGCTTCGCGTCGGGAAACCGATCGTCCGCGAGTACCAGGACGAACGCGATCAATGCGTGATGCTGCTCGTCGACTGCGGCCGGCGCATGCGTGCCGACGATCGCAGCGGCCCGGTCGGCACGACGCATTTCGATCAGGTGCTGAACGCGGTCATGCTGCTGACCTTCGTCGCGCTCAAGCAGGGAGACGCCGTCGGCGCGATGACCTTCGGCGCGCCGCCCGGCCAGTCGCGCCACTTCGCGCCGCGCAAAGGCGTCCAGACGCTGAATGCGTTGATGGGCCAGCTCTACGACGTCCAGCCGACGACGACGCACTCCGACTACGTCGCCGTCGCGCAGGAACTGCTCCGCAAGCAGCACAAGCGCGCGCTGATCATCGTGATCACGAATTTCCGCGACGAGGACAGCACCGAGATGCGCCACGCCCTGCGTCTGCTCCGCCAGCGCCACCTCGTCCTGCTCGCGAGCCTTCGCGAACGGATCGTCGGTGAGCTGCTGGCGCAGCCGCTCGCGACCGGCGAGGCCGCCATCGACGTCGCCAGCGCGCACCTCTACGAGCAGTCGCGGCGCGACGCGTTCAACCGCCTCGCCGCGCGCGACGCGCTGATGGTCGACGCCGAGCCCCAACGCCTCGGCATCGAGCTGGTCAACCGCTATCACGCGGTGAAGCGCGCCGGGCTGATCTGAGCTCGCTACGGCTTCACGCGCTTCGCCGCTTCCACCTCTCGCTGCGCATCGGCCATCCGACCCTGGCGTTCGTAGACATCCGCGAGGACGTAGTGGCCGAGCGGGGCCATGCGCGGCTCGGGTTTGTTCGTCAGGCCGCTGCGCGCCCAGCGCTCGGCGCCTTCGAGGTCGCCCGCATCGAGCAGCGCCTTGGCGAGATAGAGCTGACCGATGCCGAAGGTTGGCTCGATGTCGACGACCTGGCGGAAGAGCGCCATCGCGTCCTCGCGGCGGCCAATCTGCTGCAGGAGCTTCGCGGCGTTGAAGGCGGCGCGATACGCCTTCGGGTTTGTCGACAGCTCGGCCTGGTATGACGCGATCGCCTTGTCGATTCGGCCCTGCCCTTCGTAGACGAGGCCGAGGTCGAACTGCGCGAGCGCCAGTCCCGGCTTCTTCTCGAGCGCCGCTTTGAGCGCGCGCTCCGCTTCATCGAATCGCTTCGCTTCGATCCGGCTCTCGCCGAGCTTCAGCAGCAGCCGATGCTCGTCGACCTTTCGCTCGAGCGCGTCGGCGATCACCGCTTCGGCGCGCGTGGAGTCCCCTTTGCGCATGTAGAGGTCGGCGAGCTGCCAGAGGACCTTGCCGTTCCTCGGGTCGAGCGTGCGCGCGCGTTCGAAGCCGACCTGCGCTTCGTCGAGGCGGCCTTCATCCTTGTAGGCCAGCGCCAAACTGAAGAGCGCACTCTGATGCTCGCTGTCGCGCGCGAGCGCATCGCGGTACGCCGCGATCGCGTCGTCGGGACGCTTCGCCTTCTTGTAGAAATTCCCGAGCAGCATGTAGCCTTCGACGATCTCGGGATCTTTCGCGAGGGCTTGCTTGACCGCCGCGATCGCCTCGTCGATCTTCCCGTCGAACGACAGCGTTCCCGCTTCCTTCAAGAGGTTGTACAGCTCGATCTTGTCCTTCGGATCGCCGCGCGCCGGCTCGTCGATCTTCTTCAGGTTGACGCTGCCGGCGACGTACCCGAGCGCGGCGAGCCGTTCTTCGGTTTCCGAGTCGACCGGCCGCGGGCCCTGCGGTGCGCCGGCCCGCGCGGTGCGCGACTCGAACTCGTCGAGACCATGCGCCAGCACGTCGAGGCGCGCGCCCGCCTCTGCCGATCGATCGTGCGCTTCGGCCGGATCGGCCGACAGATCGTAGAGCTCCGGCCGCGGTGCGCGGATCAACTTGAACCGCTCGTCCTGGATCGCGCGCAGTTCGCTCCAGCCGTAGTGGTATCTCGGGTACCAGCTCTCCGAATGCGCGACGAGGCCGAGATGTTCGCCGCGTGCGAGCGGCAGCAGGTTGGCGCCCTGCACAGCCTTTGGGATCGGGATGCCGAGCAGCGAGAGCGCGGTCGGCATGACGTCCACGATGCGGACCTGGTCGGACACGACGCGCGCAGGAACGCCCGGCCCGCTGATGATGAGCGGGACGCGGGTCGCGGCTTCGTAGATGAAGAAGCCGTGCGTCAGCTCGCCGTGCTCGCCGAGCATCTCGCCGTGATCGGCGACGACGATGACGGACGTGTCGTCGAGGCGTCCGCCGGCGCGAAGCCCTTCGAGCAGGCGTCCGATCTGTGCGTCCGCGGTGGCGATTTCGGCGTCGTACGCGCCATCCCTCGTCCGCGGAAAACGCGATCGAAACGGCTCCGGTGCTTCGTACGGCGTGTGTGCGTCGTACAAGTGAACCCACGCGAAGAACGGTCGGCTCTGGTCTGCCTGCAGCCACTCGATCGCGCGATCGACGACCTCGGATCCCGGCCGCTGAATCATGTCCATCCCGGCGGCGCTCGGGAAGCGATCGAGGTCGAAGTCGTCGAAGTAGCGATCGAAGCCCTGTGCGATCCCCCAGCGGCGATCCAGGACGAAGGCGCCGACGAACCCGCCGGTTCGAAACCCGTTGTCGCGCAGGACCTCCGCCAGCGTGAGCTGATCGTCTTCGAGGTAGAACCCGCCGTTGTCCCGAACGCCGTGCCAGCCGGGAAACGTTCCGGTCATCAGCGACGAATGCGCCGGCAGCGTGAGCGGCACCACCGTCGTCGCACGCTCGAACCGAAGACCCTTCGCGGCGAGCCTATCGATCTGCGGCGTCTGCGCCGCGGCGTAGTGATAGCAGCCGAGATGATCGGCACGAACGGTGTCGAGCGAGACGAGGAGAAGATTGCGGGGCTTCGATCCGGTGAAAATACGGCAACCGGCGAGAAAGAGCGTCGCGCCGAGCGCGAGGGCCACGAAGGTACGGATGTTCAACGCCTTATTGTCCCGTGTGATCGGCACGGAGCTTCCGCAGTTCTTCGCGCGCCGGCGCGAAGTCGGGAGCGATCTGCAACGTTCGTTCGAAGTACTCTCGCGCCTCTCCGCTGCGGCCCTGACGGAGGAGCGCGAGGCCGAGATTGAAGTAATAGCGATGGTCGTTCCCGTCGCGGGCGATCGCCGCGCGGAACGCCTCTTCGGCTTCGTGAAGATGACCGTTGCCGCCGAGCGTCATGCCGAGTGCATTCCAGGCCGGCGCGTAGCCCGGGTCGACTGCTATCGCATCGCGCAGGCTCGCGACGGCGGCATCGAGGTGTCCGAGATCGCGCTGCAGCTCGCCGAGCCGCTGACGGATGACGGCGTCCTTCGGCAGCAGCGGGACCGCGGCCTCGAACGCCGCGACGGCTTCGTCGGGGCGGCGCAGGCGCAGGCACAGGTCGGCCTCGAGCACGGCGAGCTTCGCGCTGTTGGGATTGTGCGTCCGGCCGTCGCGCACGATCGCGAGCGCGGCAGCCGGCTGATCGGTCGCCAGACGCGCCTCGGCCCAACCGGTCCATGCCTCTTCGAGAAGCGGCGCGCGACGCGCCGCCTGCTCGAAATGCACAGCCGCGCGATCGGGACGCTTCAGTCCGGCAAGCGACCGCGCGAGGTAGAGGTGAAGCTCGAAGCTCTGGATGCCGCTGTCGATCAGGTCCTGGAACGCGCGTGCGGCGGCTGCGTAGTCGCGTCGATTCAGCGCCAGCAGGCCGGTGCGCATGCCGTCGTTGGCGCGACGGAATTCGAGAATCTTGTCCTTCGGATCGGCGCCCGCCGACGCCGGCGTCGAGGTCTCGCCGCTCACATAGCCAAGCGCGCCGAGCCGTTCGAGCTGATCGATCGGGAGGCTTCGCCCGGCCGCCGCGGTCGGCGCGTGCCGCGTCGCCGCTTCCTGCGCGACGCGGCGTTCCTGGTCCAGCATCTTCGCCAGCGTCGCGCGCATCGCCGCCGCTCGCGCCGACTGCTCTTCCACGACGTTGTGCTGCTCTTTCGGATCGGAGACCAAATCGTACAGCTCGGGCCGCGGCGCGAGCACGTACTTCCACGATCCTCGACGGAGGACGCGCAAATCGCTCCATCCGAAATGAAGCAGCGGGATCAACGATTCGGCGTACTGCGGACTCTCTCCAGTCGGCTCGGCGCCGCCGCGGAGTGCACCGGCGAGATCGTTGCCGGACGGCCGGAATCCTTTCGGCGTCGGCACGCCGAGCAGATTCAAGGCCGTCGGCATCAGATCGACGAGGCCGACGTTGGCGTCGATGCGCCGACCGCTCGCGATTCCCGGGCCGCGCATGATGAACGGCACGGCGAGTGTGGTCTGGTACACGAAAAACCCGTGGAGCGTCTCCTGATGATCGCCGAGACCTTCACCGTGATCGGACGCGACGGCGACGAGCGTCCCTGCCTTGAGCCCCAGCCGTTCGAGCGCGTCGTCCAATTGACCGACGAGCGTGTCGGTGTACGCCACCTCGCCGTCGTAGAGCCGCTCACGATAACGCGACGCGAACGGTTCGGGCGGTTCGTACGGATCGTGCGGCTCGTACAGGTGCAGCCACAGAAAAATGTGCCTGGCTTCGCGCTCGCTTTCCAGCCAACTCAACGCGGCGCGAAGCGATTCACGGCCGGGCTTCTGCAACGTAGCCAGCAGATCGGCGCCTTCGGTTTTCGGAAAGTCGTCGTCGTAGCGATCGAATCCCCGCCCGAAACCACCACGGCGTTCAAGGACCATCGACGAGACGAACGCTCCGGTATGAAAGCCGGCGCCTTTCAGGATCTCGGCCAGGAGCGGCGAGGATGGCAGCTCCGCGGGCGCGAGATTGTCTCGCACGCCCAGTTCCCAGGGGAGGAGGCCCGACAAGATCGTGGCGTGCGACGGACGGGTGAGCGGAACGTGCGCCATCGCGTTCGCCGCGTAGGCCCCGTCGCGCGCGATTCGATCGAGCCTGGGCGTGAGGTCGGCGCCGCTGTAGACGCCGACGCGGTCGGCGCGCAGCGTGTCGATGGTGACGAGCACGAAATGGCGCGCCGCTGCCGGCGGCGGCGATTTCGAGCACGACGACATCGCGCAGGCCGCGACGAGCACGGCGGCGATGGCCAGAGGTCGCGCACCCGACAATCGCAGCCGCCACTCGCACATCCCATCGCCGGGCAGCATCGCGGCATCTTAGCGGAGTGTTCCAACTGAAGGTCAAGTAACCACATCGAGCCGTGGACCGCGATTTTCGGGCCGTTCCAACGGAACGGCCCGGGTTACACTCCGAAGGGACGCGCCACGAGTCGCTGATTTGGATCGCCGCAATACGCGTTTCCGCCGCACGACTCTTCAATCGCTTGACACCTTGCCCGGCCGCTGCTACAAAGCCGCAGCACACTCGAAGCACTCCGACCAACAGATCTGCGAGGGAGGGTCCACGTTTATGGCCATGGTGAATCCTCGCGTTCGAGCCGTACTCCTTTGTGTGCTCGTCTTCCTGACGACGAGCGTCCACGCGCAGCGGACCACCGGCGATCTCATTGGCGTCGTGAAGGATTCTTCCGGCGCAGTCCTGCCGGGAGTGACGGTCAGCGTGACCGGCCCGAACATCCCTCGCGCCCAGACGACGACCACGACTGAGAACGGCAGTTACCGCGTCGCCAACCTGCCGCCCGGAACCTACACGCTGACGTTCGAGCTCTCCGGCTTCAAGACCGTGGCGCTGCAGGGGTTGCGCGTCAGCGTCGGCAGCACGCTCGAGCAGAACGTCGGTCTCGACATCGGGGCGCTCGCGGAAAGCGTCAGCGTCACCGCCGAGACGCCGGTCGTCGACACGACGTCGAACGAAGTCGGCACGACGTTCGACAAGGACTGGGTGGCGAATGCACCGTCGCGCCGCTTTGGTTTCTACGATTTGCTGGCGCAAGCGCCGGGATCGGTCAAAGGGGGCGACGGGACGGCCGCCGGCGAGCGGCGCACCATGAGCTTCGGCAGCTCGTTTGACGAGAACGCCTTCCAGCTCGACGGCGTGAACGTGACCGACAACTTCTTCAGCGAGGGATTCTCCGAACCAAATCCTGACACGATTGACGAAGTGGAAGTGCTGTCCCTCGGCGCGCCGGCGGAGTACGGCAACCTGATGGGCGCCGTCTACAACATCGTCACCAAGCAGGGCACGAATCAGTTCCACGGCGACACGAGCTACTTCTTTCAGTCGAACGGCCTCACGTCGAACAACACCAAAGACGTGAAGTTCCCGAATGACAAGTTTGCCGACGCCTGTGCGGACAATCCAGACGCGCGCTGTCCGTGGACGCGCGGCACCTATTACGAGGCGACGGCACAACTGGGCGGTCCGATTCTGAGGGACAAGCTCTGGTTCTTCGGGTCCTACGGACATCAGGTGGACCAATACACGCGCGTGGCCGTGAACGCCAACCTTCCAGGAAGCGGCGTCGATACCAAGAAGGATCGAGTCCTCGTGAAAGGGACCTGGCAGATCACGCCGAGCCAGCGGCTCGTCGGCAACTTCCATCGCGACAAGTCGCCGAGCGATACGGGGTACAGCTTCAACGAGACGCCGTCGACGGCCTGGACGCGGACACAGCGCGCGCCGACGCCCGGCGTGGCCTACACCGCGACGCTCTCGAACAGAACGCTGCTCGACGTTCGGTACTCCGGCTTCTACGGCGGCGTGACAGGGTATCCATCGGATCCCAACGCACCGCTCAATGAGCCGCGCATCTTTGATGGTTCCACGGGCAATATCAGCGGCGGCAACTACTACTGGTATTTCTACGACGCCCACCGCACCACCGCGACCGGGAAGCTGTCACACCATGCCGACAAATTCCTGGGCGCCGAGCAGGACTTCCACTTCGGCGTGCAGTACAACGAGGCGGGTGTTTCCGGTGTCTACGGATACAACGATTTCATCTACACCTACCTCTCGGGCGGAAAGCTGTATGGGTACGGCAACGTGCGCCAGACGTTCAGTTATGCGGCCACGGCGCGCAATATCGGTGCGTTCGTCGACGACAGCATCCGCGTTGGTCGGATGACCTTGAACATCGGCATGCGGGCGGACTACAGCAAGGCGTTCGCGCCGGCGCAGCAGGAGCTCGACGACAACGCGAACCCGACCGGCAAAACATTTCCGCGAGCGGACTTCTTCACGTGGAAAAGCGTGTCGCCACGCGTGGGCGCGAACTTCAAATTGACGAACGACGGAAAGACGGTCGTGAAGACGCATTGGGGCCGATATCACCCGCAAATCACCACCGGTGAGTTCGCCAACGTGATCGGTCCCAACGTCAAGCCGTATTACCAAGGGACCTACAATTTTGCGACCGGCAAGGTCGACGATCTGTTCCTGACGAGCAGCAGCGAGAATCTCAGCGTCTCACCCGACTACAACAGTCCGCGGACCGATCAGTTCATCGTTGACTTCGAGCGTGAGCTGACGCCGAAGATGGGTGTGCAGGTGAGTTACGTGCGCAAATGGGGACGTGAATTCGCGGGTTGGCGCGACACCGTCGGAACGTATGTTTCGGTTCCGATCGTCGACGACTCCGGAAAGGATCCGACAGGCCGAACGATCACCATTCAAAAACTGACGAGTGCCCCGGGTGCGCGAAAGTTCGAGCTGGCGAACTCCGATCTGGTGTTCACGAATGTCCACGCCGTCACCGCGAATCTGACCAAGCGCATGACCCGGTGGTATGCCAATGCGGGCGTCACGTACTTGCGGTCGACTGGAGCGCTCGGTGGGAGCTTGCGATCCACGAGCATTCAACAGCGCAGTGCTCTGGAGTTCAACACGTTTGGCCGCAACCCCAACGACTATGTCAATCTCGAGGGCCGGCTCGTTGGCGACGTCGGCTGGCAGGGTAAGGCACAGGCGGTTGTGAGGTTGCCTCTCGGACTTCAGGCGTCGGCCAGCTTCGACGCGCGCGAAGGCGCGAGTCGGTTGCGGACGAGAAGCATTCCGTCGTCAATCGCTGGGCAATCGTCCACGATCATCCTGCAGCCGCGCGGCGAGAACGGACGTCTCGATGCTGTCACGATCCTCGATGCCCGCCTGCAGAAGGATATCCCGTTCGGTCGCGGTGCTCGACTGGCACTCTTCGTCGACGCGTTGAACCTCAACAACGAGAACGCGCCGCAGGGAGTCGTGCAGTCGAACGTCACGTCGAGCTCATATCAGTTCCCGACGACCTTCGTCGCGCCGCGCCGGTTCATGTTGAGCGCGAAGTTCACGTTCTGATCGATCAGTCCTCCGCGCGTTTACAACGAACGCGCGGAGGACAACCTGCCCAACCCGCGTCAGCATCTCGGCGCACCGGTTTTTTGAATCCTGTAAAAGCAGGCTCGCCATCGTATTGAGTAAACGGGGGCCCTCGTGCTGCAAATCGAGAATTACACTCCCTTTGCCGCCGACCGTGCCGTGCTCCTGGACAAGGACGGCGGCAAGGTCTGGGTCGTCGTCGTCAAGGGCACGTTCCGAATCGAGGCGGACGGGCAGTGTGTCCTGCACGAACAGCAGGAGCCCGTCGTCAGAGTCCCGCAATACACAGGTCAGCCTGGTCTGTCGACGCTCGTCCGTGACAACGAGCTCGTCGTCGATCACCCAGGCACGACCCTGACCCTCAACGCGTCGGCATATGCGCCCTCGGGTAGGGAGGCGCAGACGCTGACCGTCGGCGTCGAGGCTAGTCCGATCACGAAATACCTGCACGTATCCGGTGACCGATGGTGGGTGCGATCGGCTCTTCGATTGTCGATTACGGATCCGGCACCGTTCGAACGCATGCCGATCACGTGGGAGCGTGCGTTTGGTGGATCGGGACGCACGCCAGACACCGTCGGACAACCGTACGACCGCAACCCATCAGGAACCGGCTTCGCGCCGGCGCAGGATCTCGAAGGCACGGCACTGCCGAATATCGAATACCCGCACGACGTCGTGCGGAGCGTTCGGAGCCGGCCGGCGCCGGCAGGCTTCTCAGCGGTGCCGGGATCGTGGAGTCCACGGCGTGAGCTCGCGGGCACGTTCGACGATGAATGGCTCGCGTCGAGGAGCCCGCTGTGGCCGCAGGATTGCGATCCGCGACATCACCTCGCGGCGCCGGCGGACCAGGTATCGCCGAAGCCGTTTCGCGGCGGCGAACTGGTCGTGCTGAAGAACCTGACGCCGGACGGCCTGATGCGACTGCAGTTGCCACCTGTGTATTTCGGCTTCGATACGTATCTTCGCCGCGGCCGCACCTCACATCGCGCTCAACTGGATCGCGTCATCATCGAACCGGACGATCGCAAACTCGTGATGGTGTGGCGCACCGCGCTGCCGTGCGGATCCGATTCGCGCGCGGTCGAAGCCACGATGATCGAGACCAAGCGTGTCATCCACTAGCGTCGTGCGTTCGACGCTTCGATACATGTCCGCTCGTGGTGAGCCCTTCGACTCGCCGCTCATGCTGAGCATGTCGAAGCATGAGCGGCTCGCTCAGGATGTACTTGTCCAACCACGAGCACAATCGACTCGTCCTTCGACAGGCTCAGGACGAGCGTGTACCAAACCGTTCGACGCAAATTAGGATGCGTCTGTCATTGGCCGTGCTGGGCGTCGGTGCACAATGTTCGATCGGGATGAGCGCCCCGGCGGTGGCGGCGGCCGCGGCCGGCGCGATCAAAGGCTTTCGCTTCGACGAACATATTCGAAGCGGCCGAACCGGCGCCCAGATCACGTGTGCGTGGCTCGAAACGCTTCCCGAGCACTGGATGGCCATCGATCGCATGCAGGCGCTTGCGATCGCGGCGGCGAGTGAGGCGACTGATGCGATTGACGCGATGGACGAGACCGACGTTACGGACGTGATCCCTGGACTGGCGGGCGTGCCTTTGCCGGTGCTGCTCGCGTTGCCGCCACCCCGGCCCGGCCTGGACGAGGAGGCGGGCATGCGTCTCGCGCGCGACATCATCGATGGACTGCCGATTCCCGTCGAGAAGCGGTCATGTGCAGCGGTCCTCGAAGGGCACGGCGGCGGCGTGAAGCTTCTGGTGGCGGCGGAACAACTGCTCACCGCCGGCCGCGCGCCGGCGGTACTGGTCGGCGGCGTGGAGTCGTATCGCGACGTGGACACATTGAGATTCATCGAACGAACGGGACGGCTGCGCACCGAAGACGATGCGCTCGGATGGATTCCGGGCGAAGGCGCATGCTTTCTGCTGCTCACGACGATCGAGGGAGCGGAACGTCTCGGCGTCTCGCCGGTCGTGAGCGTCGACGCGGCCGCGACGTCAGAAGAGCCGGCGCCATGGTATTCCGGCAAGCCGACGATCGGCACCGGACTCACCCGCGCGCTGCGCGACGTGTTCGAAACGGAGGATGGTGAGCGCGCCGAAGTCTATTGCGACCTGAACGGCGAACCGTGGCGCGCCGACGAATGGGGCTACGCCTACCTGCGCACCTCGGCGCAATACACCGAGCCGCTGGCCATCAATCATCCGGCCGATTGCTGGGGCGATCTGGGGGCGGCATCGGGACCGATGCTGATCTCGTTCGCCGTGCAGCAGATGATGAGGCAACGATCGGCGTCATCGCGCGCCGTGATCTGGACCGCGTCCGACACGCTGGCGCTGCGCAGCGCCTGCGTGCTGACCGAGAATCGAGCGTCATCATGATTCCGACGGTGATCGTGAACAAACTGACGATCGTGCACAAGAAGAGCGACGGCACGGCGACCTCCGGCGCGCCCGACGTGTGCAAGACGCCGTCAGCGGGCGGACCGGTGCCGATTCCGTACGTGAACGTCGCCTTCTCGAAGGATCTTCAGAACGGCAGTACGACCGTCACCGCCGACGGCGTGCCAGCCGCGCTCAAGGACTCGTTCCTTCTGCCGAGCGTCGGCGACGAGCCCGGCGTCATCGGCGGCGTCATCTCCGGCGTCAACAAGGGAAAAGCGAAGTTCCTCAACTACAGCATGGACGTGGCGATCGAAGGCCGGAACGTCGCGCGCCTGACCGACCCGATGACGATGAACGGCAACGGGCCCAATACGACGAACCCGGCCGAGATTCAGGGTAATCTCGCCGCGCTCGGCGAGAACAAGCGGCTGCTCTGCAAGATTTTCTGTTGGTGTGATGCGGGCAAGAACGGCGGCGACTTCGTGCAGAAGCTGCCGCCGGGTACGCAGCTCGCGTAGGCAGGTGCGCTGTGGCGTCATCGAAGGAGCAATGCTTTCAGGATGCGGTTTCCAGCTGGGAGAAGACGACCGGCAAGAGTCTCAACATCGATTTCGAACAGCCGTGGATCAAGAACGTCGCCGGCGCGTGGGAGCGCGGCAACCGCACCTGGTGGGCGCTCGTGAACTCGTGGCGGAAGACGCTGCGCTTTCTCGGCGGCGATGCGCCCGAACCCGGCACCGTTCAGGGATTGCGCCGGCCTGATATGACGATGCCGGGACCGAACGGCAAAGACATGGTCGTCGATCTCAAGTTCACCGATCAGAAAGGCAAGCCGGACGGGTGGCGCGACGGCCAGCGGGAGGCGTATCGCGATATCAACAAACAGAACCAGGGTCCCGACTCCGACGCCATCGGTCTCGACAAGGACTCGTGCGGCTGCAAAGGCGATCCCGAGCCGGAACCGGTTGCCGATCCGTTCGCGTTGCCGCACTTCGGGCCCTACTTCGTGCCGATTCCGGCACCGGGCGGTGTCGGCGTGCCGGCGCCCGCGCCCGGGCCGATCATCATTCGTCCGCCGATTCTGGTCTACCCGTGACGATGAACTCGCCGGCTGTCGGTTCACTCGACGTCGACCGCTACACGCTGCGCGTCGACGAGACCACCGCGATCACACCGTGCGTCAGCGTGGTGCTCTGCCTCGACAAGACCGACCAGGCGGGCGTGCAGCAGTTTCACGACCGCGGGCTCGAGGCGCTCGCCGGCGCGGTCACGCACTACCGGGCCGAGCAAATGAAGGCGCGTGCGCCGATCACCGCCCGCACGCGCAGGATGCTGCAGACGTGGCTCGCGAGGCCGACTGCCGGCAAGCAGTACTACCTGGAGTTCTACGGATGCGCGGACGAACACGGCGTCACCGGCGCCGGGTTGTCGATCCATCTGACGCCGCGCACCTACGCGGGAAAGACGCCGGAGTTCTGGAGGCAGTGGATCGCGAGCTGGAAGAAACTCTACGACGACGGCGTCCGCCGTCTGCTCCCGTCCACGATCCTGCGCATCACGTTTCCGCCGGATCACCCGCTCGCGAATCCGGATCGGCTGCTCGCCTGGGTCGAAGCGTTGCATCTCGTCAGCGCCGGTGAATTTGCATCCGGATACGCCGGCTACGCGCTGAATCACTACGGCAGCGTCGGATCCACGAACCTCCAGCAGCTGATGAACGAACGTCTCGCAGCGCTCGTCCTCCAATATCCGGGCTTCGATTGGCACAACACCTACGACATGGTCGATCGGCTGCTCCCGTTCGATCCTCAGACGGAGACGTTTCTGCCGCTGATCAAGCGAGCGAATTGGCTGTGTCTGATCTCGGAGCGCGCGATCGCGCACCTCGGCGGCCGCCGGCGCGTCGAAGAATCGCTCGCGGCATCGCCCGGCATCGACGCGCACGCGGCAGGAAGCGGAATGATCATCCGCGCCGGATCGGCGCCGCAAACAGGCGACCTTCCGCGCGGCGACAACATTCCTCTCTTTCGATCCGTGGCCAAGGTGATACGTCCGGTGAGGCTGGAGACGCTGCCCGGCCTCGGCAGCGGGTTTCCTGACGACAGGGCGCAGGCGTGGTTGGAGGCATTCGACACAGGCAGTCCCGCGTGACCGTCAACGACGTTCCTGCCGGCGTCATCGACGTGGTGAACGATGCGAACCAGGACGTCGTGATCGACGTGCGCGGGCCCGATGTGCTGAACATCAGCGGCAATGTCGACACGCCGAAGGATCCCGACGCGGTCATGCCGGACTGGATCGAGCTGATCGTCGCGGCGGCGAATCTCGGCATGATGTGCGGAGCGGCGCGGCCGGCGTGGTCGTCGCGCGCGGCCGTTACGCGGAAGACGTTCGATCCAGCGGCGTCGCACATGCAGTGGGTCGTCGCGCTCGAGCAGGTCGATGCGGGTGTGTTTCTCGTCATCCTGACCGTGCTCGACGCGCGGCAGCTCGATTCCGTGTCGCTCTGGACCCTGAACGCGCCGGTCGATGCCCCGCGAATCGAGGTGAGCGCGCTGGCGTATCCCGGACACGATCGCAATGCGCCATTCGAGATTCGCCGCGAAACACCGCTGCGGACGACGCGCGACCGGATGCTTCAAATCGTCTTCACCGCGCCGCCGGCCGACGAGGTTCGAGAGCGCGTCGCCGCGGCCTTCGACGTGTGGGGCCAACTGCTGATTCTCGGCGGGTACTCGCCGATCGGCCGACATCCCGCGCTCGTCCACACGCTGCCCGACTTCGCGTACTGGTCGGACGAGGTCACCTTCGTGCAGCCGTTCGAAGAGTTCTTCGAATCGGACGAAACGTGCTTCAACGCGATGATCTCCTGGGCCTCCCGTCTCCATCACGAGGGCGTCGCCGTTCGCTCGATGACCATCGCCTGAAGTAAGTCGCCGCTACCAGCCAACGTCGGGCCCGGATCCCCCGTCCAAGCAGGTCATGGTGTGGAGCGACCTCCGCTACGCGATTCGTTCGCTCGGAAAGGCGCCCGGATTCTCTGGGCTGGCCGTCCTCGTCCTGGCGGTGGGCATCGGGGCCACGAGCGCCATCTTCAATCTGATCGACGGCACCGTCATCCGCCGCCTGCCGTACGCCGACGCGGATCGGCTGCTGATGCTCTGGGAGCGCGCGCCGAGCTTCGTCCACAACCGCGTCTCTCCGCTCAACTTCCTGGACTGGTCCGAGCAGAATCACTCGTTCGCGTCGATGGCGGCCGTCGCCGGCGGCGGCCGGACGCTCACGAGCGCGAGCGGCGCCGCCGAGCGCATTCCCGGGCAGTCAGTGACGACGGCGTTCTTCGACGTGCTCGGGATCGCGCCCATCGCCGGCCGGACGTTTCGGCGCGAAGACGATGTCCTGCAGCCGACGGTCGTCGTGATCAGCGAACGGTTCTGGCGCAGCCACCTGGATGGCGATGCCGCCGCCGTCGGGCACATCCTCCGCCTCGACGGCCAACCCTTCACCGTCGTCGGCATCGTCCCTGCGAGCTTTCAGATTCTTTTTCCCGCCGACATCTGGACGCCGTTCCCGTCGCGGCGAACGCCGGAGCAGCGCCGTCAGCATTACCTGCAAGTGATCGCGCGGCTGCGCCCCGACACGACCATCGATCAGGCGCGCAACGACATGAGCCTCGTCGCGGAGAACATCGCGCGGCTCTCGCCGCAAACGAACCGGAACTGGACGGTCACGATCGAACCGCTGCGCGACGGGCTCGTGAGCGGCGAAGTACGCTCGACTTCATTCGTCCTCGGCGGGGTCGTCGCCTTCGTGCTGCTGATGGCATGCGCGAACGTCGCCAATCTCCTGCTCGCGCGCGGCATCGGACGCGCGCGCGAGATGGCGGTCCGCGCCGCGCTCGGCGCGAGCGGCGGGCAGATCGCGCGGCTCCTCCTGAGCGAGAGCCTCGTGCTCGCGATCCTCGGAGGCGCGGCCGGTCTGGCGTTGTCGTGGATCGCACTCCGCGTAGCGCCATCGATCATCCCGCGCGGTCTGCTGCCGGAAGGCATCCTGCTCCAGTTCGACTCGCGTGTGACACTCTTCGCCGCCGCCCTGACGTGCCTGACGGGCGTGCTCTTCGGCGTGGCGCCGGCGTGGCACGCGGTCCGCACGCCGCTCGGCGAATCGCTGGCTGCGGGTGGCCGCGCATCGATCGGCGGCGCCGGCCGGCTGCGCAACGTGCTGGCTGTTGCTGAAGTGGCGGGTGCGGTGCTGCTCCTGGCCGGCGCCGGACTCCTCGTCCGCACGCTGGTCTCGATGAACGCGGAAGATCCCGGGTATCGCGCGGACTCGGTGCTGACGATGGGCGTGAGCCTGCCGATCAGTCGATATCCCGATCAATCGCACGCGCTCACCTTCTTCCGTCGGGCCGAAGCGGCGCTTGCGGCGATTCCCGGCGTCACGTCGGTCGGCATTGCGACCGTCCTGCCGTTGAGCGGACGGGAAATCGGACAACCGGTGGAGATCGCCGGCGACACGCCGAGCGTCGAAGCCGTCCGCAAGTCGGCGCATTACCAGCTGACCAGTCCGCGGTATTTCGAGACGCTCGGCATCGAGATCGTGAAAGGGCGCGCCTTCACCGATCGCGACATCGCGACGTCACCGCAGGTCTGCATCGTCAACGAAGAATTCGTCCGCCGCTTCTTGAACGGACGCGAACCGCTCGGGACGATCGTCAAGGTGCCGAACATGGCGCCAGGACAGGCGCCAACGATCGCGCGACAGATCGTCGGGGTGATCAGGCAGGTCGCGATCGAGGCCGGCGAACGAGAGAAGGCGGTCGAGATTTACGTGCCGATGGAACAGAACGTCTGGTACAGCGCCGCTATCGCGTTGAAGACGTCCGCTCCGCCGGCGACGTTCACCTCCGCGGCGCGCGCCGCGATCGCGAGCATCGACAAGGATCAGCCGGTTACGCAGCTGCGGACGATGGACGAAGTGGCGGCGCAGGCGACGCGGTCGCCGCGCTTCCGCGCCGTCCTCGTCAGCACCTTCGCCGCGATCGCGCTTGCGCTCGCGGCGGTGGGCATCTTCGGCGTGCTGACCTTCTCGGTGCGCGAACGCATGCGCGAGTTCGGCGTCCGCATCGCGCTCGGCGCGACGACCGGCGACATCCTGAGGCTCGTACTCGGCGCCGGCGTCAAGCTCGCCGGCATCGGCGCGGCGATCGGGTTGGTCGCCGCGGCACTGCTGACGCGCACGCTCGCATCGCTGCTGTTCGGCATCACGCCGCTCGACCCGGTGACGTTCTTCACCGCGCCGGCCGTCCTCGTCGCGACCGCGCTCGCCGCCAGCGTCGCGCCCGCACTCCGCGCAGT
>DAIUKO010000012.1:10739-49029 GCA_036848175.1 Vicinamibacterales bacterium | reverse complement strand
ATCTTGCCGCCGCGCGCCTTGAACCGCGAGAGATCGGGATCGGTCGCGTCGAGGATGTTTCGCGCCCACTGAATCTTGTCGAGATCCGCGTCGACGCTGAACGTGAGCCAGTCGTACGACGGGTTCGGCTTGCCGAACGCCATGTACTTGAAGAAGGTTTCGCCGAAGTTGATCTGAATCGGCCGCAGGTTGGGCGCGCCGACGAACCACGGCATCCACCCGCTCGCACCGCCGCCCGGCGCGCCGGGTCCGGGCGCGCCGATTTCCGCGCCCACCGGCCATCCCGGAAACAGTTCGGCGCCGTTTCGTTGCACGCCGCCGTAAATCGTTTCGAGCGTCTTGACCTGCGCCGCGGTGAAACACGACGGACCATCCGCATCGCCGGTGCAGCGCGGCAAGTCAGCCGAGGGCCTGAACGGGCATTGACGCGGATCGTCGATCAACCCATCGCTGGCGCCGTCGATCGCATCGCACTTCTTGTAGACCGCGTCGGCGATGATCTTCAGCTTCTCGGGCGCGATCGGCGCCGCAGCAAGCGCTCGCTGGTTGCTCGCGTAATCGATCATCGTGCCGGAAAAATTCAGGACCGGCGCGCCGGCGACGACGCCGTCGAAGTCTTCGGGAAAGCGCTGCGCCGAGATGAGCGCCTGACGCCCGCCGGTCGAGCAGCCGTCGAAGTACGAATGCCGCAGCGAGCCGTCGTAGTACGACTGCAGGATCTTCTTGGCCGTCAGCACCGTCACGTGCATGCCGCGGTAGGCGTAGTCGAGGAACTTCTGCGAGTTGGCGGCGAAGGTGCCGAGCGGTTCGACAGCCGCGTCGTGACCGGTATTCATCTGGGCGACGGCGAAGCCGCGCGCGAGTGCGCGCCTCGCCGACGCGACACGGCCCGGCGCATCGAGCGCTTCACCCGCGTAGCCGCCGTTGCCGAACACGTAGAGCCGTCCGTTCCAGGCGGCCGGCAAGCTCACTTCGAAGCGGATCTCCGGTTGAATCTGACCGGTGACGCGGCAGTACTCGGGCGCGTCGTTGGTTGCCGCCACCGGCGCCGCCGTGATGACCGAGAACTCGTAGCCGGTCATCGCGACCAGCGTGGCGCATGCGGCACGCGGCTTCGCCTGTGCGCCGTCTGCGAGCACGGAGGCGTTCCAATCCCGGAACTGCGAACTGTTCTGCGCAAGCGGCCGAGCGCCGGTTGTCGCCAACACGGCGGCGATGAAGGCGCCGCCAATTCTCCGCCGCGATGTCATGGCCATAAACCCTCCGTCATCGTTCTCACGTCAGCAGTCGATGAGACCGCGCGAATCAGGTCGAGCGCGCGCTCGGCTCTCGCCGGCGGCAGCACCACACCTGCGCACGACAGAAACTTGGCCGCCAGCTCGCCGTCGCTCGCCGGCCGCTCCGGATATCCTCGCGCGCCGTTGGCGTCGGCGGTCAGCACGCGGCCGTCGTTCAGCCGGACGGTGACCCGCGCCTGCGTCAACGGCGGAGCCTGTCCGTCCAGCGTCGAATCGACGCACATGCTGACGCGAGACTGCATCGACAGGATCGCTCGATCGTGAATCCGTCCATCGCCGAAGGTATCGATGCCGATCCGGCCGTCGACGATCGCGGCCGCCGCGCAGAACGGCATGCTGAACTTCGCCTGCAGACCGTCGGCGGGACGGTTGTGAATCAGCACGGTCGGCGTCACGGCGTCGACGCCGATCTCCACCGCTCGGACGTCGCCGGCGCTGAAGGCGTCGCGCCGCTTCAGATCGAGCAGCGTGTCGAGCGTCGGATGCGTCGCGGCGCACGATGGATAGAGCTTGACGGTGATGCCGGTGTCGAGAATCTCCCAGCGCTGTCCGAGATCCTCGAGCAGCTGATCAAGACGACGCGAATCCGACTCGCTGTCCATCGCGGCGAGCAACCCCTGCGATCCGCGGATCGCATTCGCATTCGCCGTCAGGCCCGCTCGCGCGAGCCGTGCCGCCAGGACCCCGTTGCGGGCCGCGAGGCCGGCGTGCAGCGGTTTGACCATCGACCCGAAGTTGTCCTTCAGACCCGACGCCTCGGATGCGGCGATGTCGATCGCGTGGCGGGTTGCGGCCGGATCGAGGCCGAGGAGCCGCGACGCCGCGGCGGCGGCGCCGATCGTGCCGATCGTCGACGTGCAGTGCCATCCTTTTTGATAGTGTCGCGGGTTCATCGCGCGGCCGAAGCGCCCTTCGATTTCGAAGCCGACGATGTAGGCGTCGAGCAGCGCGCGACCGCTGGCGTGAGCGAGCTCGGCGGCCGCGAGCGCGCAGGCCACGAGCGGCGCGCTCGGATGCGCGAGCGACACGAAGCACATGTCGTCGAAGTCGTGCGCGTGCGCCGCCGTCCCGTTGGCCAGCGCGGCGTTGGTCGCGCTGGCGGCGATCGGGGTTCCGACGACGCGGCATGGTCCCGGACCTTCTTCGTCGACGACGTGCTGCACGCTGCGCGCGGCCGGCTCCGACGAGCCAGCGAGCATCACGCCGATCGTGTCGAGCACGGCGCGCGCGGCTTGCGTACGCGCGGCGTCAGGCGGCCTCGCCTCGACGACGAAATCCTGGAGTGTGTTCACGCGCGTCACCCTGCTCGACTATTTCTTCCGTTGAGCGCCGGGTCGTCGCTGCCAATCGCGGTCATGAAACGGTGTTTGAGGAAGACGCAGTCGAGCGGCGGCTTCGCAATCGGCACCGACTCGGCGACCTTCGCGACGATGACGGTTGGATGTCTCGTGGCCTGCGTGATTGCCGTCGTCAGCTCCGCTTCGGTCCGCACGGTGACCGCGTGTTCGATCCGCATCGCGCGCGCCGCAGCCGCGAGGTCCGCGCCGCGCGCGGTTGGCGTCGGCTGACCGCCGGTCGTCGCGTACTCCTCGTTGTCCATCACGATCAGCGTGAGGTTCGGCGTCTGCAGCAATCCAATCGTCGCGAGCGATCCGAGATTCATGAGCAGCGAGCCGTCGCCGTCGAGGACGAAGACGCGGAGGTCTGGCCGCGCGAGCGCGAGACCGAGTCCGATCGACGACGCGACGCCCATGCTGCCCCACGTATAGAAGTTCTGCGGCCGATCGCCGGCGGCGAAGAGATCGTAGGCCGGATGGCCAAGACTCGCCACAATCGGCGCGTCGCCGGCCAATCGCACCACAATCCGCGTCGCCTCCAACCGATTCATCCCCTCAGCCTCACCTGAGCCCCTACTCCAGCCTCACCTCAGTCCTCACTTCAGCCTCACCGCAGCCCTCACCGTGCGAGGCTTGTCATGATTCGCGGTAAGAGGACGGCGTGCAGCAATCGGGTGCCGAACGCGGTTTCGGCGGCGGTCTGGACGGTTGTGGCCGCGCCGTCCGCCGATTCCACGCGCGAGTACGAGATGCCGAGCGCGTCGAGCATCGCCGGCAGCGATCGGCCCATCGGCACCTGCGCCGCGTTCCATTCACTGGCGTCCCCGCGCATGCTGATCACCATCAGCACCGGAATCTGATACGGAATCAGCAGCGACGTGATGGCGTTCAGCGAGTTGCCCAGACCGCTCGACTGCAGCAGCACGGCCGGCTTGCGGCCGCCGAGATACAGACCCGCCGCGATCCCGAACGCTTCCTCTTCCCGCGTCGCGAGCACGAGCCGGACGTCCTTGAACTCCTGCTCGAAGATGCGCAGCACGTGCGACAGCGGATTGTCTGGCACGTAGACGACGTCGCGGATCGCCGCCGCGTGCACACCGGCACAGACGCCTGCCGCCCACTGAGGGGTGTGGGTCGTCAATCGCCGAGAATCCGCGCCGACCGCAGCCACAGGCCCCCGTCGACGACGAGCGTGACGCCGTTGACGAACGACGCTGCCTCCGAACACAGGAACAGCGACGCGTTGGCGATGTCCTCGATCGTCCCCATCCGCCCGAGCGGATTGCCGCGAATCGCGCTCTCGCGCGACTGCTCGTTGGTCAGCCGCCGGACCCCTTCCGTCCCTTCGATCGGTCCCGGCGCGATGCCGTTGACGCGAATGCCGTACGGGCCCCACTCGCACGCGAGCGTGCGCGTCAGCGAATCGATGCCTGCCTTCGCGGCCGCGGCGTGCGACTGCCCCATCGTGCCGAGATACGGCAGCGTCGCGCTGATGTTGACGACCGCGCCGCCGCGCGCCTTCAAGTGCGGCAGCGCCGCCTTCGAGACGTGGAACGTCCCCTTCAAATCGATGTCGACGACGGTGCCGAAGCCGTTCGGCGACAGGTTTTCCGCGAGGCAGATGAAGTTACCGGCGGCGCCGTTGATCAGAATGTCGAGACGGCCGAGCTCCGCGACGGTCGCGTCGACGACGCCGGCCACGGCCGACGGATCGCGGACGTCAGCCGCCTTCGCGATCGCGCGGCGCCCGGCCGCGCGCAGCTCCGCGACCGTCGGCTCGAGATGCTCCATCTTGCGGCTGGTGATCGCCACGTCGCAGCCGTGCGCGGCGAAGGCCAGCGCGATGCCGCGGCAGATGCCGGTTCCGCCGCCGGTGATCAGGGCGACGCGGCCGTCGAGCAGATTCTGCGCGAAACACATCGGCGCCATCATAACTGCTCCAGGATCTCTTTCGTGTGCTCGCCGAGCGCAGGCGGCGGCAAGCGGACGTCGGCCGGCGTCCGCGACAGCTTCACGACCGGCGCCAGCGTCTCCACGGTCAGTTCGGGGCGCTGCTGCGCGAGCAGCGTCTCTCGCGCCTTGACCTGCGGATGCTCGAGCGCTTCGCGCAACGACCGCACGCGCCCGCACGGCACGCTCTGCGCCTGGAGTCTGGTCGTCAGCTCGTCGACGGTCAGCGATGCGAACAGCGATTCCAGCTCGCCCTTGAGTACGTGGCGATGCGTCACGCGATCGCTGTTGGTCTTGAACCGCGGGTCGTCGTGCAGCTCCGGCCGTCCGATCGCGGCGCAGAAGCGAACCCACAATCGAGGATTGGCGACGGCGACGATGATGTATCCATCTTTCGCTTTCAGCGATTCGTAGGGCGCGATCGACAGATGATCGTTGCCGACGCGCGTCGGGTTGGTGCCGGTCGCGAGCAGGACGCCGAGCGGCAGCCGCATCACCGACAGCATCGCGTCGAACAGCGCGATGTCGACGTGCTGGCCTTTGCCGCTGCGATCGCGATCGATCAGCGCGAGCAGAATCCCCTGCACCGCATAGAGGCCGGCGAGGTAGTCGGTGATCGCGACGCCGACGCGCGTCGGCTCGCCATCGGGGAATCCGGTCATGTCCATGATGCCGGCCTCGCCCTGGATGACGGCGTCGTAGCCGGGCAGATGCGCGTGCGGTCCCGTCTGTCCGTAGCCGCTGATCGAGCAGTAGATCAGTCGAGGATTGATCGCCGACGCCGATTCGTAGTCGAAGCCGAGCTCGGCGAGGCTGCCGGGACGAAAATTCTCGATCAGCACGTCGGCGGTCTCGATCAACCGCCTCAGCGACTGCGCGCCGCTCCTGGTCTTGAGATCGATCGCGACGCTCTTCTTGCTGCGATTCAGCTCGAGAAAGAAGCTGCTCCAGCCGTTGATGAACGGCCCCCAGCCCCGCGAATCGTCGCCGTGCTCGGGCTCCTCGATCTTCAGAACCTCGGCGCCCATGTCGCCGAGCATCATCGTGCAGTACGGGCCGGCGACCACGCGCGTGAGATCGATCACGCGCAGTCCAGCCAAGGGAGGCATCTGGCTCATCGTGGCGGCATTATGGCCGCGCGATGGTGCTGAGCTCAATCGAGGTCGCGTGGTTCCGGGTTGGAAGGGATCGCCAAGTGACGTACACTCGCGCCTGCATGAAGATCACGTCGCTGGCGCTGATGGCGATCCTGTCATGGGCCGAGGTGCTCCTCCTCGCACAGACGCCCGATCCAAGGACACTTGGTCCGAAGGTCGGCGAGCGCGTCCCGGAGTTCAGCCTTCCCGATCAACGCGGCGTCAACCGATCGCTCGAGTCGATCCTCGGTCCGAAGGGGGCGGTCCTCGTCTTCTTCCGATCAGCGGACTGGTGACCGTACTGCAAGGCGCAGCTCGTGGAGCTGCAGGGTCGTCTGGACCAATTGAAGCGCGAGGGCCTCGGGCTCGCCGCCATCAGCTACGATCCGGTGCCGGTGGTCGCGGATTTCGCGTCGCGCCGCGGGATCACGTTTCCACTGTTGTCCGACGAAGGATCGGCGGTCATCAAGCGTTACGGACTCTTCAACACCACAGTCGCTCAGACCAGCCCGAATTACGGCATTCCGTTTCCCGGCACGTTCATCGTCGACGCCGCCGGTGTCGTCACGTCGCGCTTCTTCGAGGCGGCGTACCAGGAACGAAACACCATCACGAGCGTTCTCGTGAAGCTCGGTGCCAGGCTCGATGTACCGGCGACAAAGATCACTGCGCCGCATCTCACGCTGACGACGTATGCGACCGATCAGGTGGCGTCGGCAGGGACGCACTTTTCCGTGGTTGTCGACGCCGTGCCAGGGCCTCGCGTGCACGTCTACGCGCCCGGCGTCGCCGGCTACAAGCCGATCGCGCTGACGATTGATGCGCAGCCGCCGCTGGTCGTCCGCGACGCGCAATTCCCGAAGTCCGAGGACTACTTCTTCAAGCCGCTCGACGAGCACGTCCTCGTGTATCAGCGCCCGTTCCGCATCGTACAGGATCTCGAAATCGATCCATCGCCGGAGGCGGCGCCGGCGATCGCCGAACAGCGCGCGCTGGCCATCACCGGAACGCTCACCTATCAGGCGTGCGACGACAAGGTCTGCTTCACGCCGCAGTCGGTGCCGCTGTCGTGGTCGATTGGATTGAAGGCGTTGGATCGCGAGCGCGTGCAGAAGCGTTGAGGACGCCACTAGCCGGGCTTGGATCTGGCGACGGCGCGGACGCCGGCCAGCGAGAACTTCGCGATGTGATCCGCGATCTCGTCGATCTGCGCCGGCGTTTTCGGCTCGAGCGTGAATCCGAGACGTTCGGCGATCGGATTGTGGAGGTAGGCGAGGGACTGCGCCTGAATGCTGGCGAGGCAGCGCAGGACGCGCTTGTCGTTCGGCGAGCAGCCCATCATCTCCGCGAGCAGGCCCGATAAGTATTCCACGCGCGGCTTCACGCCCTGCTCGACGAGCGCGTCGATCGCCGGCGTCGGATCGTGCACCTCGCGCGTGATCAATCGGTGCACGGCATCGTTGCCCGACTCGAGAAAGCGGTGGACGAAAATCACGATGTAGCGGCGCAGCTGTTCTTCGGCGCGCTTGCCCTCTCCCGCCGCTCGCGCCGCCTCGTTGGTGGCGCGCATGCGATCGATCGCCGACTGCAGCACCTCCCGATACAGACCGAGCTTGTCGCCGAAGTGGTAGTTGATGGCCGCGACGTTGGCCCGGGCGACCTTGCAGATGTCGCG
This sequence comes from Vicinamibacterales bacterium, assembly GCA_036848175.1. Classification (GTDB taxonomy): domain Bacteria; phylum Acidobacteriota; class Vicinamibacteria; order Vicinamibacterales; family CAVVIG01; genus QHWF01. The sequence goes on along the minus strand of DAIUKO010000012.1, from coordinate 41,633 downwards.
AACGGTGACTCTCTTGAAGCCGCGATCGGCGAACAGCCGCTCGGCCGCGGTCAGCAGCCGATCGCGCGTTTCGCGATCGCGGGTGTCATTCATAGCGTTCGTTTGAAGAGCATGGTCGCCGCGCTCATCGCGATCGCCGAGAAGATCAGCAGGAACGTGAGGTCGTAGGCGATGGCGACGAACCCGGTGTTCTTCAACAGCAGACTCTTGAAGGCGTGGACCGCATAGGTGAACGGGTCGGCGACGGCGATGACGGTCATCCAGCCGGGAAATCCCTGCTGCGGATAGACGGCGCCGCTCGGAAAATAGAGCACGGTGTTGAGAATGCCGAACACCGCCCGCGGCAGCAGCGGATCGGTGACGCGCACCATCAACAGGAACATCAGACTGATCAACGCGAACGAGGTCACGACGACGAGCACGAACAGCCGGACGAGGCGCATCGGATCGAAGGGATTCGGGATGCCGGCGATGATCGATCCGATGATGACCAGGAACATGCCGGCGACCACCGCCTTGATCGTGCCCGAGATGTTGAAGCCGGCAATCAGCTCGAACTTGGAGATCGGCGTCACCAGGTAGCCCTCGTGCAGCCCGCGCGCCTTGTCGTCGATGAAGATGATCCCGCCGCCGATCATCACCATCATGAAGATCGACATCACCACCGATCCCGGCAGCAGGTACTGCACGTAGGGGACGTAGGGATAGACCTCGACGACGTCGAGCGTGGCCTGACCGGGGATGCGCGGCGTCGTCACCGGCTGGTTGTAGGCCGCGATCATGCTGCCCAGCGTCGCCGCCATCGCGTTCGACACGAAGCTGTCGGTGTTGTCTTCGATCAACGCGACGCGCGGCTCGCGCCGTTCGAGCACGCGGCGGGAAAATTCCGGGGGAATGGTCAGGACGCCGTTGACCCGGCCGTTGCGGAGATCGGTCAGCGCCTGACCCTGATCGGTGTAGTCGATGGTGTCGATCGTCCGCGCGCCCGACGCGATCGCCGACGCCATCTCGCGCACCTTCACGGCGGGCACGCTGTGATCCTGATCGACGATCGCCAGCTTGAGGTGCTTCACGTTTCCGCCGAAGGCATAGCCGAGCACCACCAGCTGCACGATCGGAAAGGTCATCGACATCGCGATGAGCACCGGGCTGCGCCGGAACCGCCGCAGCTCGCGCTCGATGATTGCCCAGGCTCGATACATGTCATCCCCTCCGCATCACCATTCCGCGCTCGAGCGGATTGGCTTCCTGCAGCGCGTCGCGGAGCGCCCGCCCGGTGTAGTGCACGAACACATCGTCGAGCGTCGTGCTCTGCACCGACAGTGACTGCACGGTGACGCCTGCGTTCTGCGCCAGCTCCATCAGCGCCAGCGTCGTCTCGGGACCGTTGGTCGAGGAGATCCGGAAGATGTTGTCTTCGCCGACGACGCTTTGCACGTGCGGCAGCTGCTCCAGCCGTTCGAGCCATCCAGGCGGCGTCGCCGAGAAGCTCGCCTCGAGGATGTTCTTGCCCGGAATCGACGCCTTGAGCTTGAGCGGCGAGTCGAGCGCCTTGAGGTCGCCGTGATCGACGATCGCGATCCGATCGCAGAGCTTGTCGGCTTCGTCCATGTAGTGCGTCGTGATCAGAATCGTCAGGTCGCGCTCCGCCTTGATCTTCTGCAGCATCTCCCATACCGCCACGCGCGAGACCGGATCGAGTCCCGTCGTCGGCTCGTCGAGAAAGAAGATGCGCGGCTCGTGAACCAGCCCGCGCGCGATCTCGACGCGGCGCCGCATCCCGCCCGACAGGTTCTTCACCTGCGCCTTGCGCCACTGCGTCAGCTCCACCGCCGCGAGCAGCTCGTCGATCAGCTGTTCACGCTTGATCCGCGGCACGCCGTACAGCTTCGCGAAGATGATCAGGTTCTCTTCGACGCTCAGCTCGAGATCGCTGGTCATCGCCTGCGGGATGACGCCGATCGACTTCCGCACGCCGTCCGCCTGCTTGACGATGTCGAAGCCGTTGACGAGCGCGGTGCCGGAGGTCGGCGGCAGCAGCGTGACCATCATGCGAATCAGCGTCGATTTGCCGGCGCCGTTGGGCCCGAGCAGCCCGAAGATCTCCCCACCCTCGACGGCGAAGCTGATGCCGTTGACGGCGGTGAAGGTGCCGAACTTCTTGACGATCTCGCGGACCTCGATGGCGTTCATGACACCCTGAGCAGCACGTAGGCGGTCATGCCGACCGCGAGACGGCGGTCCTTGTTGTCGACGCGCAGGCGGACCTCGAACGTCTTGATGTCGCGCTTGGTCCGGCTGACGTCGCGCTGCGTCGCGAACCCCGCGTCGATGCCGCGATAGAACACCGTGCCTTCCCGCTCTTCGCCAGACGGCAGCCGCACCGTCAACGTGTCGCCGATGCGCAGGCGATCGATGTAGGTTTCCTCGACGTCGGCGCGCACCCAGAGATCGTCGGGGTTGATCAGCGTCACGATCGGTTGTCCGGGCGAGACCACCTCGCCGACGCGGGCGGCGAGCACGTCGACGATGCCGTCGATCGGCGCACGGATTTCCGTGTAGCCCAGTCGCACGTCGGCCTTCTGTCGTTGCGCCTTCGCCGCCGCCTGCATGCGCTCGTTGGTCTGCACCTGGCTCCGGCGCACGGATGTCTGCTCGGCATTCGATCGCGCCAGCGCCACCGTCGCGCGCTGCGCCTCGACCTGTTTCTTCAGCGCGTCGACCTTCGCCTGCGCCGCCGCCAGCGTGGTGCGCGTCTGATCGAGCTCCTGCGGCGCGACGATGCCGTTCTTCGCGAGATCCTGCGTCCGCGCGTAGGTCAGCCGCGCGTTCTCGAAGTCGGCGGTCGCGGCCGCCACCTGCGCTTCGGTCGAGGCGAGCGTCGACTCGGCCTGCCGGATTTGATCCACGGTCTGCCGTTCCTGGTAGCGCAGCGCCGCTTCGGATTCGCGCACCTGCGACGTCATCCCCTCGACGTTGTGCGTGTAGTAGGCGGTGTCGGCCTTCAGCTCGTCGGGTTTGATGACGGCAATCAGCCGATCCTTCTTCGCGGCGTCGCCCTGAGCGACGAGCAGTTGATCGATCTGGCCGGCGATCTGCGAGCTGACGATGACGTCGTTGGTGGTGACGATGCCGGTCAGCACGAGCGCCGCCGGCCGCAGGCGCTGGTAGTACCAGTAACCGCCGCCGGCGAGGAGGGCGATGAGGAGGAGGAGGGCGACTCTACGCATAGGCGTCAAACATCTGTATAAAACAAATGTTTGACGCCGTCAACATGCCTACGGGTCGAGACGGACGCCGTCAAAAGCGCACGCCGAAGCCGACGCCGGCGCGATTCGTGTTGATGCCTTCGTCGCTGAAAATCCGGCCGTAGCGGTACTGCAAATCCAGCAGCAGCGTCCGCCACAGCGGCACCATCGCGCCGCCGCCGAGCGTCAGCATCGCGTTGGTGGACGAGCCGGACAAATCGGAGCCCAACGTGACGTATTGCGCGAGCGTGCTGGCGCTGGCGACGGCGCCGCCGAGCGTGAACGTCACATCGTTGTCGACGTTGCCAAATCCAAAGCCGCCCATCACATACGGCTGCACCGCGAGCGTGGACGGCGGGCGATACTTGATGCCGCCGCCAAAGAACGTCACCGGCCGCTTGGCGGTCACGGCGACCGCGGCCGGCTGCACCTGTGACAGCGCGGTCGCAATCGTGGCGGCATCGCCACTGAACGTCGAGTCCGCGACGTCTCGAATCCTGCCGAACTCGCCGAAGACTTGAAGATCGCGCCGTATGGTGTAGCCGAATTCCACGCCGTACGACTGCGACGTCACATTGCCGAACGCCGATTGCGCGACGCCCTCGATGTACCCGCGATCCTTGTCCTGCCCGGATGCCGGCGCCCGCGTCTGTGCGGATGCGACGCCGCTCGACACCATCACGACAACGACGGCTATCAGACCAACGATCGATTTCATCGGCGCACCGTGACCGTGGATCCGAGGCTCGTGTCGCGCCACGGTTGCACGACGATGTCCGAGCGCTCGTCGATGGTGCGCATTCCGGGCCAGTTTCGCGCCGGCGTGCTGATCATGTAGCCGACCATCTCTCCCACTCGCGGTACCCAAGACGACATGACCGTGTTCCAGCCGCCGTCGGGGCCGATCGCCCTCGTGCCTTGTCCGGTTTTGCAGAAGCCCCGGCCGACGCGGAGATACTCGCCGGGGCCGCCGTACCACTGGCCGCCGATGTTCGCGAAGTACCACTGGTTCGCGTACACCTGCACTTCCACGGCGCCGAAGAATGGCGTGCTCGGCCAGTCGTCGCTGGTCGTGAATGAGATGCACATGATGCCGTCGGCCGCCGGGTTGCCGTCCTGCTCCACTGACACGATGGTCGCCGTCTGACGCCACGCCGCCACCTGCGCGCCGGACGGCGCCGCCGGGTACGACACGATCACGCGACTCAGATCGATGGCCAGCGACGTCGTGAAGCTCTGCGTCGTGCTCGGCGCGCTCGAGACGCCGTTCGCCGCATCGAGCGCGGTCGCTCTCCACACGAGCGGCGCGTTGATGGGAAGATCCGCCGCCGGGATGAATCCCGTCTCGTTGACGCCTTCGCCGACGGTGCCGGTGACCAGGATCGGAGAAAACGTCGCCGCGGTCGCGATCTCAAACCTATAGGTAATCGCCCCTGCTGGTCCCTGGCGCGTGGCGTTTCTCACGCGGAACGTCGGCCGCGCCGCCGTCTGCGCACCGCTCAGCGGCGCGATCGGCACCGGCGCGTCGATGGTGACCGCCGGGCCGACTGTGAGCTTTCGCGCGACGGTGAACGGTCCGGCGGTGCCGCTGGCCTGCGCGCGTGCATGCCAGTAGTAATCCGCGTTCGCCGGCAGTCGGTCGAGCGCGACGCTCGTCCGTCCGCCGGAGCCCTCGCCGACGCCGGTCTTCGTCGCGACCTTGTTGGCGAAGCCGGTATCAGTCGCGACTTCGAAATCGTACGCGTTCGTGCCGCGAGTCGACACGGCATTGACGACCACGAGCGTGATCGGCTGATCGGCATTGCGAACGGTCGCATTGGCGGCGGGCGAGACGGGCTGCGGGACGGTGACCGATCCAGTCACGGCGGCAACCTCGGCGGTGGTGGCAGTCGAAGTCGGTTGAGTCGGGGTCCGGTCGCTCTTGCTGCAGGCGACGGCGAACAGGGAGACGGCTATCGAGCCGTAAATCATGAAGTGATCTTGACGCACGTCGAAACACGGTAATCGCGACGATGGCGCGAAGTCAATTTGGACACAAGAAATCGACAATTCATCTCGAACAATTTGTCGAACTCTTTAGCAAGTCGCCCACAATCCACGCACTACAATCGCCGCGATTACCCATGCCGATGCTGACGTTCATCGGCGTCCTGGTTGCCGCGAACGTGTGGATCGGTTGGCTGCTCGGGTACACCTCTGCGCGTGGCTATTTCACCTTCTGGACCCTGTGCGCGCTCGCGCTCGTTACCGCCTGGAACGTTGTCAGTCGTGTGTTCCCCGCGATCGGCCGCCTCGACTCGGCCATTCGCCTGGGCGTCGTGACCTTCGCGGTTGTCGTCCTGACAGGCTTGCTGCTCGGCGCGATCGGGAAGTTGACGATTGCGGCCTGCATCATGACTCAGGCGCTGATGTGCGTCGCGTCGATGTTCGCCCCTGCGCGCGGCTCGAGCATGAGCGCTCGCGAGCCGCCGGCGGTTTCGGTCGTGCCGATCGCCGCCGTCGGCGCGCTGCTGTCCTTCGGCGCGGGCTTCGCGCTGACGCATTCGCCGCTGACTCTGTACGACAGCCTGAGCTATCACCTGTTTTTTGCCGCGCGATGGGTTCAGGATGGGGCCGTCTCGATCATCCCGACGCCGTTCAGCGACGTCGCGCAGGCCTACGCGCCCGGCAACGGCGAGCTGTGGTTCGCCTGGCTGATGCTGCCGTTCCACGGCGATCTTGCCGCTCGCATCGGCCAGCTGCCGTTCGCGATCCTCGCCGCGACGACGATCTACGCGCTCGCGCGCCGGCTCGGCGCAGCCCCGCGGCACGCCGTGTATCCCGCCGTGTTCTTCCTGTTCTCGCGGCCGATCATGGAGCAGGCGATCGGCGCGAACGTGGATCTGATCTGCGCGGCGATGTTCCTCACGTCGCTGTATCTGGGGATTGTCGCCATCGATCGCGACGAGCGGCGCGACTGGATTCTCTGGGGCATCAGCCTCGGTCTCTACTGCGGCACGAAGTACCTCGCGCTCGTCTATACGCCGGTTTTTCTGCTGCTCGCCTTCAGCGGCGGACTGCGCACACGAGTCGGCTGGGCGCTGCCCGGCATCGCCGCGTTCGCATTGCCGTGGTACCTGCGGAACTGGTTCGTGGCCGGCAGTCCGATCTATCCGGCCAGCCTGGCGATCGCCGGCGTGACGATCGCGCGGGGCGCGTTCACCCACGCCGCGATGTTGAACACGGTGTTTCACACCAGCGACATGCGCCTGTTCCCGGTCATGGCGGCGCGCGGCATGGGTCCGACGCTGTTCGTCTTCTGGATTCCGTTTGCGCTGGCCGGCCTCGTGTCGATGATCCGGCGAGGCTGGTGGCCGCACGGATTCATGGCGGCGGTGCCGCTGGCGATGGTGCCGCTGTACTGGTACGGCTTCCCAGTCAATGTCGACGCGCGATTCCTGATGCCGGCGGTCGGTCCGGCGCTCGTGCCGCTCGCCTTTGCATTTCGAAAGAGCCGCGTCTGGAACGTCTGCGTCGAAATCGCCTACGCGCTGGCGCTGGTCTGGATCGTCGTCGGCGCGCGCGCCGAGGTGCCGGCCCACGTGCCCTGGTTCATGAGTGGATGGCTCGCGCTGGACGGCCTGGTCAGACCGGCATTCGTCATCGGCTTCGCGGCGCTCGCGGCGATGATGGCCGTCGCGTGGCACCTCGTCGCGCACCGTCCACGGTGGGCGATCCCGCTGATGGCATCGTTCGCGGTGGCTTCGGCGACCGTGCTCGCCGCGGGCGGCGAAGAGTGGTGCAGGCCGTCGCGCTGCGAGTATCTCGCGACAACATCGCCGTACATCCGCTCAAACCTCGTCGCCGGCTGGCGCTGGATGACGGAGCACGTGCACAGCTCGACCGTCGCGTACACGGGTATCAATCTCCCTTATCCGTTGACGGGCGACCGTCTGACCAATCGCGTCATCTACGTCAACATCGACGGTCGGCCGCGCTGGCGATTCCACGACTACGACCGCGCCTACCGCACCGGGCGATTCGATCCCGTGCCGCCGGCGCTGGCGCGCAGTTCTGGTGAGTTGATGCCGGTCGCGCAGCGCGCCGGGCCGCGCGACGATGCCCTGCGGCCTCGATACGAGCGCATGGAAGGGATGCGCGACGCCTGGATCGCGAACCTGAACGCGTTCGGCGTCCGTCATCTGTTCATCGCGGCGCTGTCGGCGTACGAGATCGACTACGTGTGGCACACCGACGGCGGCTTTCCAGTCGAGGACGAATGGGCGCGTCGGGATCCGCAGTCGTTTCACCTCGAGTACGAGAATCCACAGGCGCGAGTGTATGCCGTCGATCTCCGGTGAGCGTTCGCTATCGATCGTCGTGCCCGCTTACGGCGAGGCCGCCAACATCGTCGGCACGCTGGAGAACGTCACGGCAGCGCTGTCGTCGCTGTCGATCGACGCGGAGATCATCGTGATCGACGACGGCAGCCGCGACGGCACCGCCGACGTCGTCCGCGCGAATCTCTACCGGTTTCCGGCGGTGAGGCTCCTCGTCAACGAACGCAACATGGGATTCGGATGGACCTACCGGCGCGGCGTCGCCGCGGCAACGCGCGATCACATCGTGATGGTGCACGGCGACAACGCGTGGGGCGCCGAGACGCTGCGGCGATTCTTCGGCCACGTCGGCGACGCGGACGTGATCGTCGGCTATACCCGCGACATGTGGAAATCGCGCCCGTTGACGCGGACGGCGATCTCGAAGGTATTCACGCGGCTGGTGAATCTGATCACCGGCAGGCGCCTCCATTACTACAACGGTCTGCAGATTCATCACGCGGCCGTGCTCAAGGGGCTGACGATTCGATCGACCGGATACGGCTTTCAGGCCGAGGTCCTCGTCAAGTGTCTTCGCGCGGCGAAGACCTTCATCGAAGTGCCGATGGATCTGGTGGAGCGCGAGCGCGGCGACAGCAAGGCGTTCCGCCTGAAAAACGCCGTCGACGTCGCGCGGACGCTGACGCTGCTCTGCCGCCTCGAATGGGGGCTGGTGCGCGAATGACGAGCAGCTACGTGCGCCAGTACCTCGACGAAACGGCGCGGATTGCCGCAGCGCTCGACCCCGGCGCGATCGAACATCTCGCCGCGACGCTGCTCGAAGTTCGCGCCCGCGGCGGACGCCTCTTCTTCCTCGGCGTCGGCGGCGGCGCGGCGCACGCGTCACACGCGGTCAACGACTTTCGCAAGCTGGCTGGCTTCGAAGCCTACGCGCCCACCGACAACGTGTCGGAGTTGAGCGCGCGGACCAACGACGAAGGCTGGGACACCGTCTTCGCCGCGTGGCTGATGGAGAGCCGCCTCCGTCCCGAGGACGGCGTGTTCGTGTTTTCCGTGGGAGGTGGCAACCAGCCGGCCGGCATCAGTCCGAACCTCGTCAAAGCGCTCCAGCTGGCGAAATCGATCGGCGCGACGATTCTCGGCATCGTCGGCCGCGACGGCGGCTACACGGCCGATGTCGCGGATGCCTGCGTCGTGGTGCCGACCGTGAATCCGGCCGCAGTCACACCGCACACCGAAGCATTTCAGGCCGTCATCTGGCATCTGCTCGTGTCGCATCCGGCGATTCAGACGACGGCGGCGAAATGGGAGTCGATGCGGTGACGTCCCGCGCGGTGTTTCTGGATCGCGATGGCGTGTTGAACCGCGCGACGGTTCGTAATGGCAAGCCCTACCCGCCGATGTCCGTCGGCGCCCTGGACCTGTTTCCAGATGCCGCGGACGCGCTCATGCGCCTGAAGGCCGCCGGGTACCGGCTCGTCGTCGTCACCAATCAGCCGGACGTCGCCCGCGGCGATCAGCGGCGCGAGGCCGTCGACGCCATCAACCGCAAGCTGGCCGGACAGCTTCCGCTCGACGAAGTGCGCGTCTGTTATCACGACGATGGCGATGGGTGCGGCTGTCGCAAACCGGAGCCCGGCTTGCTGCTGCAGGCGCCGGTGCCCGATCTCGCGCGGAGCGTCATCGTCGGCGATCGATGGCGCGACATTCAGGCCGGGCGGCGCGCCGGCCTGCGCGCCACCATCCTCATCGATCACGGATACGACGAGGCGATCGTCGTCGAGCCGGACGTGCGCGTCCGCTCGCTGGCGGAAGCCGCCGACTGGATCCTGCAGCTCGACGCGGGAGGATCGACATGAGATCGATCAGCGATCTCGGCGTGAAGCTCTTCGCCGACGGCGCCGACCTGCGCGAGATGATGTCGCTCTACCGCTGCCCGTACATCCGCGGCTTCACAACCAATCCGACGCTGATGCGCCGCGCCGGCGTCAATGACTACCAGCAGTTCGCCGCCGACGTGCTGGCCGCGATTCCCGACCGGCCGGTGTCGTTCGAGGTCTTCTCCGACGACTTCGACGAGATGGAACGAGAGGCGCGCGCCATCGCCGCGTGGGGGCCGTGCGTCTACGTCAAGATCCCGGTGACGAACACACGCGGCGAACCCTCGTACGACCTCATTCACCGCTTGTCGCGCGCGGGCGTGCACGTCAACGTCACTGCGGTAATGACCCTCGACCAGGTCGATCGCGCGGCGCGGGCGCTCGCCGGCGGCGCGCCGTCGAACGTGTCGATGTTCGCGGGCCGGATCGCCGACACGGGCCGCGACCCGGTGCCGATGATGGCCGATGCCGTCGCCATCCTCGCGGCGGCGCCGCGCGCCGAACTGATCTGGGCCAGCCCGCGCGAGTTGCTGAACGTCTTTCAGGCCGACGCGGTCGGCTGCCACATCATCACGGTGACGGCCGACATTCTCAGAAAGGTCGAGTTCGTCGGCAAGGATCTCGATCTGGTGTCGCTCGAGACCGTCAGGATGTTTCGCGAGGACGCGCTGCGAGCGGGCTTGATCGTCACCGCAGAGGGGCAGGCGGCGTGCTAGGCACGATCGAGAAAGTCGGCCAGCGCAGCAAGGTCGTGCCTTTCGAGGAGCTGCCGCGGCTGCGCGAGCGCTTCCGCGAGAAGCGGATCGTGCAGTGCCATGGCGCCTTCGATCTCGTCCACATCGGACATCTGACGCATTTCGAGGAGGCGAAGGCGCTCGGCGATGTGCTGGTGGTGACCATCACGGCCGATGCGCACATCACGAAGAAGCGCGGCGTGACGTTCAGCGAAGCGCAGCGCCTGCGCCAGGTAGCCGCGCTCGAGATCGTCGACTACGTCGCGCTGGTCGAGGAGCCGACGGCGTTGTCGGCCATCGACGCGCTGCACCCCGACATCTATGTCAAAGGACCCGAGTACGCCGATCTCATGCTGGACAAGAGCCGCAGCATCTTCCACGAGACACAGCTGCTCCAGCAGTACGGCGGGAGGATGCATTTCACGTCGGGCGAGACGTTCTCGTCGACCAAGCTCTCGCACTTTCTGCTCGCCGCGCCCGACGCGGCGCAGCGGAATCCGCTGCTGCAGAACGACCGGGTCCTGTTCAAGGATCTGTCGGCCTTCGGATTCACGCTCGCGCAGCTGAAGGGGTTCCTCGCCAGCGCGAGCACGCTTCGCGTGTCGGTCATCGGGGAGACGATCGTCGACGAGTGGGTGGACGTCACCCTGTCGAATCTCTCGACCCAGTCGCGGTGCATCGCCGGTCTCGAGACCGGCCGCTGCCGGCAGATCGGCGGCGTCGGGATCATCGCGCGGCACCTCGCGAACTTCGTTGGCGAAGTCGATTGCTTCACCAACGGGCTCGCCACGCCGTTGGCGCCGAACGTTCGGGTGACGCGACTCTGCGAGGGAGAGCTCGTCGAGACGCGGTTCGTCGACCAGGAGACCAGCCGACCGGTCTTCAAGTCGCGGCGCCGGACGCTGCCGGACGAAGCCGCCGACGGGCTTCCCGATTTCGACGGCTACGACCTCGTCCTCGTCGCGGACTTCGGTCATGGCCTGGTCGACGCGGACGCGGTGAACGCGCGCATCGCGTGCGCCAAGACGGCGTTCGTCGCCGCGATGGCACAGGTGAACTCGAGCAACTACGGCTACAACCTGCCGGTCAAGTACCTCGGCGCCGACTACTACAGTCTGAACCGCACCGAGGCGGAGCTGTGTCTGCACGCACGTGGATTGCCGCTCGACACACTGACGGAGCAGTCGGCGGCGCGGCTGGGGTGTGATCTCGTGTCAGTGACCGACGGCAGTCACGGCGCGATGGTGAGGAAGAACGCCGAGCGGTTCGGCCTGCCGTCGCTGAGCGTGAGCGCCGTGGATACGATCGGATGCGGCGATGCCTACTTCGCGCTGAGCAGCGTGGCCGCCTGTCTGGATCTGCCGGCGCGCACGATTGCGCTCGTTGGCAGCATCGGTGCCGCCGCCATGACGCAGCGCCGCTGCAATGCCGGCCCGGTCACCGAGCAGGAGTTCCTCACCATCGGCAAGATCGTGATCTGATGGCGATCCTTGTCACAGGCGGCTGCGGCTACGTCGGCACTCGGTTGGTCGAGGCGCTGCTCTCGCGGACCGATCAGGACGTGACCGTCATCGATACGGCGTGGTTCGGCAACTATCTCCCCAGGCATCCACGCCTCATCGTCCGCATCGCCGACGTGCGCGGGCTGGATCGCTCGGACCTTTCCGCGTTCGAGACGATCTTTCATCTCGCCGGCATCGCCAACGACCCGGCCGCAATGCTCAATCCGTACGCGTCGTGGGAGGTGAACGTGCTGGCGACGATGCGCCTCGCCGATCGTGCCGCACGCGACGGCGTCGAGCAATTCATCTTTCCGTCGTCCGGCGCCGTTTACGGCATCCGATCGGAGCCGCGCATCACCGAGGACCTCGATCTGATGCCGATCTCCGATTACAACAAGACGAAGATGGTGGCCGAGCGCGTCATTCTCAGCTACGACGATCGGATGACGACGACGATTCTTCGTCCGGCGACGGTCTGCGGCTTCTCGCCGCGGATGCGCCTCGACCTCACCGTCAACCTGCTCACGATGCAGGCGCTGACCAACGGGGCGATGAAGGTTTGGGGCGGCAACCAGGTGCGGCCGCACATCCACATCGACGACCTGATCGACTTGTACCTCTTCGCGCGCGAGCGGCGGCTGAATGGCATTTACAACGCAGCGTTCGAGAACTTGACCGTCCTGGACACGGCAAAGCTGGTCGCCGCGCAGATTCCGGCGACGATCGACGTGCAGCCGGCGATCGATCCGCGATCGTACCGGCTGTGCTCGGATCGGCTGCTCGCCACCGGCTTCGCGCCGAAGAGGAATGTCGCGACCGCCGTCAGCGAGTTGGCCGGCGCGTACCGCGACGGGCGGCTGACCGACGCGCCCGCCTGGCACACAGTGAACTGGATGAAAGCGCAGAACCTCGGGCAGGCATCGTGAGCTCGGCAAGGATTCTCGTCCTCGGCGGCGGCGTCGCCGGCTCGTCGATCGCCTACTACCTGTCCGAGAAGGGCTACGGCGTCACGGTCATCGAACAGAACCGCCGCGTCGGCGGCCTGGCGCGGACCTGTTACTACGGCGGCCATCCCTACGAATTCGGCCCGCACATCTGGTTCTGGCCGGGCGGCAAGGACGCGCCGATCAACGCGACGATCGTCGCGCTGACCAACGACGAGCTGTTCTACATCGACCGTCGTCTCTTCACCTATGTCGAAGGCGACCGCCGGAAATACCGCTACCCGGTGCACTATCAGGACGTTCGGTGCATGCCGGAGTGCGATCAGATCGAGCGCGAGCTTCGCGTCAACCGCGACGCCGGGCTGCGCCTGATCGAAGACCAGCTGCCGCAGATCGGCGAGTGCACCTTCGCCGACTACTTCACCGCGGCGATTGGACCGACGCTCTATGAGAAATTCATGGCGCAGTACACCTGGAAGATGTGGAACATCCCCGGCGACGAGCTGGAGACCTCCATGGTGTGGGCGGATCGCTTTCAGAGCGAGAAGGCGGCGCCGACGACGCAGAAGGTGACCGGCTACGATCCGCTGAAGTTCGAAGATCACACGCTCGGCAAGAGCATCAGGTTCCAGGTCTACCCGAAGCATGGATGGAACGCGGTGTGGAACGCGATGGTGGCGCGCTCCACGGTCGTCCGCGATCGCATCGCCGGCATCAGAGACGAACACAAGCAGCCGTACGTGCTGACCGAGAGCGGCGACAAGTACTATTTCGCCGACTATCACACCGTCTTCTGCACGATCGACATCGATCGCCTGTGGGGCGAGGATACGCTGCCCTATACCGGGCGCATGATGATTCCGCTGCTCATCCCGGGGCTCGACCGCGCCTTTCCCGAGGGCGCCGAATCACTGCACTACGCCTCGTGCGAGTTTCAGACCAGGGTGACCGAAATGAAGGCGATCACCCGTCACGAGAGCCCGGACACGCTGATCCTCATCGAGGTGCCGGTGCTGCCCGCCGCGGCCGCGTGCTTCCCGAAGAACACGATCGACTACGCGCTGGAGCAGAATCTGTTCGCGGCCAAGGCCTATCCGCAGCAATCCGAGCAGGCATTCGCGGCCTACGATGCCTACGTCGCCCGCGGCCGGAAGATTCCGAATCTGCGCTACGTCGGACGTCATGCCGAGTTCAAGTATTGGGGCATGGCGGAGACAGTCAATTCCGCGTATCAGAAGAGTCTCGAGTTCGCGGCCGTCTGATGCAGCCGTGTCAAGTCCTCGCCTCGACGACCTCGCACAAGCGCGAGCCGCTTCCGACGACGCTCGAGATCTTCGCGCGGCTCGACCTGCGCGACATCGACCTCAATCTCAATCACATGATCGAGCGCGGCGTCGATCTCGATCGCGTGCGGACGGCGCTGGCCGACAACGGGCAACACGCGTGGATCGTGTCAGGCGGCTGGTGCGACTTCTTCCACGGCGAGCCCGAGATCGAGGCGACCGTCGCATCGGTGGCGCGGCAGGTGGCGATGGCGCGGACACTCGACGTCAATCGTCTGCGTCTCTTCTTCGGTCGTGCGGCTCGCGGCGAGTGGTGCGCCCGCCTCCGGGATGCCAGCGTCGCGAACATCCAGCGTCTGGCCGATCGCCATCCAGAGATGTCGTTCGTGTTCGAGAACCACGACGGCGCTTCGTCGTGTCCGGACATCTGCCGCGAGATTCTCGAACGGGTCGACCGTTCGACCGTGCGAATGAATTTCGATCCGATCAACTTCGAGCATGCGGGCGTCGACAGCATGACGGCGTTCCGCGTCCTGCAGCCGTTCATCGCGCACGTGCATCTGAAGGGGCTCGATGACGGGCGCTTTTGCGAGTTCGGCGCCGGGGCGATCGACCTCACGCCGCTCCTGGCCGAATTGATCGCGAGCGGTTATCGAGGCGCGTTCACCGTCGAGTACGAAGGCGAGTTCGATCGAACGCTGCGCTTGTACGAAAGCGTGCGATGCGCGAGGGGCGTGATCGCGCGGCTCGCGGTCTCGGCGAGCGGCGCGAGTTTTGAAACTGAGCCGCGCGTGCCGCGGGCGCTCCACATGACGAAAAAGTATACTTGACGCGTCGTGCTCCGCGACCTGCCTGCCCGGGCCCGCTGGTACATCCTGGCGGTGATCGCGATCGGCGCCACAATCTTTTTCACGCTTCTCCCGCGCGCGGCGTTCACGCCGCTGCTGCCGTTCGTCTTCCTGATCCTGCTGTCGTCGCTGACGTCGGCATTCAAAGTCCAATTCCCGATCGCCAGCGGCTCGAACATGTCGGTGTCGTACGTCGTCGATATCGCGGCGCTGATCCTGCGCGGGCCGCACGCGGCGATGCTGGTCGGTGCGATCACCGCGTGGAGTCAGACGACGCTGGGCGCGAAGGGACAGAACCCCGCCTACCGGACGCTCTTCAACATGGCGATCCTGGTGATCACGATCCAGGCCTCGGGTCAGGTGTACGAATGGCTCGGCGGCACGGCGCGTCCCGAACTGAGCGCGGCGATCGCCGTGCCGCTCATCGGCATGGCGCTCACCTACTTCTTCGTCAACACGATTCCGATTGCCGTCGCGATCGCACTGACCACCGAGCAGCGGGCGTGGCGGATCTGGACTTCGGACTTCGCATCGAGCGCACCGAGTTATCTGCTCGGCGCGACCGCAGCCGTCGTGGTCATCGCGGTCACCGAGAGCGCCGGCTACTGGCTGACTCTGCTGCTGACGGCGGCGCCGCTGTATCTCACCTACAAGATGTATCGCGCCGGCAAGGAGACGGAAGCGCGGCAGGGCGCGATTCTGGAAGCGGCACACGATGCCATCATCACGATGGACGCGCAGCTGAACATCCGCGAGTTCAATCCGGCAGCGGAGCACATGTTCGGTTATGCACGTCTCGACGTCCTCGGCCGCAACGTCGAATTGCTGGTGCCGGAAGCGGATCGCGCCAAACACGTCCACGCGCTCGCCGAGTACC
The DNA here is from genome assembly GCA_036848175.1 of Vicinamibacterales bacterium. GTDB lineage: Bacteria > Acidobacteriota > Vicinamibacteria > Vicinamibacterales > CAVVIG01 > QHWF01. The sequence continues at coordinate 25,998 of DAIUKO010000012.1, read as the reverse complement.
TCGCTCATGGCGGCGGCCTGCTCGAGGATCGTCAACTTCAGATGACCGGGCGCAAAGCCGACGGATCGGAGTTCCCCGTCGAGCTCAGCGTCGCCCGAATCGGCGGCGACAGCCGCGCGGTTCTGACCGGATTCATCCGCGACATCACCGAGCGCCGTCTGCTCGAGGAACAACTGCGGCAGTCCCAGAAGCTCGAAGCGATTGGCCGCCTCGCCGGCGGAGTCGCACACGACTTCAACAACATCCTGATGAGCATCATGGGCGCCGCCGACCTGCTGCTGATGCAGCTCGGACGAAACGACGCGGCCACCGACGAGGCCAACGAGATCAAGCAGGCGGTGGATCGCGGCGCCGGCCTCACGCGTCAGCTGCTGGCGTTCAGCCGGCGTCAGGCGACGCGTTCGCGGCTCTTCGAGCTCGGCGCCGTCGTCCGCGGCATGGACACGATGCTGCGACGGCTGATGGGGCCGGAGATCGAATTGGAGATCGTGCCGCCGAAAGCGCCCGTCCACGTCATCGCCGATTCGGGTCACATCGAGCAGGTCGTGCTGAATCTCGTCGTCAACGCGCGCGACGCGATGCCGCACGGCGGACGGATCACGGTCAAAGTGGAAGAGATCGACCTCGACGAGATTGCCGCGAGCGCGCTCGTCGAAGCGGAACCGGGGCGCTACGCCCGGCTCAGCGTCGCCGACACGGGCACCGGCATCGATGAGAAGACGCGTGGCAGACTGTTCGAACCGTTTTTCACGACGAAGGAACAAGGCAAGGGCACCGGGCTCGGCTTGTCGATCGTCTACGGCATCGTCAAGCAGAGCGGCGGCTACATCACGGTTGCCAGCGAGCCGGGGCGAGGTGCGACCTTTCTCATCTATCTGCCGCTGACCACCGCCCCTGAACCATCACCGGCGCCGGTGTGATCGCTCAATTGCGGATCGGCGCGCGCTTGCGAGCGCGCGCGATCGTCCGACCAGATCGTCGACCATCCGCCGCTCCGGCTCGGTCCGTTTACGCAAGTAGCATTCGATCGCATCGGTGATGATGCGCCACTGGGGACGCGATGCGATCAAGCTGAGCGCCTGCAGCTTCGCCTTCACCTCACCCGGCAGGCGCATGCTCAGCTGCGGATAGTCCTTGACCTTCTCACCCGCGCGCGCACCAGCCGGCGGACGGCCGATGCGTCGGCGTTGATTGTTCACCTTTGTCCGCATGAAGCGAGCGTCGAGTTCCTGCTATGGCTGTGTTTGTGCTACCAACAATTTGACTGTATAATCCGCGGGTTCTGACACGATGGCGAAGAAGCGGGCCACACGCGCACGCTCCCGGTCGATGTCCACGCGATCGCCGACACGAGCTCCCACAAAACCAGGCCCCGGACGTCCCCCAGTCCATCAAGAGACGTGGTCGAAGGTGTCAGTCGTGCTCTTCGATCGACAGATCGTTCATCTCGATCGTCTCGCGGGCGAGATTCGCGGCAAGAGCGGCAAACTGCTGAACCGCGCCGAAATCATTCGCGCCCTCATCGACGGTCTCATCGACAGCGGCATGGACATCACCAGCACGGGTTCGGAAGCCGACTTGCGCGCACGCGTCGCGCGACGATTGGGCAGCCCGTTTCGCTGACCGCGGCGCATTCTACCAGTTTGACGAATTAGTTCCATCCATTTTTCCACGGCGCGGAAGCGCCGCCCACGAGCGAGCGCAGCGAACGAGCCCGTCGGCATCTCGACAACAGACGGACGGCCGATTGCGCCACATCGTGGATGTAGACTGGCTCGATGAAGGATCTTGCGTCCGCCAGACGGATTACACACCTCGGTGATTTCACGACGACCGCCCGCCTGCTGCCCATTGCTGCGCTTGCCGTCGTCATCGGCGTCTTCGCCGCCTACGTCGCGGCCGCGCTGCTGAAGCTCATCGGCTTCTTTACGAACGTCCCCGTCGTCGACGACGACCGGCGGCTGGTCGGCGTGATCACGCGCGGCGGGCTGCGTGAATGGATTGAGCGCAACCGGAACGGCGACCGGCAACAGCCGCTCGGAGACGCGATTCACCACGATCCGGTCGTGGCCTTCGGCGACGAGCCGCTCAGGCTCATCGTCTACCGCATGGCCGACAAAGGGGTGACGCGACTGCCCGTGGTCTCGCGCGCCGATCGGACGCTGATTGGAATGCTGGCCCTGACCGATTTGCTGGGGGCGCGAGCTCGGATCCTCGACGCGGAACGCCGCCGCGAGCGCGTGCTCGGCACGCGGCTGCGCCTGCCAACCATGTTCGGCGGCCGGTCGGATTCCGCGGCGTGATGGTATTCTCTCGCGGGGAGGACAGCTTCCGTGACCGACCAAGAGCGTCAGAAGGCCGAAGAGTTGATCAGCCGGCTCGAAGTGTCGGTCGGCGCGATCTTTCCGCGTGACGGCGGCAATGCGTCGCTCATTGCCTCGATGATTCAGACGCTGAACGGCTTGCGCAGCCTCCTCAACATCGTGCGACCTCACTGAAAGCGGAGGGCGGCCGCGATGGTCCGCCCCACGGCCCATCGTGGTCCGCCCTTCCCGAACGGCCGGCGTTCGGCCGCCTTTTCCGATTTACTGAACGTTGAAGACTGCCAGCACCGGCTCGTGATCCGACGGCGTGACGCCGTTGGGATCCTTGGTCTTGAACGTTTGCACGCTCGCCAGCTTCAGGAACGACGCCGTCCTCGAGAGGAAGATGTAGTCGATGCGGTGCGATCCGTGGGTGATGCCGTCGCCGATCGCGGTCCCCATCTTCACGGCCTCGACCCAGGTGTCGACGTAGGTTGCCGTCATCGTTCTGATTTCGGTCGTCTCGGGCCACGCGTTGTAATCGCCGAGGATGAGCCGGTCTTCCGTCGACGTCAGCGCCCACGGCAGCAGGTCGTTGATCTCGTTGAGACGGTTGCCCGCCGACACGTTGTCGAGATGCGTCGAGATGATGTTGACGTTGCGGCCGTTGACGCTGATCGTCGCGTCGACGGCGGCGCGGCTCGCGGGCAGCAGATGGCTCGCCGTGCCGATGAACGGGAACGTCGAGAGAATCAGGTTGCCGTTTCCGGTCGTCGCACCAGCGTGATTCACGAAGACCGCGTACCAGTTCCAACCCGTCGCTTTCTCCAGCAGCGACTCATAGACCGCGACCTGGTCGCTTCCTTTGCTCCAGCTGTCGAGTTGCTCGATCTCGTTCATCGTGACGACATCCGGGTTCGCCTTGACGACCTGAGCCACGATGCGATCCGGACTGTAGACGCCGTCGCTGCCCCAGCCGCCGTGATGGGTGTTGTACTGGAGGATTCGCAGCTGCGCGCCGGCCCCGCGCGGTTTGTCCGGCAGCGCCGTCGAGGGAGGCTGTGGCGCACTGCAGCTCGTGCCGCATCCGCCCTGGGTCACCGTGTAGATCACGCCGTTGACGCTGACGCGGCCGACGCGCTTGCTCGGGGTGATCGTGTTCGTGACGGCGCGGATTTTTGCGAAGCCATTCCCGACCGCGGGCGCGGGTGTCGTGCTCCGGACGATCAGCCAGTCGCTGTCGCTCGTCGCGGTCCACGCGCACGAGGCAGGCGCCGTCACGGTGATGCTCCAGTTCGCCTCGGGAACGCCAACCGTGAGAGCAGTTTTGTCGAGCGCGATCGTGCAGGGTGGTTCGACGTTGTTCGTGTTCGACGGCGTGCAGTTCGCGCCGCAGCCGCTCTGCGTCACCGTGTAGACGACGCCGTTGACGACGAAGTGACCGGTCCGCCTGGAGGCCGACGTGGTGTTCGCGACCGCTCGTACCTTCACGTAGCCGTTCCCTGCGGCCACTGCGGGCATCGTGCTCTTCACGACCAACCAGTCGCTGTCGCTCGACGCGCCCCACGCGCATGCGGCGGCGGAAGTCACGTTGATGATCCAGTTCGCTTCGCCGACGCCGACGGTGAGCGCCGTCTTGTCGAGGGCGACAGCGCACGCCGTCTGCGCCTCCGCGGGTGCTGGATGAACGACGATGAAGGCCGCAGCGGCGGCGAGCGCGCTGCGGACGATCGCGGCGAACAAAGACGTGTGTCGCATCGGGGCTCCTCGTGGGCGTGCAGACACACGTCGACTGTGTACGTGCCCGACCGTCAAAAAATGCGATTGAGTTGTTGTGAGCGACGCGCGAGCCGCGCGTCAGACTCGCCGCAGCGTTCGCGGCGTTGGCGCTCTAGAAGGCAACGGGTGTGCCCAGGATCACTCGACTGTCAGGTCGCTGCATTACGCTGCAACGAGGTCGCGAGTTATCCGCATGAACACGGGCGGGAATCAAGATGAGGTCGGCTGAACGACTAGCGTCCGGTAATGACGCGACGCCGCTGTTCGGCTTACACCATTGCGCCGGTGCTTACAGAATCGTGGCGAGCTGAGCCATTTTCGACGCGATTACGCGCTCAGCGGCACGTTTGGCTCGTGAGCGTCGACGTGAAATCCGACGCTCATCAACAGCGTCAACACGAGCAGCGCCGCCGCTGAGATGTATGGCGCCGATTCACCGAGATGCTGGAGCGAACCGTTGCCCCAGATCGGGCCAGCCGTCCGCCCGAGACTTTCGAGCGCGCTCGCCGCACCCTGTACCCGTCCCTGCTCGTCTCCGCGTGCGACCAGGCTCACGAGGCTCGCCATCGTCGGATGGCCGAAGCCGATGCCGAACGCCAGCGGCACCAGTGAGATGGCCAACACCAGGACCGATTGGGCGAGCGCTGCCGCGACGAGTCCGACAGCGGCGCAGATGCAGCCGAGGATGAAGGTCGGTTTGTCGCCGAGCCTGGCGACGATGGGGCGGATGAGTCCGCCTTGAATCGTCGCGCCGAGCAAGCCGAAGCCGGCCAGGAAGTATCCCGTGCGCGATGCGTCGAATCCGAACCGGCGCGCGACGAACAAGCCGAACGTCGTCTGAAAGACGGCGAACGCGCACCAGTACATGAAATCGATGATGAGCACGCGGCGAACTCGCGGCCGCTGGACCAGCCGCGGCAGATACCGGAATGGATTGCCAACACCAGCCTGCGCGCGATGAACGGTTTCCGGGAGCCACAGCCAGGCCATGGCCGTCGCGACCAGCGTGATGCCGGCGGCCGCCCAGATCGGCGCGGTATAGCTCACGTGCGAGAGGATGCCACTCAACGCCGGACCGAGGATGAATCCCAGTCCAAACGCCGCGCCGATCAATCCATACGCGCGGGCGCGATCCTTCGGCTCAGTGACGTCGGCCACGTAGGCGCGGGCCGTGGAAATGTTGCCGCCCGACAGGCCGTCGACGATGCGCGCGGCGAACAGCATCCCGATGTTGTGCGCGAGCGCCAGCATGACGAAGCTGACGACCGTTCCGGCGAGACTGAAGACGAGGACCGGCCGGCGTCCGTAGCGATCCGACAGGTCACCAAGGACCGGCGCCGCCCCCAACTGACAGAGCGAGAAGATCGCGAAGAGGAGTCCGATGACGACCGGCGAGGCGCCGAACGTTTCGGCGTAGAACGGCAGCAGTGGAATGATGATGCCGAAACCGACGAGGTTGACGAAGATAGTAAGGAAAATGATCAGCAGCGGGCGCGACACAAGAGTGACGACATTCTATACAATCTGAGCAACTGAACCGTATCTCATGAGATCACTCTTCGCCGCTGCCGTCGTCGCCGCCAGTGTCACGCTCGTCGCGCAGGTGCCTCCGCTCCGGCGGGCGGACACGCTGCGGCCGGAGATTCTCGGCACTCACGGAATCGTTGCCGCCGGCCGTCATTACTCGGTGTCGGCCGGTGTGCGCGTCATCCAGCAGGGCGGCAACGCGATTGACGCGGGCGTCGCCACCGTGTTCGCGGCCGCGGTCTGCGAAATCTCGCATTTTGGATTAGGCGGCGAGTCGCCGGTGATGATCTACGACGCCAAGACGCGCGAGATCATCGTCATCAACGGTCAGGGATCCGCGCCGAAGGAGGCGACGCCCGAACTCTTCAAGGCGCAGGGAAGAATCCCGGGCAACGGCCCGCTCGCCGCGACGCTGCCGGCGGTGGTGGACGCGATGGCCCTGGCGCTCGAAACCAAGGGCACGATGCGGTTGTCGCAGGTGATGCAGCCGGCCATCGAGCTCGCCGATGGTTTCCCGATGTACGCGTTCTTGCGCGACGTGCTCATCAGCGAGCGTTCGGCGACCGAACAGTACGAATGGTCCGCGAAGACCTACTACCCGAACGGACGCATCCCCGATGTCGGCGAGATATTCCGTCAGCCGAACCTGGCGCGGACGCTTCGCGCGATCGCCGCCGCCGAGAAAGCGTCGTTCGTGCGGACGAAGAACCGGATCACCGCAATCCGCGCCGGCCGCAACGCGTTCTACAAGGGCGACATCGCGCGGCGGATTGCCGCCGCGGATCGGGCCGCTGGCGGTGTCTTCACCTACGAGGACCTCGCGTCGTTCCACGGCGCGATCGAGAAACCGGCGACGACGAGCTTCCACGGTTTCGACGTCTACAAAGCGTTGCCGTGGAACCAGGGGCCGGTACTGCTTCAGACGTTGAACATCCTGGAGGGTATGGACCTGCGCAGGATGGGCGACAACTCCGCCGACTACCTGCATTCGGTGCACGAAGCCATCAAGCTCGCCTACGCGGATCGCAACGCGTACTACGGCGATCCGGCGTTCGTGAAGGTGCCGCTTGCCGGGCTGCTGTCGAAGCCGTACGCGACCGAACGGCGCGCGCTCATCGGGCCGAAGGCGTCGCTCGAGCACCGCGTCGGCGATCCGTTCAAGTTCGATCCGACCGTGAAGCCGCCATCGAAGCGCTACACGCCCCACGCGCAGGGCGACGGCCCGTCGGGGCCAATCGGCGACACGACCTGCGTTGATGTGGTCGACAAGGACGGCAACTTGTTCAGCGCGACGCCGAGCTCCGGCTGGCTGCTCGGCGGCGCGTTCGTCGCCGGCGATACGGGCGTGCCGCTGTCGAACCGGATGCAGGTTTTCGATCTCGATCCCGCGAGCCCGAATCTGCTCGTCGGCGGCAAACGGCCGCGGACGACGCTGACACCGACGCTCGTGCTGAAAGACGACAAGCCGTTTCTCGCCATCAGCACTCCCGGCGGCGACAGCCAGGATCAGCAGATTCTCAACGTGCTGTTGCGAATCCTGGTCTTCGGCAAAGGGATTCAGGAAGCGATCGAGGATCCGCGGATCAACTCATTGCATCCGTTCAGCTCGTTCGACAATCACGAGAGCGAGCCCGGCGTGCTCGAGATCGAGAGTCGGGTGCCGCAACCGGTTCGCGACGCGCTGACCGCGCGCGGCCACCGGCTCCGAGTGCTCGGTCCGTACGGCATGAGCACCGGCGTCGTCGCCGTGGGCGTCAATCCACAGACGGGCACGCTTCGCGGCGGCGCCGATGTCCGTCGCGAGCGCTATATCTTCGGGTGGTGACGTTGGTGAATCTCAGAGATGCGCGCGCATTTCGTGTACGCGCTGACCGTGTTCGAGCGACGTGAGCACGATGTCGGCGGTCACCGGCGCACGGCGGAAGGCGTCCTCGCCGATCGCGTTCGCGATCGCGTTCAACACTGATCCATAGCCCGCGCCGACCGGCGGCTCACCGACGCCGCGTGCGCCGACGGGCGTCTCGGGATCGGCAAGGCCCAGCGCTTCGGTGTGCATCTCCGCAGGAATGTCGAGAATCGTCAGCGGCTTGTTGTGATGGAAGCGCTTCGCCAGCGGCACGCCGTACTGCGTGTCGTAGACCCACTTCTGCGACAGCGCGTGGCCGATGCCGAGATTGATGCCGCCGAGGATCTGGCCGTGCAGGCTGCGCGGATTGATCACGGTTCCGACGTCGGCGACCGCGAGATAGTCGACGAGCCGCGTCTTCCCCGTCTCGAGGTCGACTTCGACTTCGGCGAACCCGGCGACGAACGAGTAGGTGTCGCCGTCTCGCGGATAGGTGTCCTTCGCGACGCCCATGAGACCGACGCCGGCAAGCGCCGTCGCGGACGCTCTGGTCATCGGATGAATGTCGTCGGGCAGCTCGTGGCCGTCGAACTTGCCGCCGAGCTCGATGGCGCGTGCGGCCGCCTGCGCGTAGGTCAAGCCGCGCGACGGATTGCTGCGTCGATAGACGCGCTCGCCGTCGAGCGCGTACTCGCCTGGAGATCCGCCAAGGACGTCCGCGGCGATCTCCTGCAGCTTCAGCCGCGCGTCGGTCGCGGCGGCGAGATTCGCCCGCGTCATCGCGTGCGTCGTCTGGCTGCCGACCGACATGCAGCTCCACGGCAGATTCTTCGACGTGTTGCCCCAGTTGACGACCACTTTGTCCCATGGCATGGCGAGCACGTCGGCCGCGACGCGTGCGAGATCGATGGTCGAGTGCGTCCCGAGATTGCCGACGCCCGACTGCACGTAGAGACTGCCGTCCGGCCGAATCGTCATCAGGCCGTCGTAGCCGATCGATCCCGCTCCGTGCGGTCCGACCGCGACGCCGATGCCGCGGACCTTCGATCCGTGACGCCTGCCGGCCCGCGCCTTCCGCTCCTCCCACTTGAACAGCTCGGCGCCGCGATCGAGCGCCTGCTTCACGAACGCCGCCGTGATGTGCGCGCGCGATCCGTTCGGCCGCGGCGCGCCGTAGAGCGCCTTGCCTTCCGGCGAGTTGATGCGGCGAATCGCGACCTGATCGAGGCCGAGCTTCTTCGCTGCCTTGGTGACCGCCGGCTCCATGATCGCGTTGGCCTGCATCGGTCCCGGTGACCGCTGCTGCGATCGCGGCGGCGTGTTGGTGATCACGGCGACGCCGCGCCAGCGCATCGCCAGCGGCTGCCAGATCAGCGACGCGGCGTTGGCCGCCGATCGGTAATCACCCATCGGCCCGTACGGTCCGTTGTCTTCGACAATGAAGAGATCGAGAGCGGTGATGCGGCCGTCTTCGCGGAATCCCGCCCGCACCCGTCCCGTCATGCCCGTCCGTGCGCGGCCGATGTAATGCTCCTCTTCGCGGCTGATGCGCATCATCACAGGCGCGCTCGCCTTCTTCGAGAGCAACGCGGGAATCGCCATCGAGACGGCGCCGCCGCCTTTGCTGCCGAAGCCGCCGCCGCAGAATTCGCTGATCAACACGATCTTCGATGCCGGGACTCCGACCCACTGCGCCAGCGGATCGACCGTGCGTACGACGCTTTGCGTGGACCCGTGCAGGTAGAGCGTGCCGTTCTGCCAGTACGCCATTGCGCTGCGTGATTCCATCGGCTGATGACCGGTGGACTGCACGACGAACGTCTCGTCGACGACGACCGCCGCCGCCTTGAAGCCGGCCTCGAGATCGCCGAACGCCCATTCGTCGGGTGCTTTCCCCATCGGCAGCGCACCGGCGGGTGCGTTGGCGAAGTCCTGATCCGTCCACTTCAGCGTCTGGAGCTTCGGCCGCGGCGGTGGTCCGCCCGCGCCCGGCGCGGCGGGCGCCGCGGGAAACCAGACGTTCCCTTCCAGGCGACCGTTTGCGCCGCCGGGCCGCAGGCTTTCAACGGGATCGACGACGAATGGCAGCGGCTCGAGATCGACGTCGATGCGCTCGATCGCCTCGGCGGCCGTCAGCTCGTCGACGGCCGCGACGGCGAGAATGGGTTCACCTTGATAGAGAGGTTCGTTGGTCAGCGCGCGTTCGGCGCCGCGCGAGTCGGGCAAGTCGTCCGCGGTGAGAATCGCCTTGACGCCAGGCATGGCCAGCGCCGCACTCGTGTCGATCCGCCGCACGCGCGCGTGCGGCATGGGGCTCAGCAGCAGCTTGGCGAACAGCATGCCGTCGGCACGATAGTCCTCGGCATACTTCGCTCGCCCCGTGACTTTCGCGATGAGATCGAGCGGCGTATAGTTCTCGCCGGTCAGCTTCCGATCGGGCATAGAACGCTCCGCTTTGGTCGTTGGTCGTTGGTCCTTGGTCGCAACCAATGACCCAGGACCAACGACCAAAGACTATACGCCTACTGGGCGAGATACTCGCGAGCGTTCTGGGACGTGATGCGAACCGTGACCGGCCGGGTCGCTTCGCCGAGCTGTCTGGCCCGATCTCCGTTGATCGACAGCTTCAAAGTCGCCGGATCGCCGACCCTCAGCATCACGCTGTCGCGCGCGGCAATCGTCTCGTGGTCGCCCGCGTTCATGAGCCGTTGCAGCCCGGGCTCGGCGTCTGCGGCCGCGGCGATCCAGCAAGGACCGGTCGCGACAAGCTCCAACATCACGTCGTGCGTTTCGGCGGCGACGACTCGGGGCGAACCGACACCCGCCGTGGCGACAGCGAGAACCGCCGGCACCGCCGCCCGCGCGGTCGAGACGGCCGCGGAGGACGAGGCGCGTGCTCGAGACGGCGTCGCGCCCTTGTGCAACCCGAGGTACGCGACGGCTGCGATGACGATCGCGGCCACGGCGAGCATCTGCCAGAGGTCCGTCGAGGGTTCCACTTCGATCAGCTCGCGAACGCGCCCGAATTGTGGACCCGATCGCCGTGCAGCGGCCTGTTCGAGGCTCGGTTCCTCGGCCGGTGGGTTCTGCGCGCGGAACGCTGCGACGGCCTGCTCGGGATCCAGGCCGACCTCGCGCGCGTACGATTTGAGAAATCCGCGGATGAACACCCACTCCGGCAGCGCCGCGACATCAGCGGCTTCCAATGCCCGAAGCACGCTCGGACTGATCTTCGTGATGCTCGAGAGGCGTTCGATCGTCAGGCCTTTGGATCGACGTGCGTTGCGAAGGTCGTCACCGATACTCATGGCCGCACCTCGAACACGCGGATCTCTTCATGCGAAGGCATCTCGTCATGCGAAGGCATCTCGCGAAGCTCAGCCGGCGGCACTATACTCGCCAGCATGCCGATGACGATTTGCGCCTTCGCGCTCATCCTTTCCACCGTTGCTACACTCGTGCCAACGGCTGCGCTCGGTGGCGCTGCAGATGGCCTCGCGCGACCCGTCGTCACTGGACAAAACGACACGCAGGCGCGTCCAGAACCCGTCGTCGACAACGGCGAGTTCATGGACATGTTTCTCAAGGCCACCTATACCGAACTGCAGCAGTCCATGGCAAAACCGCCGACAGAGCGAAAGGAATGGGCCGCGATTTACCAGAAAGCGACACGCCTCGCCGAAATGCAGAACCTCCTGTTTTTCCGCAACCGCGATGAAGTCAAGGATCCGCGGTGGGCGGAGCACAGCGCCGCCGGACGTCAGGCCGCGGCCGATCTCGCGACCGCCGCGGTGATGGCGCTTCGGAACGTGCAGAAAGCGGATTTCGAAGGCGTGAGGAAGAAGTACGTGGCGCTCGCGGACTCGTGCAACGCATGCCACAAGACCTTCGCGCGCGATGCGCCGACGATCAAACCCTAGGCGGGCGGCCGGTCAGTGGCCGGTCGTGCGAAGAAAGAAGCTGAACAGACCGGCGATGACGGCGACCTGTCCGATCCAAAAGAGGAACGACCATTTCACGATGTCCACACGGACGTCGTGGACTTCGCGCACGACGTCGACGCGCAGCCCCGAGATCTCCTCGGAAAGACGGCGCTCGTATCGCTCAGCGGCGAAGTCGAACTTGGCGTCGAACCGCTCGACGACCGCAGACAGTTTCGCGTCGAATCGATCGACAATTGAAGACAGTTTCGCATCGTTCTGCTGCGCCACGGCCGCCAACTTTTCGTCGTACCGCTCCGCCGCGGCCGCCAGCTTGTCGTCGTACCGCTCCGCCGCGGCCACCAGCTTGTCGTCGTGCCGCTCCGCCGCGGCCACCAGCTTTTCGTCGTATCGCTCCGCCGCGGCCGCCAGCTTGTCCTCGTACCGCGCCGCGCCCATTGCCGCTATCGATTCGTGGCGTTCCATGGCGGCGGTCAATTTCACGTCGTACCGCTGGGCCGCGGCATCCAACCTCTGCGCTGCAGTGCTTAACACGCGCTCACTCCAGGCGCTCATCTCGACATCGACGAGTGCGAGCAGCCCGGCGACCGCCTCGTGCCCGAGGCGATCCTGCAAGGCAGGCGATACACGATTCGCTTCCATTGGTTCATCTTCCTTACTCGACCTCCCGACGACGATGCCATCGTCGTCTGCGATCCGTCAACAATGATTTCGCGTGACAGCGGCATTGCGCAGGACGCCGAGACCTTCACCGGATCCGGGTCGATCCTGACGTCCGCGAAGATCCAGTTGGCCTGGCTGTCGCTTGCCATGTTCCTCGGCATGACGATGTGGTTTTCCGCGACGGCCGCGAACGCGCCGATCGTCGCCGAGTTCCATCTCACATCATCCGCGACGGCATGGCTGACCATGGCCGTGCAAGGCGGATTCGTGATCGGCACGCTGCTGTCGGCCGTTCTCAACCTGCCGGATATCATCAATCCACGGCGGCTGTTCGCCATCGGATGCGTGCTCGGCGCCGCGGCGAACGCAGCCCTCGTTCGCGCCGACAGCGCAGTGACGCTGATTGCGCTGCGTGCCGCAACGGGGGCGGCGCTGGCGTGGGTCTATCCGCCGGGCATGAAGATCGCCGCCGGCTGGTTCGACAAGCACCGCGGCGCCGCGCTGGGCGTACTGATCGGCGCGCTGACCGTCGGGTCTGCGTTTCCCCATCTGCTCGCGTCGGCCTCGGCGACGATTCCATGGCGCACGCTGATGCTGGCGGCGTCGGCGCTTGCCGTCGCCGGCGGCGTCATCGTCGTCACGCTGGTCGGCGACGGACCGCACGTCGCGGTCAGCGCCCGGTTCGATCCCGCGGCGGTCGCGCGCGTGTTCGCCGACCGGCGCACGCGCCTGTCCACGCTCGGGTATCTCGGGCACATGTGGGAGCTCTATGCAGTGTGGACGTGGATCGCCGCCTTTGCGTCGGCGAGCTTCGCCGCCTCCGCCGCCACCAGTGCCGCGCCTCCGAGTTCGCCGGCGGGATCGGCCGTCGCGTTCGCGACGATCGCGAGCGGGGCGATCGGATCGGCGGCGGCGGGGTCGATTGCCGACCGCGTTGGCAAAGCGCGGATTGCGGCGTGGGCGATGATCGTGAGCGGCACTTGCTGCGCCGTGGCCGGAATGCTGTTCCGCGCGCCGGCGCCGATCCTCACGCTGTTCGCCGTCGTCTGGGGCGTGGCCGTCGTCGCCGATTCCGCGCAGTTGTCGGCGCTTGTCGCACAGTACAGTCCACGCGATCACGTCGGCACGGCGCTGACGATTCAGACCTGCACCGGGTTCCTGCTCACGATGATGTCGATCCGGCTGCTGCCGATCGTGGCGCAGGCGATCGGCTGGCGGTGGGTATTCATCTGTCTCGCGCCGGGACCGTTTCTCGGCGCGCTCGCGCTGCGCCGGCTGGCCGACTCGTCCGACTCCGCGCCTCGTCCTCGACCGCCGCAATCACCTTCATGAACCCGCGGACGTCGTCGCTGGTGACGCGGCGGCCGATCGCGCGCTCGAGATCGGTCAGGTGATCGTGGACCGCTCGCGCCACGCGCTTCCCTTTTGCCGTGGGAGTGACGAGGAACGTCCGGCGATCCGCGTCGCCGACCGTCCGCGTGACGAACTCGCGCTCGACGAGGCGATCGAGAATGCTGGTGAGCGTCGAGCGCTTGTGGGCGAGGCCGCGATGGAGATCCGCAATCGTCGCCGGACCCGACGCCGCCAGCTGCGCGAGGATGTGCGACTCCCCCTGCGACAGCCCGAACTCGCGAAGATCAGCGAGGTAGAGCCCGATCCGATGCGTGGCGCGATGGATGTGCGGAATCAGGCGAAGCGGCATCGGACGAATCGTCGGCGAGAATCAGGTTCTTGTCCAGCAGGCGCGGAAAGGCGCGCAGCACCGTCTCGCAGTCGGCGTCTGGCATCAGCGCGCGGACGGCGGCGAGCTGGTACATCCAGAACACGGTCGTCGGATGGGAATACTTCTGGGCCTTTCCCACCGACGCGGCAAAGCGTCGCAGCGTCGACGCCATGCGCTCGACGGCGTCCTCGACCGTCGCGGATTCGCGCAGGTAGACCCAGGCCACGCGCAGATGCGACGCGTGGGGGAAGCCCTCGTTCGGAATCTGGCAGCGCTCGAGCGCGCGCGCGAGATCGGCATCGGTCATACTGATACGATATCGTAGTATTCGAAACCGTTCAATCGCGGGGCGGCGGGGCGCGGCAATGTCCTCCAGCCCACCCTGCCGTCCCTCCATCCTGGCGTCCCGCCCACCGTGCCCCTGCCGCCCGTCCTGCCTTTCCCGCCCGTTCTGCCCATCCGGCCCTAAACGATAACCGCCCTTGCCATTGTCCAGCCACTTCGGGTAAGGTTTTTGCTCTGGACCCGGCTGCCAGCGTGTGTGCGTTCTCGCCACTCCGCGCTTTCCCGCCACCTTCTTCCCATTAGGAGAGAGTTGATTGGCCGTCCGCCTGTTCGTCGGCAATCTGTCGTACGCCACTACTGAAGCAGATCTCCGCACCTACTTCGGCAGCATCGCGCCACCGTCTCAGGTGGTCGTGCCGGTCGACCGTGAGACCGGGCGTCCCCGGGGCTTTGCGTTCGTCGAATACCAGGATCGCGCCCATGCCGAGCAGGCGATTCAGCAGTTCCACGGTCAGGTCTTCAACGGACGGCCACTCGCCGTGAGCGAGGCGCGCGCGCGTGAAGATCGCGGGCCCGGCGGGCCGCGTCCCGGCGGACCTCCCGGAGGCCCACGTCCCGGCGGATTCAGCGGACCGCGTCCTGGAGGTGGAGGCTTTGGCGGCCCGCGGCCTGGCGGCGGTGGTTTCGGTGGACCGCGTCCGTTCGATCCCGCGTCGCCCCAGCCCTCGCGCAATCGGAATTTCGGTCCCGACGCCAAGCCGTCGCGCGGCGGTCAGAAGGGAAAGAAAAAGGGGGAGGAGCGGCCGCGTGGTCCCATCCCGATGAAAACCACGGGCCGTTCGTTCACGCTCGATGACGTCGATGCGGGCGACGACGCGCTGCCGGATATCGACGATTTCGCCACGAGCAAGCCGAACGAAGACAAAGACAAAGACAAAGACGACGACGAATAGCGAACAGGCGCCGCCCGACCGCCGGTCTGACCCGAGTCTGACCTGAGTCTGACCTGGGTCTGACCGCGGTCTGACCGCGGTCTGACCCGAGTCAGACCGCTGTCCTCTACCAGCTCCCCGACACGAAGTCGAACGTGGCGGCCGTCGCCGCCAGAACGTTGTGGCTCACAACGGCGAGCCCGATGTAGACGGACGTCGCCATCGGAATGGTGTCCGTGCCGACGAGCGTCCACGTCGCA
>DAIUKO010000012.1:0-10639 GCA_036848175.1 Vicinamibacterales bacterium | reverse complement strand
GTAGACGGACGTCGCCATCGGAATGGTGTCCGTGCCGACGAGCGTCCACGTCGCACCATCCGGCGACTGATAGGCGTTGAACGTGTCGCCAATCCGTTCGAGCTTCACCCAGAACGGCGCCTTGTCGAGTGTGCCGACCTGGTTGACGGTCGCGCCGGCGGTTGTCAGCCGGCGCTGGAAGTCGGTCCCCTTTCCTTGCGTGACGACCATGAACGCGTTGGCCGATCCCGGCGTCAGCGTCTCGCGAATCATCACGCCCGCCTTCGCCGATGTCGACGTGTTCTGCAGGCTCTTGAGGCGGGCGACGATGAAGCCGTCTCCATTCAGGGTGCGATACGCGTACCCGAAGGCATCCGCCGTCCCCCACACGTCGTTGCCGGCTCCTTTCACCGCGAAGGCGGATGCCGCCGCGTCGAACGACGTGCCGCCCGTGAAGCCGACCGCTCCGATGTCTTGCGCCGACCAGCCGTCCGGCAACACCGGCGGCGCCGGCGGCGGCACGGGCGGCGTCGGCGTGCCCGGCGTGACGGTGACGTTGTCGAACGTCGCCAGCGCCGTTTTCTGCACGTTCATGCTCGAGGCGGCGAGACCGATCTGAACGTCCGGCGGCATCACGATCGTGTCGCTGCCGACGAACATCCAGTTGACGCCGTCAGCTGACTGATACGCGGTGAAGGTGTCGCCGGCGCGATCGAGACGCAGCCAGCGCGGCGCGACTGTATTGATTGCGCCGAGCGTCGCGAACGTAGATGTCCCCGTCGTCAGCCGGCGCTGGAAGGCCAGCATCTTGCCGGGCGTCCAGTACATGAACGCGTTAGCCGAGCCGGCGGCCATCGACTCGCGGATCATGACGCCGCCCTTCGCCCACACGTTGGTGTTCTGCACACCGGTCAGCCTCGCGACGATCGATCCGTCGCCGCTCAGCGTTTGATGCGCGAAATACGTCGCGTCGGCCGTGCCCCAGACGTCGCCGGCGTCGCCGTAGACGTTGAAGACGCCGGTGTCGCCGTTGTAGTTCGCGATGCCGTTGATGGCGACCGTGCCGACGTCGCCGCGCTGCCACGGATCCGGGAGCGGCGGCGCGATGCCGCCCGGTGCGCCGCTGATCGTGCTGCCGAGAATCGTCGTGTCGTACTTGCCGAGACCGGGCACCGTCCGCGTATACGTGTCGGGGCTCAGCACGATTTGATCGACGAGCGTCCCGTCGTTGCGCTGCTGAATGCGCAGCGTGTGCGGACCCGTCGTCTGGAAATAGATATCCGGCCCGAAATTGCCGAAGCCGTTGTCGGCCCATCCCCAGCCGCTGATCGATCCCGATGCGCCGTCCTGCAGGATGAACTCGGCGCCGCTCGGCGTGCCGATGCGGTAGGTCGCCGATCCGAACGCGTCAAGCGAGTCGTTGAACTGCGCCGTCACCGCGTCGTTGTTGAGAGAGTTTGCCTGCGCGCGCATGCGCACCCACATGTGATACGGCACGCCGGCCATCGCGTTGAACGTGACCTCGAAGTAGTTCGCCGGCGCGGCCAGCGCGGGCGAGATCTTCGACTTGCCTTTGTCGGGATTCCACAGCGCGTTGCCGCCCGCTGCCGTCGGATCGTCGAGGAAGCTCCACAGTCCGACGACATTGGCCGGCGGCACGTCGGCCGCCCAGATCACCTCGGTGACGGCGCCGGGTGGCGGCGGCGGCGGCGCCGGCGGTGTGCCTTTTGTGGTGAAACTCCACACCGGCCCGGCGTTGGTCATCCCCGCCATCGTCTTCGAGACGATGTACCAGTAGTAGGTCGTGCCTGGCATCAGTGCGGGCAGCGTGAGCGTCTTCTTCGTCTTCGGCGTGTCGAAGTCCACGGGACCGAGTTTCAGGTTCGCTTTGAACAGCGGCGGGTTTGGATCGACGCCGAAGTAGATGTCGTAGATGTGCGCGAAGTATCCCGGATCCCACTTCAGCGACTGCCCCGTCGTCCCGAGATTGATGGCGGCGTTGGCCGGCAGCATGTTGATCGGCTTGTCCGACTTGAGCGGAACGAACCAGTCGGCCTCGATGGAGCCGACCGGATTGGTGTTGTTCCACTTCCGCTCGAACATCTGCAGGAACCAGTCGAACATCCACGGCTTGAGCGTGAAGTAGTTGTGCTCCTGCTGCAGGCTGGCCGACGGCGTCGTGAAGTTCGACGAGCCGAACACGGACAGCGGACCTGGCGCGCCGACGGCGGGCTGATTGTTGTGGAACAGCACGAGCTTCTGGTGGTTCAAGCCGAGATGCGCGCGAACTTTCAGCGGGATGCCAGCCGCCCAGAGTCGATCGAGATTGTAGGAGTGCCACTGCCGCTTCGGCGTGCGGTACTCGTAGGTGTCGCTGATCAATCGGATCGGGATGCCGCGCTGGTACGCGGCGATGAGCGCGTTGGTCTCGCGCTCGTCGGTGATGCGATACATGATCACGTCGATCTGCTGCAGCTCCTTCGGATAGCGCTTGAGAATGCGCAGTGCGTAGTCCTCGGCCTGCGGGAAATTGAGCGCGCCGTCCTTCGGATAGATCGGATAGACCCGCGCCGGCGGATTCGTGATGTTCGCGTAGTCAGCGTAGTAGGTGGTCTCGATCCAGTGGTTGTCGTACTCGGTCATGAAGCTCTGAACGACGGCCAGATCGTCAGAGAAGTAGATGACCTCGTCTTCGTAGTCGACGTAGTCCTGCTGCGGCACGAACGCGGTGGGGCTGTAATTCGCGCCCGAGAATTCGACGATGTTCTGTCCGGCGAACAGCATCATCTTCCAGTGGAGGATGCCGGGTGCAGTGGCCTTGCGCATGCGCATCGGGATGCCGGCCGCGGCCAGCGCCGCGAGCACCTGATCGTTGCCGGGATAAGTGGCGTTCGCCAGCGGATCGACGAGGACGCGGACGGGCACGCCGGCCCGCCACCGCGCGATGATCGCGGTCTGGTAGCGCGTGTCCTGCATGAACCAGAACGCCACGTCGAGCCCGACTGTTTCGTTGTTGATGAGGTTGAGGAGCGGCGTCCGGCAATTCTGATAGGACGCGTCGCACAACCATTCGTTCGGACCTTGCGGGACCGTCTGCGCGTATGCGCGTGCGCCGGCTGGCAGCATGAAGGCCGCCGCGAGCAACGCTGTCACCCACCACGTTCGTCCTTGGAGCATGAGCCGGACGTCCTCCTTCATCACTCAAGCATCGGCATGTGCGACGCGTATGCCGGAACGCTCGGGATGACGACGCGCGAGATTCGGCCCGATTTCGCGCACTTATGACCAGTTTCTGTGATGTGTACGCGCGAGGTTGCCCGAAAGCAGAAAAACGGTTGACTCGACGTGAACCGCGCGTGCTTATACCGAACGGTCTAACGCGTGCGCATCGCGACGATGGCGACGCCGCCCGGCACGCTCACCGGAAGGACGGCCCAATAATCAGACGCATGGTGCACGACGGTCCGCCCCGCGATCGAACCGACCGCCGCGCCGAACACGACGTCGCTCAAGTAGTGGCGGTTGTCGTGGAGACGCGACGCCGCGACGTACGACGCGAGCGTGTAGCCGAGCAAGCTCTTCCGCCAGCCGAGATGCCGCTCGAGCACGGTGGCGCCGGCGAACGTGACCGCGGCGTGTCCCGACGGGAACGACATGTGGTTGCTGCCGTCCGGCCGCTGCCGATGCGTCGCGAGCTTGAGTGGCTCGACGAGCATCTCGGTGAGAATCTGCGCCTGCAGCAGATCCATGCCGAGGTGCGACGCCTTGGGCGACGCCCAAAGCCGTCCGTACGCGTAGGTTCCCATCGACAAGGCGACCTGCTCCGGCGTGTTGCCCAGGTATTTCCCGGGCGCGAACAACGCGTTCACGGCGTCGTAGTGGCTGCGCAGATGCGCGTTGACGTCCTGGTCGATCGGATGCACCGCCGCTGCGAGACCGCCGCCGATGCCGAGCAGATACAGGTTCTGTTTGGACGGAAGATGCTTGACGTCCTCGACAAGGTTGGCGAAGAGCGCGCGGATGCCGGTGTGCGGTGGCGTCGGCGGCTCCTTCGCCTCCGCCTTTTGATCGTCGGGTTTCGGCTGCGTCTGCGGTGCCGGTTCTGCGGCCGGCGCGGACGGCGCGGCTGGTTGCGCGGCAGTTTGTTGAACGGTCAGGCTCAGCGTAAGGACGAGCGCGGGCAGCATGTCGAGCCGTACCCAACATGGGTGCCACGGGCGTCACATCTGTCGCGCAACTCAGCCGAAAGCGCAGGCCGGTTGTTCAGCGAGCGTCGGCGTCGTACACGTGCGTGATCGTTCGCGTCTTGGACTGTCCCGAGCTCGACGAGCCGCCGCGGTTTTCCATCTCCGCCGTAATCCGCAGTTGATGATGTTCGGGATCCACGCTGTAGGTCTGCGTGATCTTGCCCGATCCGAGACCGCTGATCTCAGAAACGAGCTTCGCCCCATCCCACTTGGTCTTGCGGTCGATATGGGTGTTCTCGTCTTTGACTTTCTTGCCGTCGGGCGCGAGCCGCGTCGTCCGTCCGTCGGTGCCGGTGAGCACGATCATCGAATCGGTCTCGACAATCGTCAGGTGATCCGGCGGATTGACGATGTCGCGCATCGCGTCGCGCGTCCGCGCCATCGCGTCGTGGTCCACCTCGGTGCCGCGACCCGTCCCTCCGCCGCCGTAGCCGCCGCCGCCAAATCCGCCGCGGCGTCCGCCTCCGTGTCCGCCGCCATGTCCGCCGCCATACCCTCCGCCGCGGCGTCCCTCGCCGTTGTCGCCAGAGCGATCGGGCGGTTGATCGCTGAGATCCTTGTTGAGAGTCCAGGCTCCTGTGAGCGACGACTTCTCGAGCGTCTGCGCGCGGCTCTCGCTGGAAAGCCACACGCCGATGAGCGCGGCCATCGCGAAGACGACCGTGAGCGACATGACGCCGCGCGCGATGTTCACATCGAGCTCCATTCGGCAGGCGCTGGGTGCATCGACTCCGATTATCGTGAGCGCCGTGTGAGGTCGGCGGTGAAAAGACTGTGACACGGGCGTTCGGGATTTTGGCGATCGGGTTTCGCGATTACGATCGTTTACACGAGCTGACTCTTTATGAAGTGGTACCGGAGCCTGTACTGGCGCATCGCCTTCGGCGTCGTCGCGTTCCTTGCGGCGATGCTCGTCGTGCAGGCCGTCCTCTTCGTATGGACGGTGTCGCAGACCGGCCGCACGTTGCCGGGTCAATCACCGGGGCGCCTCGGCATGACCGTCGCGATCGATCTCGCCCAGGCGATCGAGCGCGATCCGCAGACCGACGTCGCGAAGTACGTCAAAGATCAGTTCGCGGAATACAACCATCCGTTCTTCGTGATGATGAAGGACGGCCGTCTGATCACCAGCGGCAGCACGTCGTTTCCCGAGCCGCTGATCCAGATGGCGCGCGCGCGGCTCCAACGCGGCCTCGAGGCGGGTGGACGCGGACGCGGCGAGGGGCGCCCGGATGGAGCGCCTCCGGGTCGGCCGCGCGGACCGCGGCCGCCGCCTGACTGGTGGCAGCAGCCGGATCGATTCGTGGATCGCTTCGAGCTCGACCCGAGCGGCTATCGATTCGTCCGGCCGTCGCCGATCGTCGTCGGCGGTCAACTCGTCGGCGTGGTCGTCGTCCCGCCGCAGGCGCCGTTCGGTTATCTGCTCCGGCGCTACGCACCGATCCTGACCGTCGTCGCGGCGGGCGTGCTGATCGTCGGAACCGTGCTGACGTCGTTTCTGATCTTCGGTCCCGCGCGGCGGCGTCTGCGCGCGGTCGAAGCCGCGGCGCGCCGCTTCGGCGCCGGCGATCAGACCGCCCGCGCGCCCGATCGCGGCGGCGACGAGGTCGCCGCGGTGGCGAGCGCGTTCAACGCGATGGCCGACGATCTTGCCGCGCGCGCCGAAGCGCTGGCGTCGTCCGACCGCACGCGCCGCCAACTGCTCGCCGACGTCTCACACGAGCTGACGACACCGGTGACGGCGATGCGCGGCTATCTCGAGACGCTGACGATGCCGGAAATCGATCTCGACGACGCGACTCGCGCGCGCTATCTGGGAATCATCGCCGACGAAACGGCGCGGCTCGAGGGGCTGATCGGCGACCTCCTGGATCTCGCGCGGCTCGAAGGCGGCGGCGGCGCGCTGCGCATCGAGGAGGTGCCGGTCGCACAGGTGTTCGAGCGAGTGGCCGCACGCCACGAGCGGGCCTGCGCCGCCGCCGGCGTCACGATGACGGCGACAATCGATCCGGGTGCGGAGGTCGTCGCCGCCGATCGCGATCGGATCGAGCAGGCGATGCAGAATCTCGGCGCCAACGCGATCCGCTACGCGCCGCCGGGATCGACCATCCGTCTTGCGGCACGTCGCGACGATCGCGGCGTCACGCTGTCGGTCGAAGACGAAGGCGAGGGGATCGCGCCCGAACATCTGCCGCACGTCTTCGATCGCTTCTACAAGGCGGACGCGTCGCGTGCCGGCGTGTCGGGCGGAAGCGGACTGGGACTGTCGATCGTGAAGGCGATTGTGGAGCGGCACGGCGCGCGGATCTCGGTAGCCAGCCGTCCGGGACGGACCGTCTTCGAGATCAGCGCATTGCCGGCTTCACGCGGCTGACTGGCTGGCTGACTGGCTCTTCTGCGCCGGAGTCGGCACCACCTCGTCGCGAATGCGCTCGCGCAGCCACAGCACCGGTTCCGGGTGCCGCGCGATGAAGGCCTGCCATTCGGCCTCGCTCAATGTGACGCAGATGACGCGGTCGCGGTCGTTGCTCATGGGCTACAGCGTACATACGGCGAAGGTCGGCGGAAAATAGAATGATCAGATTGAACCAATCTGATCAACTCATGGGTTCGGCTTCCGCGGCCGTGCCGGCGGCGGCGCGAGCCGGAAGCGGCTGCGCACGGCGTCGAACGCGGCCAGGAGCTCGTGAATCATGCGCGGGACGCGGTTCGCGCGCGCGTAGACCCAGCCGGTTTCGCGCATCAGCTCGTGGCCGTCGATCCGCGCCACGAAGAACTGCCCCGCCCGGACTTCGCGCTCGACCGCCTGATACGGGACGATGCCGATGCCCATCCCGGTCTTCACCATCGCCTTGATGATTTCCACGTTCTCGGTGTCCATGACGATCGGCGGTTCGAGCTTTTCGGTGGCAAAGAACTGATCGATGACGCGGCGCGTCGCCGATCCCGGCTCGAACAGGATGAACGGCTGGCTGCCGAGATCCTGCGCGGCGACGCGCCGGCGGCGCGCCAGCGGATGCGACGGCGTCGTGATCAGCATCAGCTCTTCGCGCAGGACCGGTACGGTGACGAGGTCCGACTCCACGATCGGCAGCGTCAGCAATCCCGCATCGATGCGGCCGCCGCGGATCTCTTGCAGCGATCGTCCCGCCGTGGCAACCGTCAAGCGGACGTCGAGATGCGGATGGACGCGGCGGAGATGCTTGAGGAGCGAGGGGAACACGTACAGACAGACGGTCATGCCGCCCGAGAGGCGCAGCGTGCCGCGGAGCTCGCGCGTGCGGTCGGTGATCGCGCCGACGGTATCGCGGACGTCCTGAAACACGCGCTGCCCGAGCTGCACCAGGCTCTCGGCTGCCGCCGTCATCCGCACCTGGCGGCCGACGCGGAGGAAGAGCGGCTCGCCGAGCTCTTCCTCGAGGAGCAGGATCTGGCGGCTGATCGCCGACTGCGATACGTTCAGCTTGCGGCCGCACGCCGTGAACGATCCGGTCTCGGCGATCGCCTGCAGGATTTCAAGCTGTCTGAGGTCCACGCCACTCAGCGAGTCGGCGGTTTCGACTCGGGATTGAGCAGTTCGTCGACAATCCACCCCGCCTTGTGCACATCGCGCGCGATGGTCAGCGCGAAGCGGATGTCGGTGCTCAGCGCGCGGCCGGCGACCTCGCTGTAGGTCCAGTCTCCCGCCATCGCTTCTTCGTTGCCGTCGAAGATGAGGCCGACGATCTCGAGCGAGCGATTGAGGATCGCGCTGCCCGAATTGCCGCCGGTGATGTCGTTGGTGCTGACGAAGTCCACCGGCAGCGCCGCATACTTCTTCTGGAACTCCGCGTCGCCGATCGACGTCCGCCACGTCTGCAGCTGCTGCGGCAGCGCGAAATCGCCGGTGTTGCCGCGCGACTTGGCGAGCGCGAACAGGTCTGCGAACCGCGTCGTGAACGGGACGCGCTTGCCGCGGCTGGTGTATCCGGCGACGTGTCCGTAGGTCACGCGCAGCGTGAAATTGGCGTCGGGATACATCGCCGTGTTCGTCATCGCCGCCCGCGCCGTCAGCGCGCGCGCGAACGCCGACCGGTTCCGCAGCAGCTTCTCGTTGAGGATGCGCGTGCGCTGACGGAGATCGTTCAGCGACGGCAGGAGGTCGCGTGCGAACGCGATCGCCGGATCCGACGACGACTCGAATGCATCAGGTTTCGCGTCCACCAGCGCCTTGCGCGCGTCGAGCGATCCGATCTTCGAATCGCCGACCACGGCGTGCGCCATCGTTCGCGGCGTCGCTGCGGTTCCGAGCTTCTCGGCGAGCTTCCGCACCGCGGGAATCTGCTGCGCGGCGGGCAGCGCCAGCGCCTTGTCGAACCCGGTGGCGAGCACCTCCTCGTCGAGCGCGGCGATGATCGGATCGGCGTTCAACAATCCCTGTTTGACGTCGGGCCAGTGGCGTTCCTGAAACTGCGGCTCGCGATCGCGATCCGACGGCTTGGCGCGTTCGAGCGCGAACTCGTAGAGACCGATGCCGTAGCCGACGGTATCGGCGCGCGACAACCAGCCGAGCGCCGCATCGAGATCGGCGTTCTTCTCGACATCGTTGGCGTAGACAGCCGCCTGCGCCGCCAGCACGCCGCCGAATTCAGCTTTCAACTCGGGACGCGTCTCGAGGAACGCCGTCAGCTCGCGCTCGCGCCGCTGCCGCTCGGCCACGACGTTGCTCGCTTTCAGCGCGGCGAGAACGTCCTTCTGATACTTGAGCGTGTTGGCGAGGCCGAAGATCTGGCTCTGCAGCAGCACCTGATAGTCCGGTTTCATCGCGGCGTACTTCCTCAGCAAGCCGAGCTGCCGTTCCAGATCTTCAATCGTGTTCGGAATGCCCTTCCGGAGGTTGTATTCGGCCGAGTAGCTCTCGCGGTAGCGGTTGGTGTTGCCGGGATTGCCGGCGACCACGGTGAAGTCGCCCTCCTTCACGCCGCCCATCGTCACCCGCAGGTAGTGATCCGGTTTCACCGGCACATGCGAGGCGTCGTATTCGTCGTGGCTGCCGCCGCTCCCCTGATACGCGCGCAGGATCGAGATATCCGACACGTAGCGCGGAAAGCGGAAGTTCATCTCGTCGCCGCCGTAGTAGCCAAGCTGTTTCTCGGGCGCGTAGACGAGCCGGATGTCCCGAAAATCCTCGTAGGTGATCAGCAGCAGCTTCGCGCCGCTGTTGAAATCGACCACGGCACACGAGAATCGATCGCCTTTCTCAATCTGACACGCGCGCTCGAGGTCGGATCGCGCCGCCTGCCGCACGCGCTGAATGTCCGCGATCGCCATCTCCGGCGTGACGCCGCGATTGACCTCCGCCGTCACGTCGCGTGCGCTTCGCTCGACCTGCGCCTTGAACCGCGCGCACGGCAGCTCCTCGGACGGCGATTTCGCCGTGAACCCGTTGTCGATCAGGTTGTCGGCGCGCGACTTGTTCTGCTCCGCCAGCGTCGACGTCCGGATGCAGTCGAGCGCGACGTGGTGATTGGTGAGAATCAGGCCGTTCGCCGATGCGAACGTCCCCGTCCCGCCGCCGCCGCCCGAGACGATCCGCACCGGCGCGAACTGGAGGCGTTCGAGATCCGCCGGTGCGAGGCGCACGCCGTACTTCCGTGCGATGACGTCCAGCGGTAACTGGTCGATCCGCCACATCCCTTCGTCGGCGGTGAGGCCCACCGCGCCGCCGATCGCGAACACGAGCGCGACGACGAATCTGATTCTGTTCATGCGTCGAAGGATAGCGTATTTCGACGAATTGGGATTTCTTCAGCCGTCCGAGCGCGAAGGCTTCAGCCGGGCTTCCGAAGTCGCGAAGGCGGCGGCCGCGCGCGGGGCGAGGGCGAGATGCGCCGCGCCGGCGGCGAAGAAGCCGACGAACCACGCGTAGTCGTACAGCGGTTTCAGCGCGGGAACGACGAAGCCACCCCACGCGAGCGCGCAGCCGAGCGCCGTTGCGCCGATCGCACGCCAGTTCCACCCGCGATACACGCCGTCGACGAGATAGAGATCCTCGAGCCGCAGTTCGCGGCGGCGCACCAGCCAGTAGTCGGCCACCAGCACACCGGCGATCGAGCCGAGGCCGCCCGAGTAGCCGAGCAACCACGTGAAGATGTAGCCCGACGGATCCGCGAGCAGCTTCCACGGTTGAATCACGATCCCGAGGATGCCGGTGATCAGGCCGCCGGTCTTGAAGCTGATGACGCGCGGAAAGGCGTTCGCAAAGTCGTTCGCGGGTGAAACGACGTTGGCGGCGATGTTCACCGCGATCGTGGCGACGACGACCGTGAACATCGAGACGGCGACGATGAACGGCGATGAGAATCGTCCGACGAGCTGGACCGGATCCCAGATCGCCTGGCCGTAGATGATCGCCGTCGCGCTCGTGATCATCA
>DAIUKO010000011.1:35765-49039 GCA_036848175.1 Vicinamibacterales bacterium | reverse complement strand
TGCGCGAAGATCGACAAGTTGCAGACCACCCGGCAGTCTGACCGTGGTCTGACCGTGGTCTGACCGCGGTCAGACTCAGGACTTCGGGATGCCGGCGGACTGCCGGCGCTCGAACGCCGCCAGGGCCGCTTCGAGGTCGGCTTTGAGACGGGCCTTGGTGGCGGCATCGGCGAACGCATAGTCGATGGAGTTGCGAGCCAGCCGCTTGAGCGTCAGGTAGTCGAGATCGTGCTCTTCGACCGCCTTGACGAATTCATGAGTGTGGCTCGATCGGGCGACACCCATATCGTCGGTCGCGAGCGCCACCGGCACGCCGTGCTGCAGGTAGAAGCGAAGCGGCTGCCGCGTCCCGCGCAGCCCCAGAATCTGCTCGCTGCTGCTGAGCGCGACTTCGACGAGGATCTTCTTCGCCGCCATTTCCTTCACCAGCGCAAATGGGTCGTCTTCGTCGAAGACATCTGCGCCGTGACCGATGCGGATCGCGTGCCCCGTCCGAATCGACTCTTTCACGTGAGAGCCGAGCGCCTCCGGTGGCACCAGCCCTTCGGCAAGCTCCCCGGCATGCAGCACGATCGGCACGCGCGCGTACTGGCGGTGCAGAAAGTCCAGCATCGCCATCTGCAGCGCAAAGTACCGCAGCGCATTCGGATCGTCCTCGGGCTGCACGAGATTCAGCGACACGAGCCGCGGCTCGATGGCGACGAGCTCGAACCCGGCAACCATCTGCGTGAACACCAGCTCCGGCGGACTCGCCCGTTGCACCTGTGCGATGTAGCGCACGGTGACCTTGCAGCCCGCGTCGGCCTGCGGCGTCCCACAGCGCAGCAGATCGCGCTGGCGCGCCTCCATCAGGTCGAGTCGCGATCGGGTCTCAGTCCTGATCGCCTCCACGAATCCGGCCGCGAGCAGCTGCTCGCGCGCTCGCGCGAGATCCGGGCTCGCGCCAACCATCCGATCGATCCGGCTCGCGAACTGGACGGCAGACGCAGAGGCCGGCGACAGCATCAGCTCCATGTAGCTGACGCGCTCGGACGCCGCGCGCGCGACGATCTCCGCGAGCATCTCCCCTCGTCTCGATACGGTTGCCGCGCTGAACCGATCGAACGTCGCGAAGAAGTGATCGTGGCCGTTGAGCGCTGGATTCCAGTTGCGCATCGACAACGCGTCGATCGCCTGGTTGTAGAGCGTCGAATTCTGGAGCACTGCGCTCACCGGCGGACGCCCGGCTGCGGGATCGCACGACCCGGCCGCGATCGTCATCGTGGCGACGACCCAGCAGAGCTGATCCTCGGCGGCCCAGCGCAGGTAACTCTCCGCGTAAATCGATCCGGACAGGTGATTGTGAAGATCGCCGCCCTTCGGCATCTCGCGAAGGAACGCGCGAAGCGACGGTGGATCGTTGCGGATCGCGGCGAGGCGTCGCGCGGTTGCGGCTTCGGCGCCGTCGACGCGCGCGGCGCGCTGCGGTTGCGCACTCGCGGCGACCGTGCCGATTCCGGCGAAGACGAAGCAGGCGAGCCAGCGCCTCATCGATCGAGGCGCAAGAGAACGGCGCCGTGCGGCTCGACGTCGGCCGCGTACTCGGCGCCAACGCGGGCGGCGTCGCGGTGCGACCACAGATCGCGCACGCGGCGAGGATCCTTCAGACCGAACTCCTTCCAGCGCACGGTGATATGCGCCGCCGCCTGACCGCGATTGAACAAGGCAACGGCGAATGCGCCGTTGGCGAGTCCACGCGTCCAGACTTCAACGTCGCCGTCCGCGCGCGCGCGCCGTCCCTGTTCGCCCTGTGAATCCTGGTCGACGGCGATGACGTCGCGGTTCGTGAGAATGGCGATCGTCTCCGGCGACATGTTCCGCAGATCGTTCCCGGCGAGCAGCGGCGCCGCAAGCATCGCCCACAGCGTCATGTGGGTTCGATACTCGGTGTCGGTCATGCCGCCATTGCCGATCTCGAGCATGTCGGGATCGTTCCAATGGCCGGGAGCCGCGTGCGGCGCCAGCGCGTCCTGGCTGAAGCCGATCCGCGTCATCGACTCCCACGAATCGCTGATGTCCCCCGTCGTCCGCCACAAGTTGCCGCCGACCTGAGGTCCCCACGTCCACACGTTGCTCCGGCCGTACTGACAGAGGCTGTAGACGATCTCGCGGCCCGAAGCGCGAAGCGCATCGCCCATCTTTTGGTAGACGGCCTGCATCTCTTCGTCTCTGTAGATCCGCGCGGCGCCGCACCAGTCGTACTTCAAGTAGTCGATGCCCCATTCGGCATAGACTCGCGCGTCCTGCTCTTCGTGGCCGTAGCTGCCTTCGTAGCCGGCGCACGTCCGTGGTCCGGGCGACGAGTAGATGCCGAGTTTCAGGCCCTTGCCGTGGACGTAATCGGCGAGCGCCTTCATGTCGGGGAATTTCCGGTTCGTCAGAATGCGGCCCGATGGATCACGTCCCGCTTCCCACGTATCGTCGATGTTCACGTAGGTGTAGCCGGCCGCCTTCATCCCGCTCGCGACCATCGCATCCGCGATCGATTTCACCGTCGCATCGTCGACGCGGCCGCGAAAATGATTCCAGCTGTTCCACCCCATCGGCGGCGTTCGCGCGAGACCGTTGTCGGCCACGCGATGGAGCGGCGGCGGCTCGATGCGTGCCGGCGCGTCGCCGGCAGTCGCCGGCCCGCGGACGGCTCTCAATGACTGCGGAGCCTGGCCCGGCCGCGTGACGTTGATCTCCAACGAGACTTCCTGACGCGTCGCGCGATATTCCGCACGCCGCTCGTTCGGCGGACGACCCGTGATGACGGCGAAGGTCGCATTGTCGCCGGTGACGGTGCCGTCCACGATCGGTTGCTCGCTGGTCGGATTGATGACGCGTCCCGTGAGCGTCGAGCCGCGCTGGTCGAGCGCGATGACGGTTTCTCGAAACGTCCCGTCGCCGTTGTCCGCTCGCACGACCCATCGTCCGGTGAATGGCGTCGACTCCTGCAACGCAGGCGTCGCAGCAGTCGCGGCGATGAGGATCACCAGACAGACGCCAGCCAGTCTTCTCACGGCGTCATCATCGCACGCGGCTGCCGGGCGGCGGCGGATCTTCGAAGGTGACGACCTTCGGCGGCCCGCCGGCATCGGGGCTCGCGGCGAGCACCATGCCGTTCGATTCGATCCCCATCAGCTTCGCGGGCTTCAGGTTGAAGACGATCACGACGGTTTTTCCGACCAGCGCCTCCGGCTCGTACGCCTCAGCGATGCCGGCCACGAGCGTGCGATGCTCGATGCCGGCGTCGACCTGCAGCTTCAGCAGCTTGTTCGACTTCGGCACACGCTCCACGGCGAGCACTTTCGCGACGCGCATCTCGACTTTCATGAAGTCGTCGATCGAGATGCGATCGCTCGCTGCCGCTGCGGGGGCCGCAGCCGGACTGGCGCCGGCAATCGTCGGGGAATCTTTCTGCTCGTTGCTCACGGGTTGGGACTCCTTGGGGCCGACACGCGGGTCGGCCCCTACGTTCGTCATCGCGCGCGGGTCGTTCCGTCCCTCGGCGTAGGGGCGGACCTGTGCGTCCGCCCCCGTTTCTCGTCGCGGCCACAAGGGCCCTTCCTGCAGAAGCACACGCTCGCCGTCGGCGCGCCAGTGGCCGTCACGATCGAGGCTCAAGCCCTCGACGTTGGCGCCGACGCGTCTGAGGATCTCACGGCTCGACGACGGCATGATCGGCGCGAGCAGCACGGCTGCGAGCCGGATCGCTTCAGCTGTGTCGAACAGCACTTGCGACAGCCTGTCCGCCGACGCCGGATCCTTGGCCAGCGTCCATGGCGCCGTCGCCGCGATGAACTCGTTGGTCGCATCGATCATTCGATATGCGGCCGCCGCCCCTTCGTGCAGTGCGAACACGTCCATCGCCTTTCGATAGTCGACGACGACCTGCTCGCCGAGCCGCACGAGTTGATCGGACGGCGCCGCTGCGGGGCGGACGGCGCCGTTCCGATAGCGACCGGCCATCGCGGCGACACGGCTCACCAGGTTGCCGAGATTGTTCGCCAGGTCGACGTTGTACCGCTCGTCGTAGCGTTCCCACGAGAAATCGCCGTCGCCGCCGAATGCGATCTCCTTCACGAGATACAGCCGCAGCGGATCCTGACCCTGCGGTCCGAGCCGATCCGCCGCGACGATCGGATCGATGATCGTGCCGAGCGTCTTGCTCATCCGTTGTCCGCCGATGGTCAGGAAGCCGTGGCCGAACACCTGTCGCGGAACCGGCAGCTGCGCGCTCATGAGCATCGCCGGCCAGATGACCGCGTGAAACCGCGTGATGTCCTTGCCGATGACGTGCAGGTCGGCCGGCCACCACTTCTCGAACAGCTGCTGGTCTTTGTCTCCCGGGGCGCCGAGGCCGACGGCCGACGCGTAGTTGACCAGCGCGTCGAACCACACGTACACGACGCTCGACGGATCCCATGGCAGCGGAATCCCCCACGACTGCCCGGCTCGGCTGACGGAGATGTCGACCAATCCGCCCTCGATGAGCCGCAGGATTTCATTCCGGCGAATGTCCGGCTGCATGAACTCCGGATGCGCGCGGAAGTGATCCAGCAGCGGCTGCTGATATTTCGAGAGCCGGAAGAAAGAATTCTTCTCCCGAATCCACTCGGGCTTCAGCGTCGGGTGCAGCGGACAGTTGCCGTCGACGAGATCCTTTTCCTGCTTGAACTCCTCGCAGCTGACGCAGTACCAGCCTTCGTAGACGCCTTCGTAGATGTCGCCCGCGTCGAAGATGCGCTGTGCGATGTAGCGCGTGCCGGCCTTGTGCCGCGGCTCGGTCGTGCGGATGAAGTCGTCGAAGGAGACGTCGAGACGCTTCCACGCGGCGCGGAACACCTGCTCCATCCGGTCGCAATACGCCAGCGGATCGAGGCCCTGCTCGAGCGCCTGCTTGTAGACGTTCTGCGAGTGCTCGTCGTTGCCCATCAGAAACCGCGTGTCGAAGCCGGCGAGGCGCTTGTAGCGCGCGATCACGTCGGCGCATACCTTCTCGTACGCCGTCCCGAGATGCGGCCGGCTGTTCACGTAATCGATCGCGGTGGTCAGAAAGAATTTCTTCACGATTGGTGGACCGATTGAACTGATTGAGTACGAATCACAACAAGCCTTCGACCGCAATTCGCGGGCCGCGACAACGGAGCGGTCCGCCTAGTGTTTCGGAATGGATTCGCCGCCAGCACCGTAGGCCTGAATGGCGATTGTCTGCACTTCTTTCACCGAGAGATTGTTCGCAGCGGCCAGCTTCGTGCAGTCGTCGAACTCCGGCGTCGCGTTGACGATGCGGCCGTCGCGGCGCGCGATTTTGAAACGGACGGTGCCGAGCGGCGTCTCGACCACGACGATTTCACGCGCGAGACACTCCCGCTCGACTTCGGCGTGCCGCAGCCCGATCGTGGTCGTCTCTCTGAAAATGACGTCGGCCATCTGCGATCGTTTCTCCGGCGGCGCGATGACGGTCAGGAGCGTGCCCGGCCGGTTCTTCTTCATCTGCACCGGCACGTAGAAGACTTCGAGCGCTCCTGCGGCATAGAGCCTGTCCATCGCGACGCCGAAGATCTGCGGGTTCATGTCGTCGATCTCACACTCCAAGACAGTGACGCGTTCCGCCGGCCGTTCGTTCGCGGCGCGGCCAATCAGCACGCGCAGGACGTTGGGCGTCACCGGATCGTCGCGTTCGCCGGCCCCGTAGCCGACGCGCTCGATTGACATCGACGGCAGCGGTCCAAACGATTCGGCGAACGTCGTCGCGATCAACGCACCGGTCGGCGTGACCAGCTCCTTCTGCACCGTCCCGCTGTAAACCGGCGCGTCGCCGAGGAGGCTCACGGTCGCCGGCGCCGGTACGGGGAAGAGTCCGTGCGCCGACTGCACCATGCCGCCGCCGACGTTCAGCGGCGAGCAGACGACGCGATCCGCCCCGGCCCATTCCATCGCGAACACGATGCCGGCGATGTCGATGATCGAATCGAGCGCGCCGACTTCGTGCAGGTGGACCTCCTCGACCGGCATCTGGTGAATCGCCGCCTCCGCTTCGCCGAGACGCTGGAACATCGCCTTGGCGCGCGCGCGGCCGGCGGTGGACAAGCTCGATCCGTCGATCAACCGGAAGATCTCCGACAGGCTGCGATGCGCGTGTGCATGCCGATGCGCGCCGGCGCCGCGATCGTGATGATCGTGATCGCGGTGGTGATGCTCGTGAGCGTGATCGTGTTCGTGCTCGTGCACCTTGAACTTGATCGCCGAGACGCCGGCGCGGAGCACGCGCTCGGCGTGAATGTGGGCGTCGCCGAGCGCGAGACTGCCGAGCGCGCGCGTCAACTCGTCGAGCGGCAGGCCGGCGTCGACGAGCGCACCGAGCGCCATGTCGCCGGAGATGCCGGAGAAGCAATCGAAGTAGAGAATGCGGCTCACAATCGTCCAGATTCCTTGAAGCTGCAGTACTTCACGTCGCCGAGAATCACGTGATCCACCAGGTCGATGCCCATCAGCACGCCCGCCGAGACGAGCCGGCGCGTCAGATCGATGTCCTCCGCACTCGGCCGCGGATCGCCCGACGGATGATTGTGGAACACGACGATCGAGTTCGCCCCGCCGAGAACCGCCTCGCGATACACGTCGCGCGGCTCGACGTTCGAGGTGTTGAGCGTGCCGCGGACGAGTACCTTCGTCCGGATCACCCGCGATTTGCTATCGAGCAGAATCAGCCCGAATTGCTCGATCGCACGCCCTCCGAAGCGCGGCAACAGATACTGCGCTGCCGCGTTCGGGCTGACTAGCTGCGGCCGTTCGGCCGGCGCGCGTGTCAGCGTCCGGCGGCCGAGCTCGAGCGCCGCCAGAATCTGCGCCGCCCGCGCCTGGCCGATGCCGGCGACACGCGCCAGATCGTCGCCGCTGCACCGCGTCAAACCATGGAGTCCGTCGTAGGTGGTGAGCAGCGCATTGGCCAGATCCAGCGCGCTGCCATGCCGCCCGCCGTGCGCGATGATCAGCGCCACCAGTTCGTTGTCGCCGAGCGCCGACGCACCGTGATGCCACAGCTTCTCGCGAGGCCGATCGTCGAGCGACAGGTCTTTCATCTTACACGCGGATAGCCGAGAGCCGACAGCTGGGAGCCGTTATACTGAGCGTGATGCTTCGCCGTCTGCTGCTCTCGGTCGCCGTCGCTGCGGCGCTCGTCGGCGCGGCGTGCGCGGATCCGCCCGACAAGGAGATTCAGCAGGCACAAGGCGCGATCGACGCGGCGCGCGCCGCCGGCGCCGATCAATACGCCACTGAGGAATTCACCGCAGCGCAGGAGGCGCTCAAGCGCGCCAATGACGCCGTCGCGCAGCGCGATTACCGCCTCGCGCTCAACCATGCGCTCGATGCCCGCGAGCGGGCACAGAACGCCGCCAAGGAATCCGCCGACCGCAGGACCACCGCGCGCAGCGAAGCCGAGCGCGCCCTGCTCGACGGCATGACCGCCCTCAACGACGCGCACACCAAGCTCCGCGCCGCGGAGACCGCGCACGCCCCCGTCAAACTCGTCGTCACAGCGAAGCGCGTGATTGCCGATGCCGAAGACACGGTGCAAAAAGCGCGCGCAGCGTTCGACGCGGGGGACTACCTCACCACCAAGACGACGATGTCGGGAACAACCCAGCGTTTGAAGGCGACGGCGCACGATCTGGAAGCCGCCGCGCCTGGCGCCAACCGCAAGCGTCGCTGAAACCCGCGCAGAATCTGCCTACCGCCGTCGCACCCGCGTCGGCAATCTCGGTCCACTCTCCCTGAGGTCTGACCGTGGTCTGACCGTGGTCTGACCGTGGTCTGACCGTGGTCTGACCGTGGTCTGACCTCAGTCTGACCGCAGCCAGGTGCCGTCGAAGAGGACTTCGGCCCAGCCGGTCAGGTAGACGCTGTCGTCGCGCCAGTCGACGCGCTGCGTGCCGCCGGGGGCGATGACCTCGGCGTTGCGCGCCGCGCCGCCGAACGCCGACGCCGCGATCAGCGCAGCGCACGAGCCGGTGCCAGATGACTGCGTTGGTCCGACGCCGCGCTCCCAGATCAGAATCCGGACGGCGTCCCGCGATTCAACCTGGGCGAACTCCACGTTGGTCCGCTCGGGAAACATCTCGTGCCGTTCCAGCGCCGCGCCGAGGTGGAGAAACCGGTCACGGTCAGGAAGCGGGCCGAGGACGACCGCCTGCGGATTGCCGAAATTCATCACGACAATCTCGATTGATTCGCCGGCAGCACTGATGGCTGCCTGGCGCAAGTCGCGCGGGAGGCCCATTTGGGCCACGAAGGTCTGACGCGATCCGGACTGCCCCGTCCTGGTCAACCGTTTCGGCCCAGCCTCCGTCTGAATCGTGAGCTCGACATGGGCCCGGCTGTCGCCTCGCAACAACAGCGCGCCGAGTCCGCGAACGCCGTTTCCGGACACTTCCGATCGGCTCCCGTCAGCGTTGAACAGCCGCATCGTTGCACCCACGGCGCCCTGCGCCCCCTCAGTGTGCGGCTCGTAGACGATGAGGCCATCGGCGCCGACGCCGGTCTGCCGTTCGCACAGCTCCCGCGCAAGGCGGTCGAGCGCGACGCCGTCGACGTCGCGGTTCAGCACGTAGAGGAAATCGTTCCCGTAGGCGTGGGCTTTGGTGAAGCGCATGTCGTGGTCGTTGGTCGTTAGTCTTTGGTCGTTCGTCGTTGGTCGATGGTCACTTCTTACAGAACGCCAACAGATGCCAGCCAAACCGGCGGACGAGCGGACGCGGAAGCGCGTTGAAGGTGCCGACGAACGCGCCGTTGTAGATCGCGCCCTTCCAGCCGCCGTGCAGCCGCGACTTGACGGGAAAGCGCTCAGGGACGATCCGGACCTCGCGGAACCCGCGCAGCAGCCGGCGAAACTCGCCAAGGCTGAACTTGAGGATGACGGGCGCGTCCTCGTGCTCGAGGCCGACCTTCATCACCTTCGACAGCGCGTTCAGCCACGAGATGCGGTTGTAGACCTGAAAAATCGCCTCGCCGCCCGGTTTCAGCACCCGCCGGCATTCATCGACCAGCCGCTGCGGATCCGCGGTGTACTGAACGACGCCGTGCGCAAAGACGAGGTCGAACGTGTCGTCGGCGAACGTGAGATGCTCCCCGTCCGCCACCTCGAAACGACCGCGAAGCCGTTGCTGCTCGAAGTTCTTGCGGGCCAACTCGACCGCCGCCGACGACACGTCCACGCCGGTCACCTCCGCGCCGCCCCTGGCGAACCGCGCCAGATCGACCCCGGCGCCGCACCCCACATCAAGAACCGTGCGGCCACGATAGCCGTCAAAGTCCACGAGCCGGACCAGGTGATGGAGCTTCTCGAAATGGTAGCGGTCGAGATCGTCGAAGAATCCGCGCGAGCCGGGTGTCTCGTTGGACACGTCGAGATCGTGGATATGCGTGTTCCAGTACTCGCGGACCTCGTCAATCGTGGCCACGGCAAAAACTATATAGGATGTCCGCGATGACTCGTGACCCGGATCTCCTGACCGCGTCGACCTTCGACGTCCTCGTCGTCGGCGGCGGCATCTACGGGCTGACGATCGCGTACGACGCGGCGCAGCGCGGCCTGAGCGTCGCGCTCATCGAGCGCGACGACTTCGGCAGCGGTGCGTCGTTCAATCATCTGCGCACGATTCACGGCGGCCTGCGCTACCTGCAGTCGCTCGACGTCAAGCGCGCCCGCGAGTCGGTGCGCGAGCGGCGGACGATCGCGCGCATCGCGCCGCATGCGGTTCGTCCTCTCCCCTTCGCCCTTCCGCTCTATCGATCGCTCGTGCGCGGCAAGATCGCGATGCGTGCGGGATTCCTCGTCGATCGTCTCATCGCGTTCGGGCGAAACCGCGGCGTGAGCGATGCGCACAAACTGCCGGGCGGGCGCGTCTTCGGCCGCGGCACGTCGGCGCAGCGATTCCCGGGCCTCAAGCGTCAGCGCCTGACCGGCGCTGCGGTGTTCCACGACTACATCATGACCGAGCCGGATCGGCTGACGTTCTCGTACGCCATTGCCGCGTCCGAGCTCGGCGCCGTGCTCGCGAACTACGTCGAAGCCGTGTCGCTGCTCACCGAGAACCGGCGCGTCGTCGGGGTGCACGCACGCGATCGCCAGGGCTCCGCCGAGCTCGACATCCGCGCGCGGGTCATCGTCAACGCCACAGGCGCCGGCATCGATCGGTTGCTCGAGCCGCTCGGCGTGGCGACCGGCATCCCGATGCTCAAGGCGATGAATCTCGTGACGCGGCGCGACGCCGGCGACGAGGCGCTCGGCGGCCGCGCGCGATCGGGACGCAATCTGTTCCTGGTGCCGTGGCGCGAGCGCGCGCTGTTCGGCACGTGGGAGTCGGACCACGCCTGCGATCCCGCCGACACCGGCGTGAACAACGGCGAGGTCGCGTCGTTCATCGGCGAGCTCAATCAGGCCTTCCCCGCGCTCGACCTCACGCCGGCCGACGTCACCCTCGTGCATCGCGGGGTCGTCCCGGCTATCAGGAACGGCACTCGCGTGTCGCTACAGGGCCACGATCAGATTCGGGATCATGCGGCGGACGGCATCGAGGGATTGGTCACGGTCTCGGGCGCGAAATACACGACGGCGCGCGCGGTTGCCGAACGGGTCACGACCCGTCTGATGTCGAAGCTGCAGCGCAAGCCGGTCGCGTCTCGCACGGCGACGACGCCGCTGCCGGGCGGCAGCATTCGCGACGTCGGCCTGGCGATCGCCGACGCGCGCCGCGAACACGACGAAGGTCTGCCGACCGACACGATTCCCCATCTGATCGCGGCGTACGGATCGCGGTATCGCGATGTCCTCGCTCTGGTCGGCAACCGCGCCGATTGGCGAACACGCCTCGCGAAGGATTCGCCGGTCATCGGCGCCGAGCTCGTGCACGCGGCGCGGAAGGAGATGGCCGTGACACTGGCCGACGCGGTGGTCCGCCGGACGCCGCTCGGCGCGCTTGGCGATCCTGGAGAGGCCGCACTCGAACGTGCGGCGTCGATCGTCGGGACGGAGCTGCGCTGGTCCGAAGATCGCCGCCGCGCCGAAATCGCCGCGGTCCGCGAGTTCTATCGCGGCGCCGCCGCAGCGTACTCGCTTTCAGGGCCGGCTAAGGGACTTTGAACGCATTGAAGACGTAGGTGAACCCACCCGTGAAGCCGATCGTGGGGTCGACCGACGTCAGTCCGAAGAAGACACCCGCATCCAATCGCCACGAGCCTTGCGTAAAGCGTCCTCCGAGCTTCAACAGCCCGCGCGTCTCGGTCCCCGGAAAGGCCTCGCCGGAACGCGTTGACCAGCGTCCGTTCAACTCGCCGACGAGCTCCGCCTTCTGCGTCATCGCTCGCGCAAAGGACACTCCGTAGAGGAAGACGTCGTTCTGACGATTCCCCTGAATCGGATCGGAAAGGATGCCGCCCCCGATATTCGCCACGACGCGGATCGATTGCACGGTCTTCGCGCCGAGAACCAGCGCGAAGAAGTCCATCGTGTCGAGGCCGAGGCCGCTCTCGTTGCTCGCGTTGGGGAGCTTGGTCGCGAACCTGAGACCGAAGGCCGGCCGGCGCATCCCTTCCGGGATGATCCGAATCTTGGTGGCGACGATCGCGTCCGAAATATCGCTGGTCGTGTCGCCGGTGCTCGTGATCAATGGGGCGAGCGGCGCTCTCGGATTGCGCGCGCTGATCGACAGGCGATCGTACAGGCCACCGTCGATCTGGAACTCCGCGATCGAGCTGATGCCGAAGCTGAGCCCGAGCGTCGGCAGGCGCAACAGGTCGCCTTGCAGGCCCGACGCGGGATAGTGCGCATCGTGCGCCCAATCGAGGCCGCCTTCGATGAGGATGCGTCCGGCGCCGATGGTTTCCGGATCTTCGGTGACGAGCGGCCGCTGTTGCGCAAGGGCGGCGCTGGCGGATGTGAGACAAGCAAGCATCAAGACGAACGCACGCATCGTTTCCTCAGAAGGTTTTCCTGCTGTCCAACAGCAACGTGACCGGACCGTCGTTGACGAGCGACACCTGCATCATCGCCTGAAACTCTCCGGTCGCAACCGTCAGCCCGCTCGTGCGCAGCTCGCGCACCACGTCCTCGTACAACGGCCTGGCGATCTGCGGCGGCGCCGCATCGTCGAACGACGGCCGGCGGCCCTTCCGGCAGTCGGCGGCCAGCGTGAACTGCGAGACGACGAGCACCGAGCCGGCAACGTCCTGCACCGATCGATTCAGATGCCGCGCTTCGTCTTCGAAGACGCGCACCTCGCGAATTTTTCTGGCGATGTATTCCACGTCGCCCGGGCCGTCGCCCTGCTCGACGCCGACGAAGACGAGCAGTCCGGCGGCGATCTCGCCGACGGTGCGGCCGTCGACCGTCACCGCCGCCGACGACACCCTTTGGACGACAGCCCTCATGCGAGGGTCGGTGTCTTGGCGCTCGTGGCCCGCAGCTCACCTGGCGGGTTCAGGCGGGTATCGAGAAGATGCCGCGGCGCGACGTTCGACAGCGCCTTCAGCATCGAGTTCTTGACGCCGGGATGTTCGCGCTCCATCTCCATCAGCAGACGCTTGGTCCGCTGGCGCTGCAGACTGAGATCGCCGCAGGCAGGACAGCAGCAGCCGATGATCGGCAGTCCACTCTCCTTCGTATACGCGCGCGCTTCGTCCTCGCCCACATAGACCAGGGGACGGATGACGACGTGCTCGCCATCGTCGGAGACGAGCTTGGCGGGCATGGCCTTGAGCGCGCCGGCAAAGAAGAGGTTGAGCAGCAGCGTCTCGATGAAGTCGTCGGCGTGATGACCGAGCGCGATCTTCGTGGCGCCGGTTTCCCTGGCGATTCGGTACAACACACCGCGGCGCAGCCGCGCGCACAACGAACATGGCGTCGCGCCGTCGTCGAGAATGTCCTCGATCGCTTCGCCGATGCCGGTGTGCTCGATGCGATATTCCCATCCGCGCGACTCGCACGTCTGCGCGATCAGCCCGTGCTTGTACTCCTTGTAGCCGGAATCGACGTTGACGGCGACGAGCGAGAACTTCACCGGCGCCCGCAGGCGCAGCACGTCGAGCATTTGCAGCAGCGCCCAGCTGTCCTTGCCCCCGGAGAGACCCACCATGACCCGATCGCCGTCCTCGATCATCTGGTAGTCGACGATCGCCTTGGTTGTCTTCTTCGCGAGCCGCGCTTCGAGATCGCTGCGGTATCCCATAGGAGTTGATTCTACGGCACA
>DAIUKO010000011.1:12714-35665 GCA_036848175.1 Vicinamibacterales bacterium | reverse complement strand
TCAGATCAGCAACCGTTGGACGACCACATCCCAGCGCATCGCCGCCACCCGCGCCGCGCCGTTGGCGCCGAGGCGCTCGGCGAGCGCGCGATCGTCGGAGAGCCGTGCGAGCGCGATTGCGACCGACGCCGGCGTCGGTTCGCACACGACACCGGTGTCGTCGTCTTTCACCAGCTCGGTTGGACCACCGCTGTCCGTGCACGTGATCACGGCCTTGCGCGACGCAAACGCCTCGACCGTGACGAAGCCGTAGTCTTCCGCAAAAGGCGTGAAGCAGACGGCGCGGCAGCGCGCGAGATGATCGAGCATCGTCTGCTCGTCCATGCGACCGGCGAAGGTGATGCGATCCGCGACGCCGAGCGAGCGAGCGAGTGCCTCGAGTTCCGATCGCTCGTCGCCTTCTCCCGCGACGATGGCCTTGACATGCCCGGCCGACGCATCGGCCAGCGCGCGGATCAGAAGGTCGACGCGCTTGTGCGGCGTGAGACGCGAGATGGCAAAAATGAAGTCGCCGTATTCCTTGCACGCATAGCGGCGCGGCGGGGGCGGCGGATAGACGACGTCGGCGCGGACACCGAGGTCCACGGCCAGCCGTCGCTGAATCGTCTGCGACTGCGCGACGACCCGCGTCACGTTGCGCGTCAGCAGCCACCGATCGACAGCATGGATCGCGGCCTTGCGCATGCCCTCCTTCACGAGATTCTTCCACGAGATCGATGCGGCGAGCTGCGGCCACAGATCGTAGTACTCGCGCATCGTGTGATTCAGCCAGCACACGTGCGCCGGATGGCGGACGGCGTAGCTCGGATAGCGGAGGCTGATCACGCGGTCGACGGAACGGCCGTCGATCGTCGACATGTCGGTGCGCCACGTCGCGAAATAGGCGGACGCCTGCCGGCCGAATCCGTGATCGGGCGTGATGACGAGGCGCGCGTCGTGTCCCGCGTCGGCCAGCGCCGTCACGAGCGATCGCGCGATGACGAGATGTCCCCCTTCGACCGACGGCGGACTGGACGTCGCGACAAGCACTAATGACATTCGGTATTGCGGATTGAGGATTGCGGATTGAGGATTTATTGGGGATTCAATCCGCAATCAATCCGCAATTGCAAATTACAGATTACTTGCCGATTCAATCCCCAATAAATCCGCAATCCGCAATCCTCAATCCGCAATGTCTATTTTCCCCGAGGACCGACGACGCGCGCGGGGATGCCGACGGCAATGGTGCCGGCAGGCACGTTCTCGCGAACGACGGCGGCGGCGCCGATGACCGCATGATCGCCGACGGCGACACCGTCGAGGATCTTCGCGCCCGCGCCTATCCACACGCCGTCGCCGATGCTCACGCCCGCCGACACGCGCGGCTGCGCGATCACCGCCTTGGCCGGATCCGAGAAGTCATGGTCGCCGCCGATGATGTACGTGTAGGCGGCGATCAACGCGTTCCTGCCGATGGTCACGCGGCTCGCCGAGAAGACTTCGCAGTTGAAGCCGAGGTTTGCGCCGTCCGACACGGTGATGTCGCCGTTCTTGCACGAGAGGATGGTGTTGCGCCCGATGAACGCGCCGTCGCCGATGCGGATGCCGAGATTCGTGCCGCCTTTCGCGTCGATCAGGCAGTGATCGTCGATGACGACGTTGTTCCCGATATGAATCTTGTGCGGGTGCCGCAGGACGACGTGCTGTCCGAAAATGACGCCCTGCCCGCACGATCCGAGCAGCCATGGATACATGATCTTGCGCATCGCGAGACCGATCGCGCCGGCCAGTCCCTGCGCCAGCATGATCACCAGCTCGTACTTCGCCAGCGCCGCCAGGCCGGGGCGGCCGACGATCAGATCCTGGTACTTTTCGCGGCTCGACCGGCCCGGCTCGAACAGCTGCTCCTGCGCTCTGGCGATGGCTTCAGCCGGCGCCGGACGCGCCGCCACGCCGCCGGTCGTCGTCGGATCGTCGTTGACGTCAGAGCCAGGCATGTTCGCGATACCAGTCCAGCGTGCGTGTGATTCCGTCGCGGAGTCCGACGCGCGGCGCGTAGTTGAGCTCGTGGCGCGCGCGTGCGATGTCGAAGGCGCGGCTCTTCGTGAAAAAGTCGACGCGGCGACGATGGAGCGGCGGCTCGATGCCGAACGGCGCGCACACCGCCTCGCACACCGCCCCGGCGATCCACACCGGCCAGACCGGTAGATGAAGACGCGGCGTCGGCACCGCCGCGCCCTCCGCGACCAGGGCGACGAGCGCATTCAACGTGGTCACCTCGCCGCCCGCCAGGATGTAAGTGCGATTGGCGGCCGCGGGATGTTCGCCGCACAACCGGAAGCCCTCGACCAGATCGTCGATGTAGGTGAGATGGTAATAGATCTCGCCGCGGCCCAGTGTGATCCACCGCCGACGGGCGACACCGCGAAACAGTTTCAGGAGGCGCCGATCCCCCGGGCCGTAAATCCCGCTTGGCCGCGCGATGGTGACCTCGACACCGGTTTGCGCGCCCGCTTCACGGGCAATGCGCTCCCCTTCGAGCTTCGTCTGCTGATACACGTCGCCCGGCTTCAGCGGCGCATCCTCGTTGGCCGGCGGCCCTTCCACGTCACCATGCACGCCGACCGTGCTGCAGTGCACCACGCGCCGCACGCCGCCGCGGGCCGCGGCGGCAATCAGATCGCCGACGGCGGTCGCATTCACGGCGCGATAGATCTCGGCGGGCAGGCCCGCCTGCCGATAGATCGCCGCGATGTTGTAGACGACGTCGACGCCGTTGGTCGCCTCGGCGAGCGCTTGCGGATCGCGCAGATCGCCGCGCACGACGGTCACGAACGCATCCGACACGTGTGACACCGTGCCGCGAGTCACGGGCCCGCGAACGAGGGCGCGGACGTCGTATCCGCGCGCCACCAGCGCCCGCGCGAGATGACCGCCAGTGAAGCCGGTGGCGCCGGTTACGAGGACGCGCACCGTTCAGCGCACACGGTGACCGGCGAGCCAAACAGTTTCAGCAGGCCGGCGCGCTCGAGGACCTCTTCGGAAAACAGGGTGAACCGCCGCGATCCGATGGCGCGGTGAAGCTGGATGGGCATCGTGAATTGACGATGAACGGAGCGAATCCGGAAGTCGTTGCGCGTGAGCTCCTGCGTGATCGTCTTGAGCGTGAACACACGATACGCTTCGGTGCGGAACCCGGCCGCGTGCACGGCGCGGCGCGCCAGCGACTGCGCGAGCGCCGCGCTGGTCGCCGACGGGTAGTCGAAGATCACCAGCCGCTCGGCCACGCGACAAAGCTCGCTCATACACTGCCGCCAGTCGGGCGCATGCATCAGCACGCGCAGGCACACGGCCACGTCGAAGGTGCGATCGCCGAACCTCAAGGCGTGCGCGTCGCCATGCTGAAAATTCACAGTGACGCCGTTTGCCGCCGCGCGGCGCCGGGCGACGTCGAGCATCTCGTCCGAGGCATCCACCGCCGTCACCTTCGCGCCGCCGAGCGCGAGCATCAGCGCGGCGCGACCCGTGCCGGTGCCGACATCGACGATCGTGCGGTCCTTGATGCGTCCGATCATGTTCGCCAGCACGCGCGCCTGCGTGCTCGCGACGAGCTCGCCAATCGGTCCGCCGAACCGGCGATCCTCGAACGAGTCCGCCATCTCCCGGTCGGCGTAGATCGTGTAGCTGTAGTGATCGCTGGCGGCCGAACCATACGAGCGTTGCTGCCGGCCTTCCCGCTTACTCATGAGGGCTGTTGCGCGCGACTAAATTGGCTTCGGTGACGTTTCCTTCGGACGCAACCAGCCAGTCACACGCCTGACGCGTGCGTTCCAGGTACGCCTCGTAGCTGTATTTGGTGTCGGCGAGATCGCGCGCGCGGCGTCCGATCGCCGCAGCGCGGTCCGCATCCGTCAGCGCCTCGAGAATGCCGCCCGCGAACGCCTGCGGCGTCGCGTCGGTGAGGATGGCGGTTTCGTCGGTCAGGACCTGCGTGTGCGTCAGCAGACGGGTCGCGACGATCGGTTTGCCGGACCGCAGATACTGATAAATTTTCAGCGGCGTGTTGGTGCCGCGCGAGCGTGGTGAGACGAGCACGTCGGCGGCCAGCAGATACGCGGGAATCTCCGACGCCGGCCGCTCGCCGGCGAATATCGTCGCCGCCTCGATTCCCGCCGATCGCACCTGCGCGCGTGCGCGATCGATCTGATCCGGTTTGCCGCCGGCGAGGACCAGGCGCGCGTCCGGCCGAGCGCGATGCACGGTGGCCATCGCCTCGAACAACAGGTCGAGTCCTTGATACGCCTCGAACGTGCCGGTGTAGACAATCGCCGGCGTCGACGGCTCGAGCCCGAGCGCACGGCGAATCTCCGCGGCCTGCGCCGGCGTCGCGCGATCGTCGGCGGATCCGGGTGCGTTCTCGATCAGCACCGTCGGCGTGTGCGGTTCGATCGCGCGCACCGTTTCCTCGAGCGACGGACAGATCACGACGACGACGCGCGAGCGGCGAATCATGAAGCGTTCGATCGCGAGAAACAGGCGGCGCACGACCGGCGATCGGCTGAAGGCGAAGTTGGTCAGCTGCTGCGGCAAGCTCGAGTGCATATCGTAGAGGTGCGGCACGCCGACCACCGCCGCGAGCGCTGCGCCAATCAGTCCGCCTTCTTCATGCGAGTGGATCGCGTCGTAGCGCGACGACAGCAGACGCCGAATCGCCGTCAGCGTCAGCAGGGCGTCGAGCGGAATCTTCGCGAGCGACGGACCGACCTTCACCTCGCGCATGAACGGCGGACGGAGACTGCGGAACAGGCGCAGCCCGGGCATGGCGACGTCCTGGCCGAACGGATACGTGATGAGATCGACCTCGTGGCCGAGGGTGATCAGGGCGCGGATCCGATGAAACTCGCTGAACGGCGTGCCCCGTGGTTCGAAGAACGGCTCGGGTGCGATCATCAAGATGCGCACGGTCGTGTGATTTTCCCACGAAAACGTAGTAAAGTGACGGGTCTTCCTGTGCTAGACGGTTCCACGGACCTCTCCAGTGC
This sequence comes from Vicinamibacterales bacterium, assembly GCA_036848175.1. Taxonomy (GTDB): domain Bacteria; phylum Acidobacteriota; class Vicinamibacteria; order Vicinamibacterales; family CAVVIG01; genus QHWF01. The sequence continues at coordinate 30,641 of DAIUKO010000011.1, read as the reverse complement.
GTCCTCCGTGCGTCGTCACGTCTTGATGGCGGTGAAAATCGCCGTCAGCGTGGTCCTGCTGGCGCTGCTGTTCTCGCGCATCGACGTCGGCCATCTCTGGCAGATCGCGCGGGGCGCGTCGCTCTGGTGGCTGTCGCTCGCGCTCGGGATCTTCTTGATCAACGTGCTCGCCTCGACCTGGCGCTGGCGGATTCTGCTCAAGGCGCAGCAGGTCGATGTCCCGAGCCGGCGGCTGTTCGGCTCGTTCCTCGTCGCGCAGTTCTTCAACAATTTCCTGCCGAGCAACGTCGGCGGCGACGTGATTCGGATCAGCGATACGGCGCGCCCCGCCGGATCGAAAACGCTGGCGACGACGATTGTCCTCATCGATCGCGGACTCGGTTTGCTCGGACTCGTGCTGGTGGCAGCGCTCGGCGCAACGGCGGCGGGAACCGTGCATCCTGCGGCGCTGCCGATCTGGCCGGTGTGGCTGTGGGCCGGATTCCTGCTCGCGGCGGCGGCGTCGGCGCCGGCGCTGCTCACGCCCGGCGGATTCGGGCGGCTGCTGCAGCCGCTGACGGTTTTTCACCCCGAGTGGGTCGGCGAGCGCATCAACACGATCACCTCCGTGCTGGCGCGCTTCCGCGAACGGCCCGGCGTTTTGGCGGAATGCTTCGGCGGCGCGGTCTTCGTGCAGGCGTCGATCGTCGTCTTTTACTTTACGGTCGCCTACGCGCTGCACCTGCACGTGTCGATGTGGGACCTCGCGGTCATCGTCCCGGTCTCGTTCGTCGTGCAGCTGCTGCCGATTTCGGTCAACGGCTTCGGCGTCCGCGAAGCGACGTTCACGTTCTACTTCGCCCGCATCGGCCAGCCGATCGAGTCGGCGCTCCTCGTCTCACTCGTGGCGCAAGCTCTGGTGATGCTGTTCTCGCTCCTCGGGGCAGCAGTCTACGTCGCGCGGAAGCAGCCGTCGTAGAGCGGCTGCAGTCCACACCGCAGTGAAGCTGCAGTGTGGACTGAAGTGAGGCTTTTCACAATTGGTGACAAATCGGTCAGCGGACGAAGAAGACCGTAAACGATTCCCATAGGCCCGCCGACGGACGGTTGACCATCGCGCGGCCGCCGCCGCCGCCCTCTGCGGAGAGGTACCACGGCGCATCGCTCACACGCATCCTGACGACATCGCCTGGACGGACTGCTCCCCCGTCGGGTTTCTCCACGACGAACGTCTCGAACGGGCCAACCTTCTCGCTGATGGCTCGGAGTGCGCCGCCGCCGCCGCTCACCGCCTGCCAGTAGTTCGTGTCGTTGACCGTGCGGATCGCCACGCGGTCGCCGTCGAACATCGGGCCGCCCGAGAGGACCTCCACGGTGAACGTCTCGTACGGACCGGCGCCAAGGCGATCCGCGTTCACGTCGCCGCCGCCGCCGCCTTCGGCCGCCACGAAGTTGACGCCGTTGCTCGTTCGCAGATTGACGCGAGGCAGGAGCGAGTTGACGAAGGCGCGCTCCGGCTCGGGCTCCGACTCGATCAACGCCTGGAACAGCGAGTCCGGCCGATCGCCTTGAATGTTGGTGTGGAAACACCAGGCCGCGGCGCCCGCGAGCTTCGCGTTGATCATCTGCTCACGATAGTTGTCCGAGCTGTAGCTGGCCGGAAAGTACACGTATCGCGTCGGCATCGGTTCCTGCAGGTAAGCGGGCTTCCCGTTCCTCTTGAGATCGCCGACGAACGACTGGACATGGGACGGGACGTAAAACTGCGACGTGCGTGGATCGTGGTATGCCGTGACGTCGAGACCAGTACGCGCCGCAAAGTCCGACGTGAACGCCGCGGTGTCGTTCGAGCTGATCGACGAGGTGACAATCCGGCCCGCATGAATGCTCTTGATGCCGGCGCGAATGCTGATGACGTCGCTGGCGGGCAGCGGCTTGCCGAACGGACCGTAGACGTTGGTCTCGTTCTGAATGTCGAAGAGCAGGTTGTCGTAATCGCGCAGCTCGGCGGTCGTCGCCAGGATGCCATCCCGGAACCGGCCGGCATCCAGGCCGCGGACGTGCTCCGCCGTGAACGACACGTCGACGACGAGGCGCTCGTCGCGCGCGCGATCGAGAATGAACTTCAACGTCGACAACCCGTCGGGCCGCAGCGAACCATCGGCGTTCATCAGCTGCACCGGTCCGGTGTTCAGGTTCGGCCAGATGCGGACGCCGTCGAAACCTTTGCTGCGGAGGTACTTCAGATCCGCAGTCACGTTGACGGCGTTCATCGCCGCGAAATACGAGATGAACACCAGAAACTTCGGTTTGTCGTCGATGGCGAAGCGATCGCCCTGGATGGACAGGCGCTGTGCGTGAGCCGCGACCGGGATCCCAAGTACGAGCAGGATGAGAACGAGTCGCGGGAGTCGGCGACCAACCAGAATTTCCATTTGATCCTCCCACGTCGCAGTATCGCATACGCGCTCACGGCGGAAAGCCGACAATCTCGTATAAGCGCGTGTAGTCGTCCATGTACAGCGGACGCAAGTACGGCGCGAACTCCTTCAGCCGCGCCAGGACGTCATTACGGTTTTCGGTGTTGTAACCGTACATGTGCAGCACGGCATAGCGCACGCCATTCGGTTCGAGAATCTTCAGCGCGCCGTGGCTCGGAAATGTGGCGAGCACCATCACGTTTTTGTAGAAGTCCGGCGGGATGTAATCGCTGTAGCCGTTGACGAGCGGAAACCAATGGTTCGTAGATGCCAGCATGTATTTCGTGTGCTGGTACAACCCGACCTGCGGGTAGTAGAACGGCATCTCGATCACCGGCGCGCGCTGCAGCGTCGCGAGCGTGCGGTAGACGGGGTCCGCCGGCGGGACCTCCGGGATGTTGAGCGGTACCAACAGCTCAGCTGCTGCGGCACACGCCACGACCACGCCGGCGAGCGTGGCACGCCGCAGTCGCGGCAGCAGCGTCGCCAGCGCCGCACCCGCGAGGACCGAGAGCCCGAAAGCGACGATGACGCCGAAGCGGCCCGGCGCGCGCATCAGCGTGAACGCCGGGACGACGCGATAGAGCACGCTGTAAAAACCTGCAGCCGGGCCGAACGACGCCCAGAACGCAAGCGCGGCCAGGCCGCCGTACACGACGACGATCTCGCCATCCCGCATCTGCCTCGCCACCTTCACGCCGGCGAGGCCGAACCCGAGCGCGATCGCGCCTGGAAAAATCACTTCGGTCCCCCAGGGCGGCAGGAAGCGCAGCAGCCACGCATGCGCGTACGAGGAGCTCGCGAGGTACGCGCTCCAGTTCGCGGAATACGCGCGCGCGTCGTTCAGCGACCGGCTGAAGCCCAGGTCGCGCTGGAGCGACAAGTACGGAAGAAATACAGGGACGACGATGACGATCGCGACCATCGCGGCGATCGCGACTGCGGTCCAGTACGGGCGATCGGTCCAGCGCCGCCGCAGCGCGCCAACCGCCAGGACGGAGAAGCCGATCATCAGCATCACGAACACGCCGTAATAGCCACAGCACAGGGCCTGCGCCGCCATCACCGCGCCGAGCGCCGCGCCGCGAGCCGGCGTCGGCCGGTCCGCCATCCGATGAAACGCGAGCATGCAGAACGGCAGGCCGGCGAGCATCAAGAGTTGGATGTGTGCCGTGTGTGCGAACAGGTACGGGCAGAACGCAAAGCAGATGGCGGAGACCGCCGCCGCGCGGCGATCGAGCGTCAGGTAGCGCACGAGGTAGTAGGTGCCGGTCGCAGTGAGGATGAATGCCAGCAGCACGACGCTGTTGTGTGCCGCGTAGGGATTGCCGCCGGTCAACCAATACGCCGGAATCGCCATCGCGCCGGCGCCGAGATTGTTCTCCGAGTAGGCCAGCGTCCCGCGATGCGGATAGAAGATGTTGGCGTCGAACACGTGCCGCGGATCGACGACGAGCGTCCGCGCTACCCAGGCGACGTTCCAGATCGACAACTGGCCGTCGCCGTTGTCGACGCGGCCGGAACGACCGAGCTTGAACGCGATTGGGTACGTGAGCGCGGCAGTGAGGACGGCGCTGACGGCGATCACCGCGGCGAATTCTCCGCGGCGTCGTGTCATCGTGGAACCGCGGTGAACATCATCAGCACGCCGAGGTTGCGAGGATCGTTCGAGCTCGGATCCTGCAGCCGCGGCGTGAAGCCCTCCGTCGAGCGGGCCGACAGCAGATACGAATAACTCCTGAGGGCGCGCACGCCGCTGGCCGGAACGTCGAAGGTGACGCGCTTTCCAGGTGTCAACGGAATCTGCGACACGGCGCCGCCCATCGACACGATGAAGGTCGTCTTGATCGGCGACTCCGCAGTAATCGTGAGCTTCTCGATCGGCCACTCCGACCTGACAATGATGTCGGCGCGGCCGTCGCCAGCGACCCAGATACCACGCTCCCCCGTCGCGGCATCGACCACTTCAGGGACGTACGCGTGCTGATCGAGAAAGTAGAGCATCACCTCCGAGAACCAGATGTGCGTCCGCGGCGTGTCCAGCATGATCGGCAGGTCGTTGGCCATCGTCAGCTCGACCGGCAAGCGGCGAGCGAAGCCGCGTTCAGCGATGGTGTAGGGAAACTTCGCCGCGTAAAACGGATTGACGAGGATCTTGGCGGTGACCAGCGCCCCACCGATCCACGCAAGCACCGCCGGCGTGAACGACGTCAGCGGTGGTGTCAGATACAGCAGCATCGCGTACTGGCTCATGAAGTAGCGATTGCCCGGCGGTCCGCCGCCGCCGCTCCACGTGTACGGCGCGACGATCAGCCAGGCGATCGCCGAACCGGCGACGGCGAGAAAGGTCAGGATGCGCCACGGCCTCGAGCGCTCGCGTGAGACGAGCCACAGGACCACACAAACAACGCCCGGAAAGAAATACGGGATGAAGCCGAAGTGACGGCCGACGAGAAAGTATTCGACGTTGTGGGCGAACCGCGCCGGAAATTCAGAAGGCTCGAGCACGTTCTCCAGGTCTGCATCGTTCGTGCTCATTTCGGTTCCGCGGCTGTCCCACGCGCTTTCGGCCGATCCGTCGAACGGATAGTGTCCGACGAACGACTTCCGATCGCCTCCCTGATAGTTGAACTCGCCGGTGACCAGCGCATTGGACCAGAAAAGTCCCAGCGTGGCGATCGCAAACACCGCCGCGACGAGGAGGCCGGTGACGTACTGCCGGCGCCACCACCACCACAAGACGATCGGTGCGATCAGCAGGCCGTGATTGATCTTCGAATACGTGGCGATGCCAATCAGAATCGCCGCGGCAACATCACTGCGAACGCCGAACAGGAATCGTCCATCACGCCGCGGCGCGACCTCTTTGTAGAGCCACAGGAAATAGGCGAACGACACGAGCGCGAAGTTGAAGACCTCCGGCAGGAGGAAGAACGCGTAGACGGGGACGCAGGCGGCCGCGACGAACGCGATCGTGAATGCCAAAGCCGGACCCGGCCGCGATCGCGCCGCCAGAAAGGTGTAACCGCTGACGCAGACGCCGAACAACAGCAGCACGTTGAGGACGAGAAAACCGTTGAGCCCGAGCAGCCGGACGAACGGGGCGGCCACCAGCGGGTAGATCATCGCCTTGCCGAAGTAGAGGCGATCGCTGCGCACGTCGGCGGCTTTCGTCAGGTGGACGAACGGCGGCGTTCCGTTCAGGTTGAAGCGCAGCCGCTTGCCGCGCTTCAGGAAGATCCCGTCGGGTCCAAAGCGATACAGTCCGTAGTAGCGCTCGAGATCGCGGCGCTCGTAGCTGATGTTGCGATCGAAGGCGAGGCTCAGCGCCATGCTCACGTAGGTCGCTTCGTCGCTCTTCACGCCGAACCCGTTCTTCACGACGTCGACGGAGATCGCGGCAGCCAGCGCCACGGCGAGCAGCATCGCGGCGGCGATCGCCGCGCCGCGGCCGTGTGGCGCGGGTGCATCATCGAGCGCCGACACCGGAGCGGCTGGCGTCGGGCTCCTCATGCTGAGCGAAGGCACGCGCACATAATAGAATACCCACGTCTGTTTCCTGATGGCACGAGTCCCTTTCGCCGAGCGAGGCGGCGCCCTGCGCGGCGTCGTCGATCTCGCGACCGGCTGCTATCCGTCGTTCCTGTTCGGTGGATCGCTCGGACGCGCGCTCCCGGTGTTTCACTTCCACGACCTGACGCGCGAGTATCTCGAGCCGCGGTTGCAGTACCTCGTGGAGAACGCGTACCGCACGGTCACCTGCGACGAGATCGCGCGCTTCGTCATCGACGGCACCTCACCTGGCTCGCGCGCGGTGGCGTTGACGTTCGACGATGCGTGGGCGAGCGCGTGGACGGTCGCGACACCGCTGCTCAAGCAGTACGAGTTGAAGGCGATTCTCTTCGCGATTCCCGGTCGCGTTCACGATGGGACGGCCGATCGATCGGGGCCGACAACGGCGAACGTGGGGGCGGACCCGCGTGTCCGGCCCGAAGATCCGTTCGTGACGTGGGCGCAGCTTCGAGACATGCATGCGAGCGGGATCTGGGACGTGCAGTCGCACACGCTCTCGCACGCGATGATCTTCAGCGATTCGGAAGCCGTCGGCTTCGTCACGCCGGACTACCGGCATGAACCGCTGCTCGAACGTCCCTTGACCAGCGTCAACGGTCACCTCGCGTTTCTGCCGCCGGAGGCCTTGGGAACGCCGCTCTATCAGCGGCGATCGCGAATGACCGATGCGCGTCGTTTTCTGGCAGACGAAGCGATCGCCGAGCGCTGCCGCGAGCACGTGGCGCAGAACGGCGGCGAGCGCTTTTTCGATCGGCCGCACTGGGATCGGGAGCTCCGCGCTGTCGAGGCCAAGGGCAGGCCAGACGTCGAGCGGTTTGAAAGCGACGAGGCACGGGCGGCGGCAATTCGAGCGGAATTGTCGGACGGACGCGCGCTGTTGAACACCAAGCTGGGATCGACGACGGTCCGGCATGTCGCGCTCCCGTGGGGGATCGCCGGCGAATCCACCCGGAACGCGGTCGCGGCGACCGGCCACGAGCTCGCGTTCGCCGAGCGGCCGCTGCGCTCGCGCGTCGTCCGCGCCGGCGACGATCGCTATCAGCTGATGCGCCTCAACGGGAAGTTCCTGACCTGCCTGCCGGGCCGGCGCCGCCGGTGGTTTTTCTCGACGGTTTGATGCCTGACTTTCCGAGCGACGTCGATGTCGCGATCGTCGCGCACAACAATCTCGCGATCCTGCCGTCGACGTTGACGTCGCTGGCCGAAGCCGGCTGTCCCTTCGATCGCATCACCGTCGTCGATGTCGCGAGCACCGACGGCACCGGCGAGTGGATCGCGCGCGAACGGCCGGGCGTGCGCGTGCGCCGGCTCGAGCGAAACGAGGGCCCCAGTCCCGGCCGCAACGTCGGCCTCACCGAAGCGTCGCGGCGATTCGTGCTGCTGATGGACGCGGACGTCCGCATCCAACCCGACACCGTCCAGCGGCTGCACGCCGCGATGACCGCCGATGCCACGATCAAATGCGGCAGCCCGATCGTCGTCCACGCCGACCGGCCGGATCTCATTCAGTACGCCGGCGGCGCCATGCACTACATCTGCGAAGCCGTCAATCCCTGGCTCGATCGTCCGCTTGCCGCCCGCGGCGACGAGCCACAGGACATCGGCGCCGCGCCGACGTGCGCGCTGCTCCTCGATCGACAGACCTCGATCGAGATCGGTCTCTTCGACGAGCGCTACTTCATCGGCAAGGAGGACGGCGACTTCACGCATCGGATCAAGATGGCCGGCTACAAGATGATGGAGCTGCCGCAGGCGCTCGTCCTCCACAACAGCCGGCCGCGCGGCTCGTGGCTCTTCTACTATCAGATCCGCAACCGGTGGCATTTCATCCTGAAGAACTACCAGGTCCGAACCATCATCGGCATCGTTCCGCCGCTCCTGATCTATGAGCCGCTGCAGTTCCTCGTGCTCGTGGCCAAGGGCCACGGCTTGACGTATCTCCGCGCCGTGGCCGGACTCCTGGCGATGCTGCCGGCACTGCCGCGCGATCGCGCGCTGGCCCGACGCATCCGCCGCCGCCCCGATCGCGATCTGCTGATCAGCGCGCCGATGGTCGTGCGCGACGACATCGCCAACAACGTGATCGTCCGCCGCGGCAAGGCGATCTACGAACGGTTTCTCGACGCCTACTGGAAGCTGTTGAAGCCTGTGCTCTCGCGATGAACGCACTGGTGATGACCACGTACTACCATCCAGTGATTGGCGGCGTGGAGACGCACGTGCGTCAACTCGTCCAGCATCTGCGCCGGCGCGGCTTCGGCGTCCAGGTGATCACGAAGCGGATCACCGCGACCGATCCGGCCGAGAGCCGCGTCGACGAGATCACGGTTCATCGGGTCGGACCGGCCGGCGATCGCCGCGCGTCCGGTAAATGGATGGCGATTCCCTGGTTCCTGTCGAAGACGATCGCGCTGGGACGCACGGCCGACGCGATCGTGTGCGTCGACTATCGCGGCATCGGCGTGGCTGCTGTCCTGGCGGGCCGCCGGCTCGGACGCCCCGTCGTGCTCCAAGCGGCAACGGCAGGTGTGCTCGCGAGCGCGGCGACGAACGACTCATCAGGCGTTCCCCCCGAGAACGCGCTCGTCCGCCTCGCAAAGGCGCCGGCGCGTGCGGTGTATCGACGCGGCGATCGGTTCGTCTGCATCGGACGCGACATCGAACGTGAAACATTGGGTGCGGGCATCGCGCGCGACCGTGTGCACTACCTGCCTCACGGCGTCGATCGGCGGCGCTTCCGGCCGGCGCGCGAGCAGGAACGCACGATCGTTCGCCAGGCCGAGGGATGGCCGATCGATCGGCCGGTCGTGTTGTTCGTCGGCCGTTTGAGCACGGAGAAAGGCGTACTCGACCTTCTCGAGGCCTGGCGGATGCTCGACGACCCGCGGGCCTGGCTCGTCCTCGTCGGGCCCGACATGCCGGCGCACCCATGGGACGCGGGGCCGAAGGCGCGCGCCTTCATCGATCAGCATGGCTTGCCGGATCGCGTCCGGCTCTACGGACCGTCGACCGACACTGCCCCGCTCTACCGCGCCGCCGATCTGTTCGTACAGCCGTCGCACTTCGAATCGTTCGGCATCTCGGTGATCGAGGCGATGTCGAGCGGCGTGCCCGTCGTCGCCGCCGAAGTCGGCGGGATGCGCGACTTCCTCGCCGACAATCGGAACGCGCTCGTCCATCGGCCGAAGTCGCCGGAGTCCATCGCTGACGCACTTCGGCGGGCGCTCGACGATCCGGATCTTCGCGCGCGGCTTGCGGCCGCCGGCCTCCGGACCGTGCAGGAGCAGTTCGACGAGGAGACGCTGCTCGATCGCTATGCGGCGCTCATCGAATCGGCGGCGGCGGGACGCTGATGTTTCGCAACATGGCCTACGCGAGTGTGTCGGCCGCGAGCGCCGCCCTGCTGCTCGTCCTCTTCATCGTCGCCGGCCGCACGCTCGGCGACGCCGAGTTCGGCAAGTTCTCGTTCGCGCTCGCGCTCGGCACGATCTTCGAGACGCTCATGGATTTCGGTCTGCATCAGGTGACGATTCGCGCCGTCGCACGCGACCGATCGCAGGCGACGGCGCTGCTGCAGCACACGCTCGGGATCAAGCTGGTGTGGACGATGGGCGCGCTACTCGCGCTGATCACGACAGCGACAATCCTTCGCAGCGAGTGGGACGTCCGGTTCGCCTGCTATCTGCTCGGCGGATCGCTCGTGCTACGGTCGTACATGCTGACGATCCGCGGCGTACTGCAGGGACTCGAACGCTTCGGCTGGGACAGCGCCGTTGTCGTCGCCGACCGTGCGATTCTTCTCGTCATGGGTGTGGCGGTGCTGATGGCCGGCGGCGGGCTGCGAGGCCTCGCGATCGCGTTCGTCGCCGCACGCGGCCTCGCGCTGGCGTTGTCGGCCTGGATGACTCACGAACATCTCGGCGGGCTCGGCCTTCGCTTCGATCGGGCCATCTGGCGCCAGCTGCAGACGACGGCGCTGCCGCTTGGGTTCTTTCTGGTCGTGCTGAATCTCTATTCGTACGTGGACGGCGTCATGCTCGGCGTGATGCGAGGCGACGTCGAGACCGGTTTCTACACCGCCGCGTATCGTGTCTATGAAGGCATGAGCTACGCGCCGTCGGTCATTGCGGCGGTCCTGTCACCACGGCTCTCGGCGCTGTTCGTGAACGACCGCGCGCACCACCGCCGGCTGGCGCTTGCCGGCGTCGCGGGATCACTCGCGCTCGCCGGCCTCATCGGCGCGGTCGCGTATCAGCTCGCGACACCGCTGATGACGTGGTTGTTCAGCGAAGATTTCGCGCCGGCGGCGACGCCGTTTCGTATCCTGTGCCTCGGTCTCGGGTTCGTGTTCACAATCTGGGTGCTGCACGCCATCGCGATCTCGGTCAATCGCGAGCGGCTGCTCCTGACAACCGGCATCATCGGACTCGTCGTGAACGTCGCGTTGAATCTCTATCTGATTCCTCATCAGGGCGCGAGCGGCGCCGCGCTGGCGACAGTCGCCGGCGAAGGCATCAGCCTCGTCGTGCTCGTCATTGGATTGTGGGCGCACCTCTGACACGCGTTCGTGTCGCGCTGTTCGCGCTGCTGTTCGCGTCGTACGCGTACTTCTACCAGGCGGGCGGCTGGAATCAGAATTCGCGCTTCAACCTCGTGCGCGCGATCGTCAACGACCACTCGCTGCGCGTCGATCCCTATCACCGCAGCACCGGCGATCAGGCGGTCTTCGACGGTCACTATTACTCGGACAAGGCGCCAGGGTTGTCGTTCACGGCGGTCCCGGTCGTCATCGCCGGACGCGCGATCCTCGAGGGGCGCGGCGGCGACGGCGAGTCGTACGAGGGGATCGCGCTGCTCTCGTGGCTCGCGACGGTGTTCACAGCAGGCCTGTTCACGGCTCTCTCCGCGGTCGCGCTGTTCAATGTGAGCATCGAGCTCGGCGCGACGACCGGTGGCGCGCTGTTCGCCGCAATGACCTACGGCCTTGCCACACCGATGTGGCCGCTCGCGACGCTGTTCATCGGCCACGCGTTCTCGGCGGCGTGTCTCGTCTTCGCCTTTGCGGCGGCGACGCGGATCGGAACCCGCACGCGCGTGGGCGACGTGGTCAACGGGCTGATCGTCGGTGTCGCGGCGGGCTGGGCGACCGTCTCCGAATTCCCCGCTGCGATCCCCGCTGTGGTCCTGACGGTCTACGCGGCGATCAATGCGTGGCCGCTCGGACGCCCGCGTGCGCTGCGCGTGTTGGGCGCGCTTGCCGGCGGCGCGGCCGTCTGTGCGCTGACGCTGATGGCGTATCAGTACGCCTGCTTCGGATCGCCGTTTCACATCGCGTACTCGAGCGAGCAGGCAGGCTTCGAAGGCATGCAAACCGGCGTCTTCGGGATCCACGTTCCGAACGTCGCCGCGTTGTGGCGGATCCTGTTCGGACGCTATCGCGGCCTGCTCCCGTTGGCACCAGCGTTGATCTTCGCACCGCTGGGATTGATGGTCATGTGGCGCCGCGCACAGCGGGCCGCGCTCGTCGCCGCAGTCATCGCGGCCTACTACATCCTGCTGAACGCGAGCTACACGTACTGGGAGGGCGGCTGGTCGTACGGACCGCGGCATCTCTCGCCGGCGATTCCATTTCTCTGCCTCGGTCTTGCCGCCTTGTGGGCGATCTCGCCGCGTCCGGCGCGCGCGGTGCTCGCCGCGTTCGCCGCGTTCGGCGCGGCGCTGTCGCTGGTCGCGTCCGCGACGATGGCGCAGCCGCCGAACACGTTTCAGCGGCCGGTCAGCGAGCTGCTGCTGCCGGCGTTTCGCGACGGCGACCTCTCGCTCAATACGCAGCGCTTCACCGACGCCGGCGCGAGTCCGTTCCGGGCGCACGTGGAGCCGAAAGCGGCGTGGAATCTCGGAATGAAAGCCGGGTTGGAGGGTCACGCGAGCCTGATACCACTCGCGATCGTATGGCTGGCCGCGGGCGCAGTCTTTATCGGCGCCGGATTCGCAGCACGCCAGTCGTCATCGCGCGCGGATCGAACGTCATCACCGGCGGCAACTCGAGAGTCTCCATGATCGACTTGAAGAACGTATCGGCGATGCGCTGATAGCCGGCGGCGGTCGGATGCAAGCCGTCGCGGTCGATCAGCGTCGTCGTGTCGCCGCCAAACGCGGCGTTCACGTCGACGAACGTGACGTTTTCCGCCGAGGCGACCGAGCGTAGCTGGCTGTTGTACTGATTGACGAGCCCGGCGCCGTTGCCTCGACGCGGACAGCAAGCGAGCGGATCCTGCGGCGGAAGGCTCCCGAGATAGACGCGAAGCCCGCGGCTCTTCGCGTCGCGGACCATGAATTGGATCGCGCCGACCGCTGGTCCCACCTTCCGAGCATCGCCTTCGAGCAAATCGTTGGCGCCGTCCATCAGCAGCAGGACTTCGAAGCCGGCGCCGGCGAGTACCCGCGAGAGTCGGCTCTGGCCCTGAGTCGTCTGTTCACCGCTTTGACCCTGGTTGCGCACGGTCGGCGTCTGGTCCGTATAGCGGCCGATCAGGGCGACTTCGAGTCGTCTCGGATACGCCGCGTTCGGATCGACGAGGAAGCCGCCGGTTGACGGATTCAGACCGAGTGCGGGAATCTCGCCGGCGGTCATGCTGTCGCCGAATGCGACGAATCGCGTCGCGTTGATACGCGGCGGCGGCGTGACCGTGAGCGTGAACGTGCAGGACGCGGTGCGCTGCCGCGCGTCCATCGCCACGCACTCGATCTTCGAGGTCCCGACCGGAAACATCCCGCCGCTCGCGGGCGTGCACGTGACCGTCACCGGCGGCGCGCCTGAGGTGCCGGTGGCCTGGCCGTACACGCCAAGCGTCGGTTCACCATGGACCGACTTGATCGTTACCGGGTCGGGACACTTCACCTCGACGGCAGCCGGCTCAACGGGCGGAGGCGGAGGCGCAGTCGGCGTGTTGGGGCCGGTACAGTGCAGAGACGCAGTCGCCGCCAGAAGAGCGATCACACCCAGCAAACGGCTCAGCCCGTCTGACGTTCGATCCATCACCACTCAAGCACAAACACCAAGATTACTAGCCAAAACGGGCGTAAAAAAGCAAAAAGCCGAAGGCTGCGACATGCGCGCAATCCTTCGGCGTTCTACCCGCTCAGAGACTCGAGCTCGAGCTATCGCGCTAACCCTAACGCCTGCTTACGAATGCCGACCGCGAATCAAATCCCGAATCCCGAACCCCGAATCCCTACTCTCTCCACAGGAAAGGCGGCCAGCTGCCACCGCCGTCGCCCGGCCACGCCACGAGGACGACGCCGGTCCGTTCTTTCGCCGGCGCGTTCGCGTCCGCCCGTGTCGAGCCGGCGACGATCATGAACCCGACCGTTTCGCCCCGCGCCGGCACGTAGCCGGTCATCGGCGCCCACTGCGGCGAGTAGAACCAACCCGTCGCGATGTCGGACGGCCGACCGAGCCCCTTGTCGGCCTGGCAGGGACGCAGACGCTCGGCGCCGGTGCCGTACCACTGCCCGCCGATCTTCTCGAACATCCAGATGGTCGCTTCCTGCAGCGCGCCGCCGATATCGACGCCCGGCCACTGGCAGCGCTTCGTGTAGTCGACGTGGAACGTGCCACCGCCCATCGACAGCGACGTGATCGACGCCGTGATCGGCCAGCTGCGGACGTCCGGACTGCCGCCGATGATGCGCACCTTGCTCCACGCGAAGTCGCCCGCATCGCCGCCGCCGCTTGGCGTGGGCGGAACCGGATCCGGAATCACCGGCGCGGCGCCGGTCGCGAACGCAAAAACATTCGAGAACGGTCCCGCCGTCGTCGAATCATTGGCGCGGACATGCCAGTAGTAGACGTTGCTGTATTTCAGATCGGCGTTCAGGTCGAACTTCGTCTGGCCCGATTGCTCGCCGGTCGTCATCACCGCGACTTTGTTCGCGAACGTGAAGCTATCGGCGATCTCCAGCGTATAGCTCAGCGCACCAACCGGACCCGAATGCGCCGCGTTGTTGACGACGAACTGCGGGCGCAGCGAGCCGACGGTCGAGTTCTGCGCGGGCTGCATCGGTTCCGGCGCCTCGATGATGATCGGCGTGAAAACCGCGAAGTTCGCCGTGGCCGAATATGCTCCAGTATTGGCGCCGTCTTCCGCGCGCGCGCGCCAGAAGTACGAACGGCCCGTCGCCAGCGGATCCGGCAGGCGCAGCTTCGTGCGGCCGCCTTCGCCGGGCGTGATTGCTTCACGCTGGAACACTTTGTTGGTGAATCCCGCATCGGTGGCGACTTCGAACACGTACGACAGCGGACGGACGCCGTTACTCGAGGCGTTTTCGATCAGGAGCGACACCGGCTGCTCGTCAATCGCGATCTTCGCGCCCACGGCCGGCTCGAGGACCTTCGGCGCGGAGATCTCCACGCCCGGAATCGGACCGGCAACGGCGGGACTGAGTGGATTCGAACTCTTCGAAGCCTCGCAGGCGGTTACGGCGACGATCGCCGTACACGCGCCGACAGCGGCAATGGCTCTGCGGATCATTGGATTCACCAGGAACGCATCAACCGCGCGCACGATTCCGTGCGCGCTGAGGCACACTCCTTTTTTCGGCCGACAAACGCCTGAAGTTTAGAGCGCGGATCGGTGAGCCCGTCGCGAATCGACCCGTGCTCTACGCGACGACGCGAACGGTCGAGCTCACGGCTGGGCTCGACGCGGCGGCGAACGACAACAGAGGGCTCGAAGCCTGCCGCTCCAAGCCCTCAATCTCCTGCGAGAGCAACCCTCTCTTCGTCAGGGCCAGCGAATCACGCGCACGTCGGTACGCTCGTCATAGGTCCGCATCGACGGCCACAAGCGCGCCGGGGTCGTCGACATCACGCCGAACAGTTCGCCCGACTGCGGAACCCACGAGTGCAGCGGCTCCTGGTTCGGGTTATAGAACGCGTCTCGCCCGATGCTGTTCGCACCAACGCCCTTGCATGCCTGCGACGGGCGATACCAGTCCGCCGCGCCGCCCCACCACTGACCGTTGATGAAGGCGAACACCCACTGGTTGCCTTCGACGAGCGTGGCGGCATCGCCGAAGAAGGGCACGCCGGGCCAGATGCCGAGGCGCGTATGGTAAATGCAGAGCTGATCCGGAACCCAGTAGGCGTCGGTGATCTTCGCCGTGTTCTCCCAGTCGGCGATGTTCTTCGGCCCCAGGATGACGCTCACGTTCTTGAGATCGATGCCCTTTGCGACCTTGAACTGCGTGACGGCGGAGAATGGGCTCGTGACGCCGCTCGCCGGATCGCTGGCCTGCACGCGCCAGAAGTACGTCTTCTCGTCGAGAATACGCGTGACCCGATGCGGCGTGTATGGAAGATCCGAACGCTCCTGCACGGTCGCCGAATACACCACCGAACCGAACGACGAGCTGTCCGACAGTTCGAAGCGATAGAAGATCTGCTCCGCAGGGCCGGTGCGCGACACGCGATTGACGTTCAGCGTCGGCTGCTCGTCGACCGTCGCATTGGGCGGCGGATCGCCGAGGACCGGCGCCTGGATAATCACTTCAGGGCCGACTTTGAACGAACGCCCCTTCGTGTACGGGCCCGCCAGCGAGCCGCTCGACGCACGCGAGCGCCAGTAGTACGTCTTGTCCGCGCCGAGCCTGTCGAGCGTCAGCGCGGTCGTGCCGTTTCCCTGAGCGACGCCTTCTTTGGTGAACACCTTCGATGCGAACGCGGCGTCGGTCGCGACCTCGAACGTATAGGTGAGCGCGGTGGACCCGGTGGTCACGGCGTTCTTGACCGACACGGCGATCGGCTGCTCAGTGAACTTGAAACTCGCACCTTCGTTGGGCGAGTTGAGTGTCGGCGTGGTCAGCGTCACGCCGGAGACCTGGTCGGTTACCGACGCCGTGTCGGGCGCCGATTCGACATTGGTCGGGCGCGTCGGATTCGATTTGCTGCAGGCGGACACTGCAACCAGTAGAGCCACACTGCTCCACAGACTCAGAGACTTCAGCTTCATGTGCTCCTACCGCGATTCGAGAAAAATTCGTAGTTGGCGCTAACGCTGCCGCGGGAAGGCTGGGAAAACCTACCGCCGGCTGTGAGGGAGCCTAGAGAATACGGTTTTGTACTTATGCCGTCAAGCGTTATCGGCCGATACGAGCGCGTTCAACAGGCGGCGCCTGGAGGATTTCGCGGATGGCGTACGTCGGCTTGTTCTGCGATTCGTGATACGTACGCGCCTGCAATTCCGCGAGCAGTCCCAGCGTCACTAATTGGACGCCAGTGAAGATCAAAAAGACGCCCAGGAGCAGCAGCGGGCGGTTGGATAGTGAGAAGGTGTCAAAGAACCAAAGCTTCTCGATCGCCAGCCACCCGCTGATGGCGACGCCAATCAGCCCCATCGCCCCACCGATCAATCCAAAAATCTGCAGCGGCCGCGTCGAATAGCTCAGCAGAAATTTCACGGTCATCAAATCGAGCACGACGCGGATCGTTCGGCCGATGCCGTACTTCGACCGGCCGTAGCGGCGCGGTCGATGATTGACGGCCACTTCGTGAATGGCCACGCCCTGCTCGCTGGCAATCGCCGGCAGGAAGCGGTGCATCTCGCCGTACAGCTTCAGATGTTTGACGACCTCGGCCCGAAACGCCTTCAACGAGCAGCCGTAGTCGTGGAGTTGGACCCCCGTGGCCGCCGAGATGAGGCGATTGGCGATCATCGACGGCAGCCGCCGCGAGAAGAATGCGTCCTTCCGATCCTTCCGCCAGCCGCAGACGATATCGAACCCGCGGTCGAGCGTGTCGATCATCGCGGGGATGTCCCGCGGATCGTTCTGCAAATCGCCGTCGGCGGTGACGATGATTCGGCCGAGCGCGTGGTCGAAGCCGGCCGCGAACGCGGCGGTCTGGCCGAAGTTGCGTCGCAGCCGGATCACACGAAGGTACGGATCCACGGCCTGCAGCCTCGCGAGGATCTCGAAGCTTTCATCGGTACTGCCATCGTCGACGACGATGATCTCGTACGAGCGACCGCAGGCGCGCAGCGTGTCGGTGAACTCGCGGTGCAGCTCCTCGAGCGCCGGCGCCTCGTTGCGGATCGGAATGACGATGCTGACGTCAGGCTGACTCATTCCGCAGCTAGTTTATCGGCTTTTGCGCGTTGCGACTGCGTTCCAGATCAGATAGGCCGCGAAGGCGGCGGCGAGGACACCCATCGCAATCAGGGAGACCCTCATGCCGTTCTGTGCGACGTACGCACGTGCGCGCTCGCCGTAGCGGACCGCCAGAAGCCCGAGCGCGAGATAGCGGACGCCGCGGCCCAATGCGATGGCGAGCACGAAGTGACGGACGTTGATGTGCGCGACGCCGGCCAGGAGGACGAAGATCTTGAACGGCGCCGGCGGCGGCAGCAGCGACGGTACGAGCACCGCCATGACACCGTGGCGTTGCAGTACACCCTTTGCGCGTTCGATGTTCGCGGTCGTGAAGCGCTTGGCCAGGAGCGCATCGCCGCCCTTCTTTCCGATGAAATAGATCACGAGACAGCCGGCGATCGATCCCAGCGTCGCGCTGATGGCGTAGATCAGCATGCGCGCCTTGTGGTGCGTCACCATCAGGAGGACCATGAAGTCGGCGATCTCGGGCAGCGAGAGAAATGAGGAATCGAGAAACGCGATCAGGAACAGTCCGGGTGCGCCGAGGCCCAAGGCGAGCGCTTCGAGTCGGCGGGCGAATGAGCCCATAGAATAAGCGCGTGATTATACCGAACCGCTGTCGCCGCTCACCCTTCGACAAGCTCAGGGTGAGCGAGCGGTGACCGCGTCGAACCGCTCATGGTGAGCCCGTCGAACCGATGGACCCGCTCATGGTGAGCTTGTCGAACCGATGGACCCGCTCAT
>DAIUKO010000011.1:2809-12614 GCA_036848175.1 Vicinamibacterales bacterium | reverse complement strand
GTCGAACCGATGGACCCGCTCATGGTGAGCTTGTCGAACCGATGGACCCGCTCATGGCGAGCCCGTTGAACCGATGGACCCGCTCATGGTGAGCTTGTCGAACCATGAGCGCTCGCGGTTCGTCCCGCTCGCCTGTGCGATCGTGGCGGCGATCGGCGGCGTGTTCGTCGCGTGGCACTATCACCGGCTCGGCCTGACGCTCACCCACTACGATGCGCGCGGCCACCTGGTTGTCGCGCGCAGAATCTTCGACAGCATCACGCCCGGATGGCAGCAGATTGGCGCAGTCTGGCTGCCGCTGCCGCACCTGCTCAACGCGATCCCTGTCCAGATCGATCTCTTCTATCGCACCGGCGCGTCTGCGGTCGCGATCTCGATCGCGGCGTTCGCGGTCGCGACCGGCGCGATCGCGTCGATCGTGTTGATGCTGACGGCGTCGCCAGCCGCCGCCGCCGCCGGCGCAGCCGTCTTCGCGCTGAATCCGAACGTGCTCTACCTGCAGTCGACGCCGATGACCGAGCCGTTGCTGATCGCGCTGACGACGGTCGCGATCGCTTGGACGATTCGGTCGCTACTCGTGGATGGGTCGGCCCCGACAACTGGATTCACCGGATCGGTCTTCGCACTCGCGTGCTTGACGCGGTATGAAGCCTGGCCGGTGACCGCCTGCGCGCTTGCTGCTGCGGTGTGGGCACGCTGGCGACGCGGAGAGCCGTTCGCGGACGCGATGCGAAGCGTTGCGCGAATCGCGGTGTATCCCGCGCTGGCGATCGTCGCCTTCGCGATCTTCAGCCGCGTCGTCGTCGGTCGGTGGTTCGTGTCGAGCGACTTCTTCGTCCCCGAGAACAAGTCGCTGCACGATCCGATCATGGCGGCCAAAGAGATCGGATGGGGCCTGCGCGCGATGAGCGGCCATCTCCTCGTCGCCGGCGGCGCCTCGGGTGTCGCGATGCTGGCCGCGCTCGGACTCTTCGATCGGCGGCGCGGCGCCGGCCTCGTTGCCGTCGCCCTCGTCGCAACAGCGGTCGTTCCATGGCTCGCCTTCTACGACGGCCATCCGTTCCGGATCCGCTATATGGTGCCGCTCCTCGCCGCGGAAGCGATCGGCGCCGGCTTCGTCGCCGGGCTCGTGAGGCGCGCGGCCATCCCGGCGTCGCTGATCATCCTCACGCTCGTCGCCTACGAGCTCCATCCGCTGGACGCGTCAGCGCCCATGGTCGTCGAGGCGCAGTGGGATCGCCCGAACGAGCCCGAACGAGCGCGCGTGACCGCGTGCATCGGCCGGCCGGGAACCGGTCAGAAGATCATGGCGAGCATGGGATCGCTCGGCCACTACATGCAGGACGCGTCGCGCGACGGCTTCGCGATCCGCGATTTTCTGCACGAAGGCAACGGCGACATCTGGCTCGCCGCGCTCGAGAATCCGCTGCCCTTCGCCGAATGGATTCTGATCGAAGAGAAAGCCGAAGGCGGGGACCTGCTGGCGAAGCACGCGCGCGAGCGGCCGGCCTTTCTCCGTGGCTACTCACGCGCGTGCGAAGGCGCCGGTCTGGCGCTCTATGTCAGAAGCGGAAGTTCACGGAGAACTGGTAAGTAAAGCCTCCGAGATCGATCTTCGGCTGGTTGTCGATCGTCCGGTCGGTCACGAAGCCGCTGTCCGACGGCAGATCGCCCACGGCCGACTGCCAGCGCAGCTCTCCGCCGACGCCCCACGAACCGATCGGCACGCGGACGCCGCCGAGAATGACCGGGCCGGTGGCCGTCCCGCTCGCGGCGTAGCTGTTGCGGAAGATGTCGCCGTTGTCGGCGACGAATTGTCCCGTCTCGCTGTAGCGCCAGGCGTGAATGCCGACACCGCCGCCGATGAACGGTTGGACGCCGCTTCGGTTGTGGCCGAGCGGCAGGAATCGCACGGTCGCGCTGAACGGCACATCGCGCAGCTTCAGCGTCTGTTCGATTTCGGATCCATCGTTGTTGACCAGGTTCGCGTAGACGCTCGGCACCGATCGCGACTGATAGGCGATGCCGAGGCCCGCTTCGAAGATCGGACCGAGTCCGACGAGGTACTCGGCGCCGAAGGTCGCCGTATGAAAGTCGCTGACGTTGAACGCCAACGGCGGATCGATAGTGAGGTCGTTGACGAGGACGTCGTTCGCCGTCCGCCCGTCTTCCGACTTGGGCGCGAAGCCACCAATGTTCAGGTTCAACGATTGCTGAGCCGACGCGGCTGGTGTGGCCAGCAACCCGATCACCATCGCCGCAGCGCAGGCCCTCGAGCCGGCCAGAATGAATCGACGCATAACAGGCGCTCCTTGCTGAGGTCGAAAAGCAGGAGGGATGCCAGAAAAACCAGACGAACACGCCGGAAAACGGCACTGCTGCCCCGCGACTGTCTCTCGCGGGTATCAATCCGTCCGCTTCGGAGCACGTTTGAAGGTGCGGATCACCTCGAGCATCGCGTCGTGAATCCGTCCGTTCGAGGCCACGACGTTCCCGCCGCGCGACGCGAACGGCGCGCCGTCGAGCGCCGTCACGCGCCCGCCGGCTTCGGACACGATCAGTGCTCCACCGGCAATGTCCCACGCCTTCAGGTCGCTTTCCCAGAACCCGTCCATCCGCCCCGCCGCCACCCAGCACAGATCGATCGCCGCCGATCCCAGACGACGAACCGCGCGCGCATGGCCGACAAAGGCGCCGAACAGTCCGACGATCTCCTCGACGCGTGCGTGGACGTCGTAGGGAAATCCCGTGACGAGCATCGCGTCGACGAGTCGGTCCGCTGACGACACGTGAAGCGGGTTGCCGTTCAGAAACGCGCCGCCGCCGCGCTCGGCCGTGAAGAGCTCGCGCCGGTTCGGATCGTAGACGGCGGCGGCCTCCGGCACGCCGTCGATCTCGAGCGCGAGCGACGCGCAGAAGATCGGCAAGCCGTGCGCGAAGTTCGTCGTGCCGTCGATCGGATCGAACACCCAGCAGGCGCCCTTCGGCACGGCCGCGCTGCCGCCGAGTTCTTCCGCGAGCACGTGATGATCGGGAAAGCGTTCGGCGATGAGATCCCTGAACATCCGCTCGACGGCGACGTCGACCTCCGTCACGAGATCGATCGTGCCCTTCTTGTCCACCTGCATCTGGCGGCCGAAGTGCGCCATCTGCAGGTCGCCGGCGCGAACGACCGCTTCGACAGCGGTGGTGAGAAAGAGCGGGTCGACCGGCACGTGTTCAGGCTTGAACGGATCCGTCGCCGCCGGCGTGCACGCGCTTCACCATGCGGATTTCCATCCCGCCCTCGGGTGCGCGCTGCAGTTGCACGTCGTCCATGAAATTGCGGATGAGGAAGATGCCGCGGCCGCTCGACTTGAGCAGGTTTTCCGGGGCGAGCGGGTCGGCGACGGTCTCGGGGTCGAAGCCCTCGCCTTGATCGCGGACGCGGATGGTCAGCTCCGGCACGTTCGTGCGCGCGGTCTCGAACTCGACGAACACGTGTTTGGTCGCGTCGTTGCGGTTGCCGTGTTTGATCGCGTTGATGACCGACTCGCGAATCGCGACGCCGACCCAGTGGGACGAATCCTCGTCGAGGCCGATGCCGCGCGAGACGTGGTCGCTGACCACTTGCACGAAATCGAGCATCTCGAAGGCGCTGGTGAACTCGAGCCTGACGATCTGGTCGCCGTTAGCCGTCACGCGCCCTCTTTAATATCATAGATAGGCCGAGCATGCCGCCCTTGACCGCCGTGACGATTGCGCCCGCCCGCCGCTTGCGCGGCCGGCTGCGCGTGCCCGGCGACAAATCGATTTCTCACCGGTACGCGATGCTCGCGGCGCTGGCCGATGGGCTGTCGATGATGACCCATTTCGCTCCGGGCGCGGATTGCCGGTCGACGCTCGCGTGTCTGCGCCGGCTTGGCGTCGAGATCAAGGAAGGCTCCGCCGGCACTGTCTCAGTGATGGGACGAGGTTTGCTGCACCTCAGTTCGCCTGCGGCGGCGCTCGACGCCGGCAACTCGGGTACGACGTTGCGGTTGTTGTCGGGGATCCTCGCAGGTCAGCCATTTGCGACGACGATCGGCGGCGACGCGTCGCTGTCCCGACGACCGATGCGCCGCATCATCGAGCCGCTCGAGCGCATGGGCGCGCGCGTCGAATCGAGCGACGGACGACCGCCGTTGACGATCCACGGCACGGCATTGCACGCTATCGCACACCGCCCTGAAGTGCCGAGCGCGCAGATCAAGAGTGCCGTCCTGCTCGCCGGACTGCTCGCGGACGGCACGACGTCGGTCGTCGAGCCGGCCGCGACGCGGGATCACACGGAGCGTGCGCTCGTCGCGTTCTCGGGCACTGTCCACCTTGACAGGCTGACGGTCTCGGTGCCGGGCCGCCAGCGTCTTACCGGACGGCCGCTGTCGATCCCGGGTGATTTCTCTTCAGCCGCGTTCTGGCTCGTCGCCGCCGCGGCCTTGCCGGGTTCGCGGGTCGAGATAGAGGAAGTCGGGCTGAACCCGACGCGCACCGCGCTGCTCGATGTGCTGCGCCGCTTCGGCGCCCGCGTCACGGTCGAGCCGATCGCCGATCGCGACGAGGCCGCCGGCGAGCCGCGCGGCCTCGTCGCGGTGGAATGCGATCGCATGGGCTCGATCGAGATCGCACCCGCCGAGGTGCCCGGGCTCATCGACGAGCTGCCGGCCATCGCGGCGCTGGCGGCGCACGGCGGCGAGGTGACGGTTCGAGGCGCGGCAGAACTTCGCGTCAAGGAAAGCGACCGGATCGCCGCGCTCGTTGCCGGATTTCGTGCGCTCGGTCTGGAGGCCGACGAACGGCCGGACGGATTCACGATTCGCGGCGGCAGGCCGATGCGCGGCGGAGTCGCCGACGCTCGCGGCGATCACCGAATGGCGATGGCCTTTGCGATTGCCGCGCTGGCGGCCGAACAGCCATCGACGATCGACGGCGCCGACGCCGTCGCCATCTCCTATCCCAACTTCTTCGAGACCTTGGATCGCCTAACGAGTTGAAAGCGGACAAAGTGTATCTCGTCGGGTTCATGGCCGCCGGCAAGACGACGGTGGCGCGCGCGCTCGCGCAGCGGCTCGATTGGCGCGCGGTGGACATCGACGAGCTCATCGAGGATCGCGAACACTTGAGCGTCGCCGACATCTTCGCGAAGCACGGGGAAGCGCACTTCCGCGCGGTCGAGCGCTCGGTGCTCTTCGAGCAGCTGCCGCCCAGACATCTCGTGGTCGCCACCGGCGGCGGCACCTTCGCCGATCCACAAAACCGTGCGGCGATCAACGCGGATGGCGTGTCGGTCTGGCTCGACGTCCCGTTGGATCGCCTGATTTCGCGCGTGCCCGCCGACGGCCGCCGGCCGCTCGCCGCCGATCGCGCCGGGTTCGAACGCCTGTATCATCTTCGACGAGCGGCCTACGAGCACGCACACGTCCGGCTGGACGCGGGACGCGCCGGCGTCGACGCGCTGGCGGAACAGCTCGTCGATTGGCTTCAACACTGATGCGCTATCTGATTCTCACGGACATTCACGCCAATCTGGAAGCGCTCGACGCCTGTCTGAGCGACGCCCGCAGCCAGCGATTCGATCAAACGCTGGTGCTCGGCGATCTGGTCGGCTACGGGCCCAATCCCAACGAGGTCATCGAGCGGGTGCAGGGTCTGAATCCGCTCGCGATCGTTCGCGGCAACCACGACAAGGTGGCGTGCGGACTCGAGCAGGCGGAAGGCTTCAACGCCGTGGCGAAGAGCGCCGCGCACTGGACGTTCGAGGTGTTGACGCCCGAGTACCGCGACTGGCTCGCCGCGCTGCCGGAAGGTCCGCACGAAGTGGACGATCTCGTGGAGATCTGTCACGGCTCGCCGTTCGACGAAGACGCCTACATCTTCGACGAGCTCGACGCGGTGCGGGCGCTGAAGGTGTCCGTCCGGCCGCTCTGCCTCTTCGGACACACACACTATCCCGTCACGTTTCAGTTGTCGTCGGAGTCGTTCGACAGCTTCGGGCCGTCCGGCGCCGCCGAAGCGCACGTGCGCATGCAGGACGGCGTGAAGTATCTGATCAATCCGGGCTCGGTCGGGCAGCCGCGCGACGGCGATCCGCGCGCCGCCTACGCGATCGTCGACGTCGAGCGGAAATGTGTCGAGTTGTTTCGCTTGAAGTATCGCGTCGAGGAGACGCAAGCGAAGGTGATCGCGGCAGGACTTCCTGACGTGCTCGCTCAGCGACTCGCGGTTGGCCGCTGAGCCTTCTCGTCCCTCCGCCGCAGCTCCGCGGCGTAGGCATCGCGCGCGGCGCGCGATCCGAGAATCCATCCGATCACGATACCGATCAGCAGAACCGACGGGATGAAGATGAAATGGCCGGCCGTCACGGTGCGGTCCTCTTCGCCGTCCTTTCCAGTGCGCGGATGTCGGCTTCGACTTTGTTGAGCCGCCGCCAGATCGTCCAGACGTAGAACAGCACGGCCACCAGGAAGAACGCGTAGGCCGTAATCACGAGCGGCGCCGCCGGCAGTTGTTCGCTTGGCGGCACTTCCGTCATCGGCCGGAACTCGGTCTGCCCCGGCGGCGGCTGCAGCGCGAACAGCGGCGTCACCAGGACGATCGTCCACACGAACGTAGCGAGACGTTTGATCATCGATGTGCAGGCGGCCTTCAGGCCGTCCGGTCCTCGTATGCGAGATACAGCTCGTCGACGTCCGCTTGCCGCCGGCCGAGCTCGAGACGCGCCATCAACAACACCACGAACAGGAAGAGAAACGAGAAGATGCTGGCCAGCATCGGCGGCACCATTTCAGGTGCGCTATTCGGCAGCTCCGGCATGACCGTCGTCAGCGGATGGACGGTCCGCCAGATGTTGACCGAGAAGTACACGAACGGCGCGACCGCGGTGCCGAAGAGTCCGACGGCCGCCGCAAGCTTCTCGGAACCGGGTCCGCCGTACTTGCGCACGGTGAGATACGCGACGAAGGTCAACCACAGGAGGAGCGCCGTCGTGAGCCGCGCGTCCCATTGCCACCAGACGCCCCACGCCTTCCGTGCCCACAGCGGACCGGTGACGAGTCCGACGAGGCCGAAGAGCACGGCCAGTTCGCCGCCGGCGACAGCGGCACGATCCGCCTGCGGCCGCCCGGTCGCCAGGTACCAGATGCTGCCGACGCCGCAGATGGCGATGCCGAGGTACATCGCAATCCACGAGGGCACGTGAAAATAGAAGATCTTCTGCACGAGCCCCATCGACGATTCGGGCGGCACGCGGTTGATGAAGATCAGCGCGGCGACGAACAGCACCGCGTTGATGGCGAGCAGGACGGGAAACAGTTTTCGCATCATTCGGTCATCAAGACTTCAAAAGTCCACAGCGAGAGCGTGATGAACACCACGTCGAACGCGGCGAGAATCGCCAGCCACATCGTGGCCATCGCTTCGTCCGCGGGCGAGGCCAGCAGCGCCGCGGTACCGCGTACGCCGCCAATGATTACCGGAACCGTGATCGGATACAACAGGATCGGCAGCAGGACGTCGCGCGTGCGGACGCGCATGAGCATCGCGGCGAACAGGGTGCCGACCGCGGCAAAACCGATCGTCCCGGCCGCGAGCAGCAGCGTCATCAGCAACGGTTTCGCGAAGAACGGCGCGAGGAAGAAGAACGCGACGAGCGGCACCAGCACCAGCTCAGCGACGCCGAGCAGCAGCACGATACCGAGCAGCTTGCCGACGTAGAGGGCCGGACGCGGCGCCGGCGCGAGCAGCAGCGCGCGCAGCGTCTCGCCGTAGCGCTCGCGCTCGAAGGTCCGGCCCAGCGCGAGCGTTCCCGCGAACATGATCGCGATCCAGAGAATCGCGGGTGCGGCGTCCGGCGGCGCCTCCCCTTCCTTCACCAGCGCGAACGCGAAGACGAGCACGCACGACACCGCGAAGAGCAGCGTCGTGTAGAGAATCTCGCGGCTCTTGATTTCGATGGCGAAATCCTTGCGGAGCACGAGGAACGCGACGCGGAAGAACATTATCGTCCGACGACCTCGCGGTATCGGCCGCGCAGTCCGGTCGACGCCGGTTCATCCGACAGCAGACGCCCTTCGCGGATGAGCGCGACGCGCGTGACCAGACCGTCGGCGAGATCGAGATCGTGGGTGGCGAGGAGGACGATGCCTCCGTCGGCGGCGAGACGCCGGATCCGATCGGCCACGGCGGACACCGAGCGATCGTCGAGACCCGTGAACGGCTCGTCGAGCAGCACCAGCCGCGGCCGGTGCAGCAGCGCCCGTTCGAGCGCGAGCCGCTGCCGCATCCCACGCGAGAATCCTCCCACCTCGTCGTCTGCACGATCGGCGAGACCCGCGCGCTCGAGCGCGGCGTCCACCACGTCGCGCGGGTTCAATCCGTACAGCTCGGCAAAGAACGTCAGGTTCTGACGCGCGGTCAGCTCGGCGTAGAGATGCAGCTCGTGCGCA
This sequence comes from Vicinamibacterales bacterium, assembly GCA_036848175.1. GTDB lineage: Bacteria > Acidobacteriota > Vicinamibacteria > Vicinamibacterales > CAVVIG01 > QHWF01. The sequence goes on along the minus strand of DAIUKO010000011.1, from coordinate 4,152 downwards.
AGCAGACCGATGTGCCTGCGCAGCGCAGGGCCCCACCGCTGCGCCGATCGATCGCCGTAGATCACCTCGCCGGTGTTTGGCGCGACGAGCGTCGCCACCATGCCGAGCAGCGTAGATTTTCCCGCACCGTTGGGTCCGAGCAGTCCGAGGACATCGCCGGTTCGAACGGCGAGAGAGAGACGGGCCAGCGCGCGGCGGCGGCCGAAATGCCGCGAGACGTCGGTGAGGCGAACGGAATCGAAATCGTCGTTCAAGCAGCGAGCTCGGCGGGGTCGGGACCCGGCTCGTCGCTGTCGAGGGCGCCGTACACGTTCTCGAGCGCGGCGACGATCTCCTCGCGTCGCGCGGCATAGCGGCGATCGTCCGCGCGTCCGCTGCGGCGATCGTGCTCGAGGCGGACGAGATCGTGGAACAGCCGGTCGCGCCTGGCGAGCAGCTTCTTCCGCTCTGCGGCGCGCGCGTTGGTTTCGTCGGCGCGGCGCGTCGAGGCCCAGACGCCGCCGACCACCATCATCACCGCGAGCGCGAGCGCGATCGAGCTCGGCACGACGCTGTGATGCGGCAGCCCGCCGACTTCGATGGCGAACACCTGCCCGGCCGGGATCTTTCCGCCGGTGCCGGCGATGTAGGAGCCTTCGGCGACCGGAAATTCCTGCTGCCTCGTAATCTGCGGTGAGCTGAGCGTCGCGTCTCCGACCTTCTTCACGACGACGGCAAGGTGCTCCACATCGGCGGGAAACTTCTGTGTGACCAACACCTCGCCGCTCGACGCCGGCAGCTCGAATCCGATCTGCAGCGGCGTCACGCCCGGCGCGAACGGCCCTTCGATGCGAACGCGCGGCGTCTGCACGCTCGCCTGTCTGGTCGATCCCTCCATCAGCGTGGTGCCGATCGCTTCCTTCGGCACGTCGAACATGAACACGCTCGGCGGGTTCACGGGAGTCGGCGCCGAGTTCACGATGTTGAGCAGGTAGTAAACCGTCACGACCTCGTCGCCCGGCTCCATCACGATCCGCGAGTCGGTGCCGATGACGACGTGTCCCGGAACCGGCGGCGCCTGCGCATTCGCCTTCTTCGTCGGATCGGTGGCGACGAGCATCAAACGAATGCCGCCTTGCGGCGGCGCGCTGAACTCCTGCGATTCGAGCTGCTCGCCGTCGACGTCGGCAGACGCTTTCACCGTCGCGCCCGGCGCCACCTTGTCGAACTGCGCGCGCCCGGCATCGTCGGTCTTGACGGTCAGCGTCTTGTCGCCCACGCGAAGCTGCACGGGGTGATCGGTGATGTTGTTGGAGAGCGCACCGCGAATCAGGCGCACCGAGATCGAGCCGTCTGGCAGGTCG
>DAIUKO010000011.1:0-2709 GCA_036848175.1 Vicinamibacterales bacterium | reverse complement strand
CCCGCGTCTCCGAGACGTTTCTCCAACTCGCGCTCGATCTGCGACCGGTATCCTTCACCCGCGTCGAGCTGACGGATCAGCCGCGCGGCGCGGGCGCGGAGGCGCGTCGACATCTCCTTCCAGTCCTCGTCGGACAGCTTCCCCATCGCGCGATCGAATTCGAGCTCTTTGATCGATCGGAGTGCGAGCGCCTTTTCGCGCTCCAGCGCGGCACGCGTCCGCCTGCCGATGACGATGGTGCGATCCTCGTCCGCCGACACGAGCGGCCGCACCATGCGCAGCGCTGCGATGCCGACGAGAGCGACGGCTGCCATCAATACACTGAGAAGAATGACCGACGCGACGCCGCGGCCGCGCGCGAGAAAGGTGACCGCTGTGGCGCAGCCAAGTCCAGCCAGGACGAAGAATTGCCAGGGCTGAAGGCTTTGATCGGTGTCCGGCTTCTTGACCGTGGTCTTTGCGGAGGCGGTTGCCTGCACGCTAGTCGAGGTCTCGGAGCTCATCGTCCAGCCGCTGTTCGAGCGCGGCGTCGGGTTCGCGCAGATCGGCGGCATCGCCCGATGCCTGCCGCCGCGACAGCCGCACCGCGACGAGGCCGACGCTGATCGCGCTGCCGAGGCCGACGAGGTACGGGAACAGCCAGGCGAGCCGGTTGAAGCCCTTGTCGAGCGGCGCGCCGAGCACGTCCTGCCCGCCATACCGTTGAATGAAGGACGCGATGATCTGGTCGCGCGACTGGCCCTGCTCCACCATGTCGTGGAGGATCGCCTTCTCCGGCTCGCGCATGTGGCAGTAGAGCATCGGGCAGTCGTTCAACGGGCTCTTGCAGCCGCCACACATGCAGAGGATCTCGCCCTGCATCTGCCGTTCGAGCGGCTTGAGATTGACGACCGCCACCTGCTGTGCGGCCGGACGCGTTTGCGCCGACAGCGTCGCCGCGGACAGCAACACCGCCAGGAGCAGCGCGGCGGTCCCGGTTGCCGCTTCCGCCGGCAGCTTCGCGAGCGCGAACGAGAACGCACGCTCCGGCAGGAGCGCGATGCCGGTGCCGATCGCGATCACGCCGAAACCGAACCACACCCAGTTCACCAGCGGGTTCACGTTGATATGGAGAAACGCCGTCTGCGTTTCGATCTCCGGCCGCGCCAGCACGACGTAGAGATCCTCGTTCGGCCGGCGCCGGATCGCCGTCTCCGTCGTCGGCTGTCCTTCGTGTTTCCGGTAAAACCACTTCGACGGATAGAGCGTGTCGATTTGCTTGTCGCCCTCGAAGACGCTGATATACGCCGTGACCATCTGCTTCTGATCGTCGTCGGCGACCTTCATCACGTCGTGGCGCAGCGTGTAGCGGCCGACGGTGACCTGCTGTCCCGGCTTCAATGCCACTTCTTCTTCGAGCTTGAAGGTCTCTCCGGCGAACCCGAAGAAGATGAGCACGACGCCGAGGTGCACGATGTAGCCGCCGTAGCGTCGCTTGTTGCGCCCGACCAGACCGACGAGCGCGGTGAGGATGTCCGTGCCGGTCACGCCGCGCCGCACGTTCGCGCCGCGCACGAACTCCTGGATGACGGTTCCCGCGACGAACGCGCACAGCGCGAAGCAGAGGCCGGAGACCCAGAGCCGAATGCCGAAGGCAGTGACCGCCGCGAGCGTCACGGCGCACGCGACAACCGGCCACAGGATCTGGTTCGCCAGATTGCGCACCGATGACTTGCGCCACGCCAGCAGCGGGCCGATGCCGGTGAGGAACAGCAGCATCAGGCCGATCGGCAGCATCCACTTGTTGAAGAACGGCGGACCGACCGTGATGCGTTCGCCGGTGACCGCTTCGCTCAACGTCGGGAACATCGTCGCGAAGAGGACGAAGAAGGCCGAGAACAGCAGAATCCAGTTGTTGACGAGGAACGCCGCCTCGCGCGAGGCCCACGAGTCGAGCGTGTTGCGCGCGCGCAGCAGCGGCAACCGGTAGATCACGAAGCCGAAGCTGACGACGAGGATCGTCACCATGAACACGGTGAACATCCACGCCAGCTTCGGATCCTCGCCGAACGCGTGCACCGACGAGACGACGCCGGAGCGCGTCATGAAGGTGCCGAAGATGGTGAGGAAGAAGGTGACGATGACGAGCGTGACGTTCCAGATCCGAAGCATGCTCCGGCGCTCCTGCACCATGACGGAATGCAGAAACGCAGTCGCCGTGAACCAGGGCAGCAGCGCGGCGTTCTCGACCGGATCCCACATCCAGTAGCCGCCCCAACCCAGCTCTTCGTACGCCCAGATCATCCCGAGCATCAAGCCGATGGTCAGGAAGAGCCAGCCGATCATCGTCCAGCGGCGTACGGCGCGCAGCCACGCGTCGTCGAGGTGACCGGTGATCAGCGCCGACATGCCGAACGCGTAGGGGATCGTCATGCCGACGAAGCCGGTGTAGAGCGACGGCGGATGGATGACCATCCAGTAACTTTGCAGCGCCGGGTTCAGGCCGTTTCCGTCGGCAGGCGGAGTGGTGATGAACGTCGCGAACGGGTTGTTGTGCACCACCATCAGAAAGAGGAAGAACATCTGAACGGTGGAGATGATCGCGACGACGTACGGAATCAGCTCGCGATGCCGCTCCCGATTCACGTAGATCGCCGTCGACCCGAAGATCGACAGCAGGAACACCCAGAACATGATCGAGCCGTCGAGCCCGCCCCAGTACGACGTGAT
>DAIUKO010000010.1:4043-54440 GCA_036848175.1 Vicinamibacterales bacterium | reverse complement strand
TCGGACTCGTCGAGGCCGAGCACCATGAGCGTCTTCAGCGGAAAGAGCGGCAGGAACATATCGATGTTGACGTTGGCGACCATCGCGCTCGCCGGGACGGTCGGGTGCGACGCGAAGTAGCGCGACCCGAGCAGCCCTTTCTCTTCGGCGGTGACCGCGACGAAGAGAATCGATCGCGCCGGCTTCGTGCCGGCGTCGTGGAGCCGCGCGGCGATTTCGAGGAGCGCCGCGATGCCCGACGCGTTGTCCATCGCGCCGTTGTAGACGCGATCGCCGTTGACCGGCGGATCGGCGACGCCCAGATGATCGAGGTGCGCCGACACGACGACGAACTCGTCGCGGCGTTTCGAATCCGATCCGCGCAGGATGCCGGCGACGTTCTGCGACTCCACGTCGCCGCGTTCGGCGCGGATCGCCGCCTTGAGCCGCGAGGGCAGCGCGAAGGCCGGCACCGGCTTGCCGGCATCGACCAGCGCGATCAGCTCGCCAAAGGTGTGGCCCGATCCTTCGAACAGCGTGTCGGCACGCGCCGGATTCATCGTCACCGAGATCTGCTGACCACCGGTCTCGTCGAGCGACGCGTCGGCCAGCGCCATCTGCGGTTGCGTCCGCGACAGCGTCGATCGCGACCACGGCACGTCCATGCTCTTCGGGTTGGCGATGCCGAGCGTGCCGATCGCGCCGGCGGCCTTGTACATCTTCCAGCGCTCGCCGGCCGAGCCGAAGTGCGCCTGCAGCGGGCCCGGCAGCGATTTCGGCGTCGCGTTGATGTAGACGACGATCGCGCCCTTGAGATTCAGCCCTTGCAGGTCGTTGATGTGCTGCTCGGGCACGCTCAGCCCGTAGCCGGCGAAGACCATCGGCGCATCGATCGATGCCGCGGGATCGACGCGCATGCTGATGTTCGCGTCGTCGGCGAAGGAGAGCGCCTCCACTTTCCCGTCGGCGCGAACGACCGCCAGGCGGGATTGCGCCTCGACGAAGCGCCGCGTCTTGAACGTGACCGGCTGAATGAAGCTGCCGCCGACGCCGGCCGGCTCGAGTCCAGCGCTCGCGAAATTGCTCGCGACGTAGTCAGCCGCGCGTCTGTGCTCGGGGGAGCCGGCGAGCCGTCCGGCCATGGCGTCGCCGGCCAGCGCCTCGACGTGAGACCAGAACTTCTTGCCGTCCGCGCGACCCGCGGGGGTGAGCGCAAGCGCGACGAGCAGGGCCAGGGGGGCGATGCGGCGCATGGAAACCTCCGGGCGAATGATAGCTCGACCAGCTTGGATCCGCCCTTGCACCTCCACGCCCGAGATGTCGGCTCCGCTTGTCAATCGTGTCTCGAAGGCCACGGCTGAGTTCGAGAATTCCATTTTTCCTCACCGCGGCTACCTCAAGTCGGCGCTCGAAGGCGCATCGATCGTTTCCTTTGCCGTCGACCGGTGGACGGACGTCCCGCGCTGCCGCCACCACGTGATGTCGAGGCTCGCGCGGCGCAACCGCGTGCTGTTCACGTCGTCGCCCTGGTATCTGCGCGACGTTTTTCGCGACAGCGCGGACGGTGGTGCGCTGACCCGAATCAGCGACACACTGCACACCTATCGACCTCCCCGATGGCTCCCGTACACGTATCGATTCCCGCGCGTCGATCGCGTGTCGCGGCATCTGCGGTCGCAGGCCATGACGCGCATCCTGGATCGGCTGGGGATGAAACGGCCGGTCCTTTATATTTGGCATCCGTCGTTCGCCGAGGTGATTCGAGAGATCGACGGCGCACGCGCGGTTGTGTATCACTGCTATGACGAGTACGCGGCGTTCACGGGGGCCGACCGCGCCAAGGTCGAGGACGACGAAGCGGAGCTGCTCGCGTCGGCCGATCTCGTCCTGACGGTATCCGAGGGACTGCACGAGAGGAAGCGCGCCGTCAATGCGAACACGCATCTGGTTCGCAACGGCGTCGACTACGATTTGTTCGCGACCGCCCAGGATCCCGAGTTGCCTGTGGCGGCTGACGTGCGCGACTTGCCTCACCCGATCATCGGCTGTGTCACGCGCATCGTGCCCGACTACTTCGACGCCGCGCTGCTCGAAGAGGTCTTCCGTCGCCGCCCCGATTGGACGTTCGTCGTCGTCGGGCCGGCATGTGCGCAATCGCCGGCGCTGTCGGCGCTCGCATCGCTCCCGAACGTCCACCTGGTCGGCCGTCGCGCCTTGTCGGCATTGCCGTCGTACTTGAAGGCGTTCGATGCCTGCCTGATTCCCTACGTCCTCACCGAGAACAAACAGCTCGCCGATCCGCTCAAGGCGTACGAGTACATGGCGGCAGGAAAGCCAGTCGTCAGCAAACCGCTCGCGGCGCTCGAGCCGTTCGGGGAGCTGATCACGTTTGCCAACACGGCGGACGAGTGGATCGAGGGCATCGCTGAAGCGATCCACGATCGTTCGCCCGAGCGCGTGGCTCATCGTCAGAGGATGGCCAGCCAGAACACGTGGGACGAGCGCGTGGAGCGGATTTCACAGCTCATCGCGCAGGTATCGGCAGGCTGACATGCCGGCTCCTCGCACCCGCTCGCTCACGGCTCAAGCATTCTGGCTCCTGATCGCCAAGACCATTGGCTTCGCTCTGACGATGGCGCTGCCGCTCGTGCTCGTGCGGACGCTCTCCCAGAGCGAGTTCGGCCTCTACAAGCAGGCGTTCCTCATCGTCGGCACCGCGACGACGATCCTGCCGCTCGGCTTCGGCATGAGCGCGTTCTACTTCCTGCCGCGCGGCCGCGACGGTCACGGATCGATCGTGATGCACATCATGCTGGTGCACGCGGCCGTCGGAGGATTGGCGGCCGCCGCGTTGTGGCTGTGGCCGGGCGTGCTCGAACGCCTCTTCGACAGCCACGCGCTGGTGCCGTACGCGGCGCAGATCGGTCTGGTGATTCTGACGTGGACGGTGGGATCGTTCCTCGACATCATCGCCGTCGCCCGCCAGGACGTGCGCGCCTCGACGGCGTTCATCATCGGCAATCAGGCGGTGCGGACGGCGGCGTTCATGCTCGCCGCGCTCACCGCCGGTTCGGTGCGAGCGCTGATCGATGCGGGAGTCGTGCTCGGTGTCCTGCAGATCGCGGTGCTCGTCGTCTACATGCACGGCCACTATCCCCGGTTCTGGACGGAGTTCGATTGGCCGCTGCTGCGATCGCAAGCCTCGTACGCGCTGCCGCTCGGCTTGTCGGCGCTGGTGTTCAAGCTCCAGAACGACGTCCCGCATTACTTCGTGGCGCACGCGTTCGGGGCGACGGCGTATGCGATCTTCGCGGTCGGCGTCTTCAATCTGCCGCTGATCGGTCTGCTCCGCGAATCGGTGGGCTCGGTGATGCTTCCCCGCGTCAGCCGCCTCGAGCAGGAGCAGGATCCGCGGCCGATTATCGGCCTCGTCGCCAGCGTCGCGCGCAAGCTGGCGCTCGTCTACTTTCCGATGTACGCCTTCCTCATCGTGGTCGGCCGCGAGTTCATTGTCCTGTTGTTCACGAGACAGTACCTGGCGAGCTGGCCGGTGTTCGCGATCTACCTCACGGTGATTCCGACCGGCGTGATCGTGCTGGATCCGATTACGCGCGCCTACGCCGAGCAGCGATTCTTCCTGCTGAAGATTCGACTCGTCCTGTTCGCGGCGACCGTGGTGGCGTTCGCGATCGGAATCGGCCGTCTCGGCCTGGTCGGCACGATCGTCGTCATGGTCGCGGCCCAGGTCGTCGGCACGGTCGCGGCCGCGGTCAGGTTGAGCCGCGTCATGCATCTCCGCCGCGCCGATTTCGCGCCGTTCGCGGCGCTCGGCCGCATCGCGGCTGCAGCGGCCGCAGCCGCCCTCGTCGCGGCGGCCGTCCGGCTCGCGCTCCTGTCTGCGCCGCCGGCGGCCGTGGTGATCGTCTGTGGCGGGGCATACGCGCTCGCCTACGCCACCGCCATCGTGATTGTCCGCGCACTCGTTCCCGAAGAATGGATGGCGATCCGCCGGGTCTGGGAACGCGTGTCGATGCGCTCCGCCCGAACCGTCCTCGCCGACTAGGACGATCCCTTCGACGGTCTGACCGCGGTCTGACCTGGGTCTGACCACGGTCTGACCACGGTCTGACCCGAGTCTGACCGCGGTCTGACCCGAGTCTGACCGCGGTCTGACCTGAGTCTGACCTGGGTCTGACCGGTTGTTCGGTCAGGCGATAAAATGCGCGGCATGCTTAGGACAACCTTCCTGCGCCCACATCAGTTGATCGTCGCTGCGGCACTGGCGATCGCCGGTCCGCACGTCGCGTCGCCGCAGAACCGCTCGAACGCCCTGCAGAGCAGCGACCTGCTGAAGCTGCGATCGGTGACGAGCGTGCAACTCTCGCCCGACGGCACGCGCGTCGCGTACGTCGTCGACAACAACGACGGTCCCGGCCGGCCTTACGGTCAGCTCTCGGTGATGACGCTGGCTGACGGCAAGAGCGTCCGCTTCGGCGCCGACAAGGAATCGTCCGGCGATCCGCAGTGGTCGTCGGACGGCCAATGGATCGCCTATCGCGGCCGCGCCGGCGGGAAAAGCGGCCTGGTGATCGCGAAGCCTGACGGCACCGGCGCACGACTGCTCGCCGAAGTGACAGGGACCAACGCACCGCTGCCCGGCAGCAGCACGAGCGCCGCCTGGTCTCCGGACGGCAAGCGAATCGCGTTCGTGTCAGCCGTACCGGGCCCGGAGACCGCCGACACGACCGGCGACCCGATGGTCATCACCCGGTATCTCTACAAGCCGGACGCGGCCGAAGGGATGACGCACTTCAACGACAACCGCCGGCTTCATCTCTTCGTCGTCGACGTGGCGTCGGGTCGGATCGATCAGCTCACCGACGGCAACGGCTACGAGCATTCGATCGACTGGTCGCCGAACGGGCAGGAGCTGTTGTTCCTCACGAATCGCGACGCGGACGATGACGAGTTCTTCAACTACGACGTCTACGCGCTGAAGCTCGCCGACAAGTCGGTCCGACGCCTGAGCGCGACGGAGAGCAACGAGTACCACCCGCAGTGGTCGCCCGACGGCAGGATGATCGCCTTCCAGGCGACGAAGCGCGGCCTCACCGATCGTGAGACGACGATGGAGGACACGCATGTGTGGGTGATGAACGCCGACGGCACGAACCGACGCGACGTCGGCGCGAGCATCGACAATCGTCAGGGCGTGCCGGAGTGGACGCCAGACAACGGCGCCGTGCTGTTCACCGTACAGGATCGCGGGAACGTGCGCCTCTATCGGATGCCGGTCAACGGCGGCAAAGCGGAGATCGTCGTCAACGAGCGCGGCACCGTCGGTTCATTTTCAGCGCGGGGGAACACGGTCGCGTACGCGCTGGCTACGCCGGCCGACCAGGCGGAGCTCTACGTCACTGGCAAGAAGATGACCGACCTCAATGCCGCCGTGCTGCGCGACAAACCGATCGCCGAAGTCGACGCATTCACGTTCATCTCCAACGACAACAAGTTCGAGGTCGAAGCGTTTCTGACCAAGCCGATCGGTCTCGCCGCCGATGCGGCGTCCGGCGCCGGCCGGACGAAGTACCCGTTGATCGTCAACATTCACGGCGGACCGCACGGCCAGCAGGGTCCGGCGTTCAACTTCAAGAACCAGGTCTACGCCGCGCGCGGGTGGGCGACGCTGATGGTCAACTACCGCGGCTCAACCGGCTACGGTCAGGCGTTCGCCGATGCCGTGTTCGCGGATCAGAACGGCAACGAAGGGCAGGACGTGCTCTACGGCGTGAGCGCGGCGCTGCGCCGCTATCCGTGGATCGATCGCGATCGGCTCGGCGTCGAGGGCACGAGCTACGGCGGTCAGCTGTCGACGTGGCTGCCGACGCAGACCAACATCTTCAAGGCGGCGATTCCGACCGCCGCCATCACGAACATCATCAGCTACAACTACATGACCTATTACAACCAGTACGAGGCGATGGAGTGGGGCGTCTATCCGCATCAGGGCAACCTGATGGACACGCTGCTGCAGCGCTCCGCGATTCGCCACGTCGCGAACGCGCACACGCCGACGCTGCTGATGCACGGCGAGAACGACAACGACGTGCCGATCGCGGAGGCCGAGCAGTTCTATATCGCGCTGAAGGATGTCGGCACCGAGGTGGTCATGGTGCGCTATCCGCGCGAAGGCCACGGCATCCGCGAATCGAAGCACGTCGTCGATCAGATCGATCGCTCGATCAAGTGGTACGAGAAACACTTTCCGCAGAAGCCGCCGTCGTAGCCGCCGATGTCAGAAGATGAAATTGGAGGAACGACAGGATCCGCCTGACGATCTCGCGAGAGGCCGCACTGTCGTCGAACATGTCGAACGCGTGCGGTCCCTCGGCATGATTGACGAACGTGATCGGCAGGTTGCAGCGCAACGCTCCCGCCAGGAATCGATCGATGGTGTCGTTCAAGCCGGGAAACTCGTCGCGGCCGGCTCGCGCGACGAACAGCGGAAGAGCGCGCGGCAGATCGTCGACCGATTTTCCCGCGCTCGGATTCGCGAAATGGAATTGCGACGCCGCGGCGGCCACGATCGTCGATCCGTCGGAGTCCAGCATCAGTCCGTAACAGAGAACGGCGCATCGCAGGTAATCCTGGCCGGGCTGCATCAGGACGGACAGCGCATTCGGCACGTTGCCGGAGCACGACCAGACGGCAATCCTGTTCTCGTCGATCCCCCATGACGCGGCGTTGTGGCGGAGGTATTGAAAGACGGCGTGGACATCCGCGGCCGGATCTCTGTTCTCGTAGGTGATACCCACGATTCCCGACGCCGCCGCGAGTCGTCCCCACGACACGTACGACGCCATGTCCTTGAGCGGGCACCCGAACATCTTCTGAGCGCCGAGGTCGGGATATCCGCTCACGAAGACGACGGCGGGGGTTCGCGCTCCACGCGCCGCCGCGGGCGGGCAGTAGAGATCGATGGTGAGTGCGCCTGTATCGGTGACTCGATAGGTCTCCCGGCGAACGGTCACGTCCGCCATCCCGGGCATCGTGTAGACCACCGGCGTCTTCGTCACGCGGTCCTGCATCGTGTTCTCGCTCATGTGCGGTCTCCTTTGTGTGCGGTCGGGAAAAAACAACGCCGGAAATACAAAAGCCGCCGGGCATCGCGTGCCACGACGGCTTGTCAATCAGCGGTAAACAGGACCTGGTCCTGTGCTGTTGGCGTTTGTCAGGGAATCACGCTCTACATCACAACCTCCGTGCGCGGGTGGCCGCGCCAACCTGCTGCGGTGCAGCGTCCGCACTCTATCAGTCCGGTCGGCCAGGCCGCAAGGGGTCGGCTTCGGCGTTACGCTAAGGCGTGCTTGCCGTCCTGATTGTGTCGTTGCTGCGTCTGGCGGCGACCGCGCCGCAGTCGACCGGTTCGGCAGCGGTTGCCGACGCGCTGCTGTGGGCAGTCAATCCGATGGCGCCCGCGGCTCAGACGCGCGACCTGCCCGCTGACGTGCAGGCCAGGCTCGCTGAGTATCGCAGCCGCGAGCAGACGTTTCGAAGTGCGCTCAAGCCGCCGCGGAACCCTTCGACGCTGGAACAGGAACTGTTCATGGACCGCGTCGGCATCGAGCGTGTCCTCTTCTGCTTGTTTCCGCGCCGCGACAGCGCGCGAATCGCCGCTTCGTACGCGTCAGACGCCCACATCGAGATATGGGAAGGCATGGCCGACTCGCCTCGGCTCGAAGCCGCCTTCATCGACAACCTTCTCCGTGATCTGCCGCAGCCGTGGCTCGCGCCGTATCTGAACTTGATCGCCGGCCACCGCAAACTGTGTGCGAGCCAGCTGGAAGGCTCCGGGACCGAAGCGCAGCGCGACACGTTCGCCGCCGACGCACGCCGTCAGCTCACGCGCGCCCGCGACGCAGGGCATCCGTTGATCCGTGTGGCGGCGGATCACCTGCTCACGAGCGGCAGATGCCTCGAACCTTGACCGCCGCGTTCAGGGTCGTCGGCCTCGCGTTCACTACTGCTGTTCGATCGTATAGCCCTTGCCTTTGAGCATCGACAGAAGACCGTCGGGGCCGACGAGGTGGGCGGCGCCGACGACGACGAACGCGCGGCCCTTGCGGGCGAAGAGATCGTCGATCTTCGGCAGCCAGTTGCGGTTGCGCTCGACGAGCAGCCGCTGATACAGCACCGGATCGTTCTTGAGATCGGCGAGGACGATCTTCTCGACCGTCGGCGCATCGCCGCTCTTCCACGCGTCGAGCAGTCGGGTGATGCTCGTCTTCTCCGTCTCCAGCTGTTTGAGCGTTTCCGCCAGCAGGTGATCCTGCTGTTCCATCGTCAGCCCTTCGAAGCGGGAGATCTGGTACTCGGCCGTCTCGAGCCCCTGCACCGACTTGTTGTTCTCCTGCGCGCGATCGTAGAAGTGCTTGTCGAGACCGAGGCTCGCGTCGTAGCCGGCCTTCTGCATCTCCAGCTGCTCGAGCGTCATCGCCAGCAGCCATGGTTTGAACTTCTTGAGCATCTCGCCAGCCGGACCGAGATCGGCGAGCGCCTTGTTGACGAGCGCGAGCGTGGCCGGCGAGACCAGCTTGTCGAGCGACTGATCCGAGCTGAGCATCCCCTTCGACAGGAACGCCATCTGGGTCGTCGGTGCGAGGAGCTCCGCCATGTCGAGCTCCTCGACGAGCAGGTCCGAGTCCTTGTATGCGGCATCGAACGCGGGCGCGAGCGGGTAGTGCGCCGGTGTCAGCATGTGCACCGACCCGGCGAGGTAGACGACGCCGCCGTTCTTACCCGTGACTTTCCACAGGAAGCTGCGCGCCGCGGCCTGCGCCGGCGTCAACACGCTCGCCGCGATGGCGAGCGCGAGCAGAACTGAGAACTTCCACCGAAGAACCGGGAACGTCGAACGTCGCATCGCTTACCTCTGGGTGGTGGCGCGGGGCTGGCGCTTCTGGAGGAACGCCTCGATCTCTTCTATCGTTCGCGGCACCGACGCCGATAGCCTCCGCACGCCGCTTTCTTCGAGCAGGAACGAGTCCTCGATGCGGATGCCGATGTCCACATATTTCTTGACCGCGGGCTGAATCTTCTCGATGAGCGCGTTGTTCTCGGGCGTGCGCGGCAGGATGTCGAGCGCACTCTGCCGGATGTAGATCCCCGGCTCGATGACGAATGTCATGCCGGGCGCCAGCGGCGCGCGGCGGTCGCCGACGTCGTGCACGTCGAGGCCGATGTAGTGCGTGGAGCCGTGCGTGTACCACATCTTGTACTGATCGCCGCTCGCGTCCGCAATCAGCCCGAGCTTCAGAAGGCCGTCCTTGACGACGTCCACGGTCTTCTTGTGGATCTCTTCGAGCGACGATCCGACCTTCGCCTCCTTGATGCCCTCGTCCTGCGCGCGCAGGACGATCTGATAGATGTCGCGCTGCTCGGGCGAGAAAGCGCCGCTGACCGGATAGGTGCGGGTGATGTCGCCCGAGGCGTACTGATAGTTCGCGGCGGCGTCGACGAGGACGAGATCGCCAGTGTGCATCTGGCGCTCGCCGCCGTGATAGTGCAGCGTCGTCGCGTTGGGTCCACTGCCGACGATCGACGGATAGCTCCACGAGACGGCGCCGCGCGATCGGTGCACTGCTTCGATCGCGGCGACGACTTCGTACTCGTAGGCGTCCGCGCGCGCCGCCCGCATGCCCGCGAGTTGAGCGTCGCTGGAGATCTCCAGGCTGGCGGTGAGGATCCTGCGCTCGTAGGGCGTCTTGACCAGCCGCAGCGAGGTCAGGATCGGCGTCGCGTCGCTCACCTGGAAACCGACGAAGCGATCGCGGATCTTGCGCGCGAACTCGAGCGCAGGGGTGAGCGGATCGTTCACGGACCGGCCGGTCTCGAGCGTCAACGCCACGCGGCCGCGGCCGGCGGCGAGCGCGTCGAAGAACTTCGCGGCCTGCTTGTTGTCCACCGCGGCAGAGCCGCGCCGCTCGAGGATCGCGGCGATGAAGGCGTCGAACTGGCTCGAATCGAGGATCGTCTCGATGCCGCTGCGCGCGGTCGCTTCCTCGTGCGTCAGGCGATGACCGGTCCAGTGCTCGCGGAGCGGGTTGCGATCCCAGACGAACAGGATCTCGCGCTTCGACTCGTTGCCGGGCATCAGCACGAGGATGGTTTCCTCCTGCGTGATCCCGGTCAGGTAATAGAGGTTGCTGTCCTGCCGGTATTCGTAGTCGATGTCGAGCGAGTAGCGCGCCCCCGGCGCGCTCCAGAGGATCGCGATGGCGTCGGGCCCGAGCTTCTCCATCACGCGCGCGCGGCGCGCCTTCAGGTCGTCGCTCAGCTCGCTGGCGCGGGCCGACGACGCGATGAACGCGATCACGATGAGTGCGAACAGCGCCGTCCGAGTCTTGTGTGTGTGCATGAGTGATCAGCCGCTGATGTCGATCATCTTTCCGGGATTCATCCGATTGTCGGGATCGAGCGCGCGCTTGATCGTGCGCATCGTTTCGAGCGCGAGGCCGTGCTCGGCCTCGAGATATTTCATCTTGCCGAAGCCGACGCCGTGCTCGCCGCTGCAGGTGCCGCCCATCGCGAGCGCCCGCATCACCATCCGTTCGTTGAGCAGGTGCGCCTGTTCGAGCTCGCCCGGGCTGTCGGGATCGAGCACGTAGAGGAGATGAAAGTTGCCGTCGCCGGCGTGTCCGACGAGGCAGATCGGAAACGGTGCGCCGGCGTTGTCGCGCTTGGTCTCGAGGACGCACTCCGCCAGCCGTGAGATCGGCACGCAGACGTCCGTGGTCCAGGCGCGCGCCCCCGGCCGCAGCGCCAGCGCCGCGTAGAGCGCATCGTGCCGCGCCTGCCAGAGCCGCTCGCGATCCTCGAGCCGCGTCGCGAACTGGAATCCGCGGCCGCCGCGCTCGGCAGCGATGGCCTGCACCGCGTCCGCCTGATCGGCGACGTGCCGCCCGCTGTCGCTGTGGAACTCGAAGAACAGCGTCGGCGCGGCGGCGTAGCTCGTCTTCGAGTAGCGGTTGACCGCGTCCATCTGCACCTCGTCGATGAGCTCGATGCGCGCGACCGGGATGCCGAGCTGGATGGTCGCGATCACGGTTTCGACCGCGCCGCCAATGGAGTCGAACGCGCATACCGCCGACGAGACGGCTTCGGGCAGCGGGTGCAGCCGGACGGTGACCTCCGTGATCACGCCCAGCGTGCCTTCCGATCCGACGAACAGCCGCGTGAGGTCGTAGCCCGCCGACGACTTGCGCGCGCGCGATCCGGTGTGGATGACCGATCCGTCGGCGAGCACCACCGTGAGGCCGAGCACGTTCTCGCGCATGGTGCCGTAACGCACCGCCGTCGTCCCTGACGCGCGCGTCGCGGCCATGCCGCCGATCGTCGCGTCGGCGCCCGGATCGATGGGAAAGGTCAACCCGGTGTTCTGCAGCGCCTTGTTCAACTGCTTCCGCGTGACGCCGGCCTCGACGGTCGCATCGAGATCGTCGGCGCTGACGCGCACGACGTTGTTCATCTCACGGAGATCGATCGTGATCCCGCCGCGCACCGCGTGCACATGCCCCTCGAGCGACGTGCCCGCACCGAACGGCACCAGCGGCAGGCCGTAGCGGGCGCTGACTTTGACGATGTCCACGACTTCGTCCGTCGTGTGCGGGAAGCAGACGACATCGGGAGCCGCCGGCGCGTGATACGACTCGCCGCGGCTGTGATGTTCGCGCACGCTGGCCGCGTCGGTGGCGCGGCTCCCCAACAACCGTTTCAGCTCGGCAATGGCCGCCGCGCGGGCGTCGATCGGCGATGACGTTTCTGTCGGCACCGGCCTCAGTCTAGCAGGCTATGATCACCGCTTGTGAACCCGTCACGCCGGGAATTTCTCGAGACGCTCGCGGCGGCGGGCGTTGGTGTGTGTGCCGCCCCCGCGCTCGCGGTGGCGGTGCCGCAGGCCGGCCGCGCGCGGCAGTTGCACAATCGGTTTCCCGATCTGCGGCGCCATTTCGTCTTCGAGTACTACCCGTGGTACGAGACCGCGCCGTACCAGCACTGGGATCAGTCCAAACGGCATCCGCCGATCGACGTCGCGTCGAACTACATGCCTCGGCTCGGCGCCTACCGCTCGGCGGACCCGCGCGTCATCGAGCAGCATGCGCGATGGATCGCCGACATCGGCGTCGGCGCCATCAACGTCAGCTGGTGGGGGCCCGGCGACCTCACCGATCGCACGATTCCGGTGCTGATGGACGTGATGGCCGCGCACGACATCCACGTCGCGTTTCACCTCGAGCCCTACACCGACAACCATTCGGCGAACTACGCCCGCGACATTCAATATCTCCTCAAGGAGTACGGCGATCGCCGGAGCTGGGACTGTTTCCTGCTGCTGCAGCACGCGGACGGGAAGGTCGGACCGGTATTCAAGTCGTTCCGCACGATCGTGCCGGAGACCGGAACCGACTGCCACGGCGTCCGCTACACCGTCGGCGACTACGCCGCCGATGCGGTGTGGCGGCTGCAGACCGATCGCGTCCGCGAGACATTTCGCGGCGACTTCGATCGGATCACGCTGCTCGCCGATTCGCTGAACTTCGATCGCACGCGCGCCAGCGGGTTCGACGGCATCGCGATCTACGACAATTTCGTCGCGCCGGACTCGTGGTTGGATCACGCGAGCGCGTGCACGTCGCGCGATCTGGTGTTCTCCTTCAACATCAACCCCGGCTTCGATGTCATCCTCGAGCGGGACGTCGAGCCCGGCTCGTGCTACTCACCGACTCCGTTCGAGCCGGGCGCGGTGAGCTACAACTGGTCCCAGGCCACCGATCGCGAACGCGCGGCGCGCGCCAGCATGGTGCGCATCAGCGACGCGTTCCAGACGACGATCGCGGTGCAGACGACGGCGGGTCTGGCGAACGTGAAGCACGGATTCTTTCTCACCTACATCAATTCGTTCAACGAGTGGCACGAGGGCCATCAATTCGAGCCGATGAAGGATGCGGCGACGCTCTCGCCCGACGAGCGCGCCGTCGGCTATCACAACCCCGCTGACGGCGGCTACCGCCTGAAGCACCTCGCCGATCTATTCGCCGACATCGATCTTTGACGCGCTCGTGTCGGGCGCGGGGGCCGTCGTTCTGATCGGCAGCCGGACGACGAACGTGGCGCCGTGGCCCTCGCCCCCGCTCTCGGCCCGCACCGTCCCGCCGTGCAGCTCGACGAGGTGCCGCACGATCGCGAGCCCGAGACCGAGGCCGCCGTGCCGGCGGCGCGCGCCGCCATCGGCTTGTCGAAATCGTTCGAACACGTGCGGAATGAATTCCGGTGCGATGCCGGCGCCGGTGTCGCGAACGATGATGTCGACCGCCCCTTCCGCATGTTCCCGCCGCACCTCGACGCGGCCGCCGCTCGGCGTGAACTTGATAGCATTCGACAACAGGTTCCAGAGGATTTGTTGCAGCCGCTCGGCGTCGGCGACGATCGCCATCGTCCCGCCGGCGGAGACGCTCTCGAGCGTCACCTGTTTGGCATCGGCGGCCGGCTGGACGCTTTCGATTGCGTGCCGGATCACGTCTTCGAGGTCGATCGCGCGCACGTCGAGGCGGAGCTTGCCGCCGATGATGCGCGACATGTCGAGCAGATCCTCGACGAGCCGCGTCTGGATGCGCGCATTGCGGGCGATGGTCTGAATCGCCGCCGCTTTCTGCCGGTCGTCGAGGGCGCCGCCCGCGAGCATCTGCGCCCACCCGGAGATGGCGGTCAGCGGCGTGCGCAGCTCGTGCGACACGGTCATCAGGAACTCGTCTTTCAGGCGGCTCGCCTCCTCCGTCTCGCGCCGCGCGCGCTGTTCGCCGCCGAGCGCGGCGGCCAGCCGCTCGTTGACGTCCTTCAGCGTGTCGGCTTCGCTCTGCTTGACGAGCTCGAGCGCGCGTTCCGCCTCGGCTTTCGCCTCGATCTGGCGAAACAACACGGCCATCATCCACGCCAGCGCCACCGCGAGGACGGTGAAGAACACGAGGGACCCGATCGCCTGACGGCGCCAGTCGGTGAGGATCTCGCTGCGATCGAGCGACACGGCGACGATGAGTGGCGGCGTCGTCATCACGTGGTAGGCGGTGAGCAGAACGCGCCCGCCGGATTCCACGGGTCCTTCGATCGTGCCGGCCGCGTTGGAGCGGTGCGCCGCCCGGAAGATCGGATTGGCGGTGGCCGATTCACCGAGCGGGTTTGCGGTCGACGGCTCGCGGAACAGCACGAACCCGTCCGGGTGGAAGACCCACACGGCGCCGTGCGCGCCAACGTTGATCGCGCTGTAGAAACCGCTCGGCTGCGTGGGGACGAACGTGGCGGCGAGGATGCCGGCAAAGGCGCCGCCGGGCGTCGTCAGACGACGGGCGATCGGGATGATGAACCGCCGCGGCTCGCTGATCGAGAGAAACGGCGTGCTGACGACGAAGTCGTCCAGCGGTTCGGCAGCCAGCTTGCGAAATCCGTATTCATCCGCGCGCGATTGTCCGACGATCGGCGGAATCGTCGAGTGGCGGATGACGCCGTTCGCGTCGGTCACTGAAATCGAGCCGATACCGGGCAGGCCCGCGCGCGCGGAGAGGAGGCTGGGCGTCCACGCCTCGTCCGCCGCGTCCGGCCCGCCGATGCGCTGGCTGTGGAGCGCGAGCTGGCGCAGCGAGGCATCGGCGGCAGCGAAGGTGCCGCGGACGTACTCGGCGAGGATCAGCGCGAGATCGCCGGCGCGCTCGCGCGCGTCGCCGAGCGCCTGGGCACGCCACCACCAGAGATCGAGCGTTCGAATCGCGGCCAGCGTCACCAGTACCCCGACCGACAGGGCAGCGATGAGAGGTTTGAGTCTGAGTGGTCGTGAGTTGGAAGCGGCGCTCACTCGTGGTAACTGAGCGGCCGCTCACGGCGGATATACCGGCCGTCGGCAATGGGCTCGAAGATATGACACGACGTCATCTCGCCGCCGTACACGTGCAGCGTGATTGACGGCTCGTCGATCGCATTAGCGAGGACGTGATACTCGAACGGCGGAATCAGCGAACCGGTGGCTCCGACCGACGCGTGCACGCAGCCCTTCATTTCGAATCGGCAGGCGGCGCCGGCTTCTTCCACGAGATCGAACTGCGTGACATCCATCTGTCCTTCGACGACGCCTTCGACGCACCAGATGCCGGCGTGATCGTGCAGCGGCGTCTGCTGGCCGGGTCCCCAGGTCATGACGACGGCGGTGTAGCCGAGACTGCCGCTGCGATGGAGCAGGCGCCGCGCATAGCCCTCGGGCCGCACGCGGTGGAACCGATCGGGAAGGGAAATCTGGTTGGTGTGAATCGCGTCCTGGAGCTCGCGCTTGACGCGGTGCGTGATCGCGGCGGGATCGCGCAGCCGAACCGCCGCGTCGATTCGCGCGATGAGCTCAGCTATTCCCTCGGCCACGGTAGCGCTCAGTATAGCGGTCCGGGTTGGAATTCTTCGAAGCTCCGCTGAATGCGGTGCAGAAACGACGCGTTGAAGTCGGCGCCGTCTCCGAGATCGCGCAGCAGGTTCGCGATCGCGAACCCTCCGGCCTCATCGAGCAGCCGTCGCACGGCGAGCGCGCTGGTGGCGTAAGCGAGCTCGGCCTGTTCCCCCGTGAACCGGCCAAACCCCGACTGAAGCGCGCGCAGCGGCAGCGCGTGGCCGGCCTTGCTCACTTGCTGCTGCGCCCAGTCGATGTCGCCCGACTCGAGCGCGGTCGCGAGCCCTTCGTTCAGCCACGTCGGCACGTTTCGCGCCGCGAGTGTACGGACCAGTGCATGGGTGAACTCATGCGCGAGGACGCGATCGAGCTCCGCCGACTTGTCGAGCGCGCCGCGCATCGGCACACGGATCGTGCCGTCGAATGCGCCGGCCGCCCACGACGGCGATCGCGTGATGTCGCGAAACTGCTCGCCCGTATACAGGACGACGGGAATCGGGTCGCTGGGATAGACGCCGAGGAGTGGGCCGATTCGCCAGTAGGCGCGATCCAGCGAGTCGAGCGCCTGCGCGGCCAGCGAGGCTTCCGCCGGACCCTCGAACGAGACCGTGAAATGCGAGCCGATCGCGCGATTCATCCGCTCGTGCAGCGCCGCCTCGCGACGCCAGCGTTCGAGCGTGTCGATCGCATCACGATCGTCCGGCGCCTCGGCGGTCAGCGTTTCGTACGTGCGAATGGCGCTCGAGAGATCGCCCAGGCGATAGAGGACCTGGCCGAGCAGCGCTCGCGCCCGCGTCAGTTTGGGATCGAGCTCGAGCGCGCGCTCGAACGACTCCTTGGCATCCACGTCGCGCCGCTCCAGAACGGCGGCCATGCCGGCGCCGAGATGCAGCCGCCCGTTCTTCGGGTCAGCGGCCAGCGCCTCGCGAAACGCCTTGGCGGCGGCGGCGCCCTGTCCCGCGGCAATCGCATCCCACCCGGTGCGCTCGAGCAGCGCGCCGCGTGGATCGATTTGCGCGTGCGCCGGCACGACGAGCAGCACTGCCACGGCGATGACCCCCGCCAACTTCAGCATCCAGGAATATTCTAGGCGCATGAAGCCGAGGCATGTCTACGCCGCGCTGTGTGTCCTGGGCGTCGTCGCTCCGCTCTCCCAGTTTCTCCCGTTTCTTCGTGAACATGGGCTGGACATCCGGCGGTTCGTTGATCAACTGTTCGCGACGCCGGTCAGCGCGTTCTTCGGCCTGGACGTCGTCGTGTCGTCGGCGGTGTTATGGGTCTTCGTGTTCGTCGAAGGACGCCGCGCCGGGATGACGCGCCTGTGGGCGCCGGTCGTGGCGAATCTCACCGTCGGCGTCTCGTTCGGTCTGCCGCTGTTTCTTTATATGCGCGAGACGCACGTCGCCGCGACGACAAAGGAGAGGATATGGCCGCCATCGTCCCAAGCCGGATGACCGCCGAAGTCGACGGCGACTTCGTCGTCTTCCTGATCGGCATGCGCATCAACAAACCGTGGAAGATCCATAAGTGGCTGCCGGTGTTCCTCGCGATGCCGCGGATGCTGAACGAGCTCAAAGCGCAGCCGGACAGCGGCTTCCTCGGGCACACGATGGGAATGAAAGTGATCGTGCAGTACTGGCGATCGTTCGATCATCTCGAGGCCTACGCGCGCAATCGCGATGCGCAGCACTGGCCGGCGTGGGTCGAGTTCAACAAGCGCGTCGGCAGCAGCCGCGGCGATGTCGGCATCTGGCACGAGACGTTTCAGGTCCGCGCCGGCGAATACGAAGCGGTGTACAGCGGTATGCCGCCGTTCGGTCTCGGCACGATCGGCCGCCTGGTGCCGGCGAGTGGCACGCGAGAATCGGCGAGAGGTCGGATGACGGAGCGGCCGCAACCGGTGGCGTGAGGTGCTATTCTTACGCCGCCTGTCGTCACCTGCGATTCATGCCGCCTGCCTCTGTCGCGATCGCTGAAGGCGTCATCGGCGTGCTCAAGAACGTGAGCCGCCGGCCGATCGAGCCGACGCTGGCCAGCGATCTCGTGGCCGACCTCGGGTTCGATTCGCTGCAGGTCCTCGAAGTCGTCGCCGAGCTCGAGGATCGCTTCGACATTTCGATTCCGCTCGACGATGTCCCGGCGACGCGGACCGTCGCCCAGGTCGTCGATCAGGTTGCCCGTCTGGTCGGGGAGCGTTCGAACGGTTGATGGCCGATCCGCGGACGATGCCGGATGCGCTCGCCGAAGCGGCGCGCGCTGATGCCGGCTATACGTTTCTCTCCGGGAACGTCGAGAGGTACCGCTCCTACGCCGAGGTTCGTCAGGCGTCGTGCCGCGTCGCGCGTTCGCTCGTCGAAGCCGGGCTGCGGCGCGGCGATCTCGTCGCGGTCGTGCTCGCCGACGCCGAACCATTCCTGACGACGCTCTTCGGCGTCTCGATGGCGGGACTGGTGCCCGCGTCGCTGTACGCGCCGGCAGGCACGAGCGAACTCTCACGATATCTCGAGCTCACTGCCCGTATCCTGCGCGCGTCCGGCGCGAAGGCCGTGGTGACGACCGCCGCGCTCGTGCCCGCCTTCGAAGGTGTCAGCGGCCAATGTCCAGCGCTCGCGCTGACCACGGCGTACGACTCGCTCGATGCGCCGGCGATAGAGCCGGACGCTCGTCCGGCGCTCGACGACATCGCGCTCGTGCAGTACACCTCGGGATCGACGTCGGCCCCCAAAGGGGTCGCACTCTCGCATCGCAATCTGTCGGCGAATGTCGACGCGATCAACGGTCCGGCAGGGCTGATGACGACCTCTGCGGATCTCGCCGTCAGCTGGCTGCCGTTGAATCACGACATGGGACTGGTCGGGATGGCGCTCGGTCCGCTGTATTCGGCGCGTCCCGGTGTCCTCATGCCGGCGGCGGCATTCGTCAAACGTCCGGTCGAATGGCTGCGGGCGCTGACGCGGTTCCGCGGCACGGTCAGCTTCGCGCCGAACTTCGCCTACGACCTGTGCGTCCGCCGCGTGAAGGATCGCGATCTCGACGGCCTCGATCTCTCGTCTTGGCGAGTCGCCGGCTGCGGCGCGGAGCCGATTCACCCTGACACGCTCGCCGCGTTCGCGGAGACGTTCGCGCGCGTTGGGTTTCGCGCGACGAGCTTTCTCCCCAGCTACGGCCTCGCCGAGCACGTCCTCGCCGCGACGTTTCCGCCGCGCAATCGAGGTCCGCGGCTGGAGCAGATCTCACTGCGCTCGATGACGGACGAGCGGAGGGCGTCGCCGGCGCGCGAGGATCGATCGCTGACGATCGTCAGCTGCGGATGCGCTCTGCCCGATCATCAGGTGCGGATTGCCGATGACGCCGGCGATCCGCTGCCCGATCGCTCGGTGGGCGAAATCCTGCTCGCCGGTCCATCGGTCATGGCTGGCTACTATCGGGAGCCCGAGCTGACGGCGCAGACGATTCGCGGCGGATGGCTGCATACCGGCGACCTTGGTTACCTCTCTGACGGCGAGCTCTTCGTCTGCGGCCGGGTCAAAGATCTCATCATCGTCAATGGCCGCAAGTATCACCCGCAGGATCTCGAATGGGCGGTTGATGATCTTGCCGGCGTCCGGCGTACTGGCGTCGTGGCGTTCGGCGTCGCCGATGCCGGACGCGCCGATCGCGTGGTCGTGGTCGCCGAGTCGAGCGGAACAGCGGCGCCCGACGCGATGATCGAGGCAATCCGCAAACGCGTCGGCGATCTCTTCGGCCTCTATGTCGACGATGTCGCGATCGTCCCAGGCGGCACCGTCGGTCGTACCACGAGCGGTAAGGTTCAGCGCGCCGCGGTCAAAGCGATGTACGAACGCGGCGAGCTGGCGAAGCCGTACGGTGTGTCGAAAGGCGCCACGCCGCCGACAACGGCCGAGCACGACGTTCCACACTCGCGCTGAAACTCCGCGTCAGTTGCTGTCGAGCCATGGGCGGCATCGGCGTTGCTCCGTCACAGGCGAAGGAGGAACCGCTGATGCGAGTGATGAATCAGATGACCAGAACAGTCGTGGTGCTCGCGATCGCCGCGGCGCCGACGTTTGCGTTCGCACAGAGTCCGAAGGCGGCTGCTCAGCCGAATCCCGCGGCCGACCATTTGAGCGCGGCCCGCAGCGCGCTGAACAAGGTGCTCAACGCGCCGGCGCCGAGCGGCGACGCGTTCAAGAAGCTCGCCGATCTCAAGACGCATTACCTCGCGCTCGAGAAAGCGGCGAGCACGGCGTCGCCCGAATGGAAGACGCACTACCAGGAGATCGATCGGCTCGCCGGCGAGCTGCTCGCCGCGCCCGCGCCCGACACGCCAGTCGGCACGAGCGGCCGCGAGGGGGAGACGCCGAGCAAAGGTCTCGATCCGGCAGTCGCCGCCAACCTCAAGGAGTTCCGATCGCACATGAACGCGTTCAGCGCAGCGATGTCGGGCGTGACCGCGACGGCGCCGAGCGCGTCATCGGCACCGGCGCCCGCGCCTGCGTCGGCCACACCGGCTCCTGCGCCTGCGGCACCGGCTCCTGCGCCTGCGGCACCGGCGCCCGCGCCTGCGTCGGCCACACCGGCTCCCGCACCTGCGGCGGCACCTGCCACACCGACACCTGCGCCAGCGCCGGCCGCCACTCCGGCGACCACGACGTCTGGTTCAGCCTCGCCGACGGCCGCGACAGCGCCGCCCTCCGCCGACACGAACGTCGCCGCGCAGGTCGGCCAAGTGATCGCACTCATCGACGCCGCGCTCGCGGCGAACGCCCAACAGACGATGATCTCGATCGACCGCGCGATGCTCGAACACATGAAGACCGAGCTCGCGCAGATCAAACAGCGAGTGGAGAAGTAGGTGGTCCGTAGGGCGGCCGCGAAAGGGCTGCCCTACGAGTGATGCGGTGGTACTCGTACGGCGACTCTTTTAGGGTCGCCTTCAGCGTCGCCGTACGGGTCGCCGCGCGGTTCGTCGACGCTTCGATTTGCCAGTCGGCTCCTTGTTGACGGCGTCCCGCCACGCGAGCGTCAGCGCTTCGCCAAGCGTCTCGGCGTCCGCGGCGGCCAGCTGCACGCGCGTGCAACCTTGCCGTCCCCACGCCCCGTTCTCGGGCGCGAACATCTGGGAATTCTCTCGCACGAACCTTTCCTGCTCGTCCGGAGGCAGCTTGACCATGCCGTGCTTGTTGTCGGCGTGCAGCGTCGCGAAGATCCTGCCGCTGACGCGAAAGTCGGGATGTCCCATGTGCGCGCCTTCAATCGCGTCCGCGAATCCGAGCGCGATGCGTCTGAATTCATTGGCCGTCATGTCAGCGATCGTAGCCCAGAGCGATCCGATGCTGACGGCCCTTCGTGAGCCGCCAGATTACCGCCGCGCAGGCGATGCCGACGATGGCGCCGGCCGCGACGTCGAGCGGGTAGTGGACGCCGAGATAGATGCGCGAGTACGCGATGACCGCCGCGAGCAGCCACCACGCGACGCGGCCCTCCGGCATCAGGCGCGTGAACACGAATGCGCCCGCGACGGCGGCGGCGGTGTGGCCGGACGGAAACGACGCACTCGATGAGTGGAAGCCGATGACGACGACGTCGGGCGTCCACCGGAACGGCCGCGCGCGATGGATCGCCGGTTTCAGCACGTAATCGGTGAGCACGGTGGTCACGACCAGCGCCAGCACCAGTCTGCCGAAATCGCGCCAGAGCAGTCGTCCGAGGATGGCCAGGATGAGCGCGATGAACATCCAGATCCCGCCGAAGACGCCGGTCACGCTGAGCAGGAAGATCGGCCGATCCAGCCAGGCGATGCGATGCGTGACTGCCCACGCGCGCAGCGCGTGATCGAGACGAAGGAGCTGCGCGGCGATCGCAGTCAACGTCATCAGACGATCGGGATTCAGCTGGAGCTCTGAGGGGCGGGCAATCCGTCGACCTGATCGGCGTGCATCGGCGTTCGGAATTCGACGGTCGTCGTCGAGCCGTCGGCGGCGCGGATACGGACGCCGCGCTCGGCGCCGTCGTCGGTCATGTTGATCGCGACGTCCACGGGATCCACGACGTGCGTGACGTGGCCTCTGGCCTGTTCGCCAATCATGATGTCGACACGGTCGCTGGCTGGTGAATCAGCACTGATGCCTTGCAGCGGCAGGTCGCGCGCTTCGGTCTGAACCGCCCCGTCGGCGCCGGCAACGGTGACGCTCACGATCCAGCCTTCGTGTTGTCTGCTGAAGCTATCGAGCTCGCCGCGCCACTCGCCGCGTGGAATGTTGCGAGTCATGATGTCTCCTCAAACGGTAGCGCAGCCCTTCAGTGCCGCCGGTCAGGCCCCGAGATGCGTCGTGAACCAATCGGCCGCGAGCCCGGCGACGTGTTCGAGCGCGCCCGCTTCCTCGAAGAGATGGGTCGCGCGAGGAACGATCTCCAGACGCACTTCCGCGCGCAGCTGCGCCATCGCGCGCTCGTTCAGGGCGATCACCGATTCGTCGCGCTCGCCGACGATGAGCAGCGTCGGCGCGAGGACGCGCGTCAGCGCCGCGCCGGCGAGATCGGGTCGGCCGCCGCGAGAGACCACGGCGTGGAAACCGTGAGGCTCCAGTGAGGCCGCGAGCAGCGCCGCGCCGCCGCCGGTGCTGGCGCCAAAGAGACCGACGCGCAGATCCATCAGTCTCGACTCCTGCTGAGCCCATCGGCCCAGCGCCACGAGTCGATCCGCCAGCATCGCGATGTCGAACCGGAACCGTCCGGTCACCTCGTCGAGCTCTTCTTCCTGCTGCGTCAGGAGATCGATGAGCAGCGTTGCGAGGCGGTGCTGATGGAGCGTGTCCGCCACGTAGCGGTTCCGCGGGCTGAAGCGGCTGCTGCCGCTGCCGTGCGCGAACATGACGAACCCGCGCGCCTGTTCCGGCACGGCGAGATCGCCGGCGAGCACGTTCGGCCCGATCGCGACGCGGACCGGTCGCGCCTCGCGTTGAGCCGGCGACGACGGTGAGGAGATGTGTGGTGTGCTCACAGGCCTGTTGGAAAGGTTTCCGCGGGTTCGCCGGTTTCCCAGCCAGCCGTGCGCTCGAGCGGTTCGAGCGCGGTGGTCTCGTCGAAGTGCAGGACGAAGTCGAATTGACTCGGCAGCGTCGAGACGAAATAGTGACTGCGCCGCTCAGTGCGCGGCAGATATATGACGCCGATGGCACGCTCCAGCCGTGCCGTCGCGAGCGCGCTCGCCAGTTGGACGTCGTCGCGCAGCGGCAGCAGCATGCGCGGAACGCCGGCGTCGTGGAACAACCGTTCGTAGCTGCCCGTCATCGATGGCCGCACGCTCTTCCGTTCCGCCGGATGATTCCATTCCGACGCCGCCGTCACCGTTCCGGCGTGCGTCGTCTGCCCGATCAGCACCGCGTCGGCGCCGAACCGATCGCGGATCAGCTGACCGACGTTCAGCTCGCCGCGATCGCCCATCTCAGTGGCGCGAGCGTTGCCGAGGTGCGAGTTGTGCGCCCACACCACGACGCGCGCGGCGCGACCCTCGCGGCCGAGAAACTTCATCAGCTCGACGACCGTGTCGGTCATGTGCCGGTCGCGCAGGTTCCACGATTCGTCGCGTCCCTTGAACATCGCCCGGTAGTACTCCTCCGCGTTCTTCACCAGCCGCGCGTTCTGCTCCGCGAAGAAGTACTCGTCTCGCGCGACGCGGCCGTCCCGCGACGCATAGTCGCTGCGCCGCCGCTGCAGCTCGACGAGTTCGGCGATGACCTCGCGCTGGCACGTCGGCGACAACCCGAATTCGGTGGCGTAGCCGT
Organism: Vicinamibacterales bacterium; assembly: GCA_036848175.1. GTDB lineage: Bacteria > Acidobacteriota > Vicinamibacteria > Vicinamibacterales > CAVVIG01 > QHWF01. The sequence continues at coordinate 31,196 of DAIUKO010000010.1, read as the reverse complement.
ATGCCTGCGGCTCCTCGCGGAATTGATCGAAGCACGAGTAGCGCTGCCGCGCCCGCACCGCGGCCTGCGGATCGACCTTCGTCAGGTACGCGAGCACTGCCTCCATCGAGGTGCGCAGGCTATAGAGATCGATGCCGTAGAACCCGACGCGCCGCTCCGGCCGTTCGGTGTCGTTGTGTGCGCGCAGCCACGCGACGAAGTCGACGACGGCGGTGTTACGCCACATCCACGTCGGGAAGCGGCCGAAGTCGCTCAGCGCCTCGACGCTGTCCCGATCGCCGGACATGCCGCGGACGTACCGGTTCACGCGGTACGCGTCCGGCCAGTCGGCCTCGACCGCCACCGCCGTGAATCCCTTTTCGGCGATCAGGCGATCCGTGATGATCGCGCGCTCCTGATAGAACTCGTGTGTGCCGTGCGTCGCCTCGCCGATCAGGACCAGCCGCGCGTCGCCAATCGCGTCGATGAGCGCGTCGTAGTCCCGCGTCTCGCCGTTCAGCCGCTGCGCGCGTTCGCGGACGATCTCGTGCGGCATGAGCGGTCGTGGCTCGCGCCGGACCGGTTCGTGGCCTTTGGCGAGCAGGGCAATCACTTCCTCGTCGGTGGTCTGGTCGAACCGTTCGTACCACAACCCCACGGCCTGGAATGGTTCCGGCGTGCGCGCGCACACCACCTCGTCGGCGATCCGCTGCAGCCGTGCGGCCGACTCTGTTGCGCACACCGGTGCGGCCACCACGACGCGCGACGGTTGATGGACGCGGACGGCTTCGATGGCCGCCTCCATGGTCGCGCCGGTGGCCAGGCCGTCATCGACGAGGATCACGGTCTTGCCGCGCAGCGACGGGAGCTGCCGATCGCCGCGATAGAGCCGATCGCGGCGTTCGAGCTCGAGCCGCTCGCGCACGGCGACCTGTTCGACAGCGGTTCGTGGAATGCCGAGCTCGTCGATGATGTCTTCGCTCAGCACCCGGACGCCGCCGCTCGCGATGGCGCCCATGGCGAATTCCGGATGACCTGGGACGCCGAGCTTGCGGACGAGGAACACGTCGAGCGGCGCGCGGAGCGCGGACGCGACCTCGAATCCGACCGGCACGCCGCCGCGCGGCAGAGCCAGCACCACCACGTCATGCCGATTGGTGTAGTTGGAGAGGGAGGCGGCGAGTTGCCGCCCGGCTTCGACACGATCTTTGAAACGCATGTGTTTCGCTGGGGCTTCTGCAGGTGCAACGCACGTGCCCGCTTGTGTCCGCGGCGCGGGAGGCTTACGATCACGGCCTCATGAAAAAACTCCTCTTCGCCACCGCCGTCCTTGGTTTCCTCGCGAGTCCCGCCGGCGCGCAGAACGCCCAGCCGAAGATGTCCGGCGAGCTCGGCACCATTCAGTTCCCCACGTCGGCGAAGGGCGAGGCGCAAAGCGCCTTCCTCACCGGCGTGAAGGCGCTCCACAACTTCGAGTTCGACACGGCCGCGGACGCCTTCCGCGCCGCCCAGAAAGCTGATCCGTCGTTCGCGCTCGCGTACTGGGGCGAGGCGATGAGCTTCAACCATCCGCTGTGGGCGCAGCAGGACATCGCCTCGGCGCGTAAGGTTCTCGAACGCCTCGCGCCGACGGCGGCCGCGCGGGCGGCGAAGGCGCCGGCGGGGAAGGAGCGCGATCTCCTCGAAGCCGTTGACGTCTTGTACGGCGTCGGCGACAAGTACGCGCGCGACGTCTTGTACTCAGCGGCGATGAAGCGGTTGTACGACAAGTACAAGGGCGATGACGAAATCGCCGTTCTCTACGCGCTGTCGCTGCTCGGGCTCGGACGGCCCGGCGAAAGCAATCTCCGCAACGCGATGCAGGCAGCGGCGATCGCCGAAGACATCTTCCAGCGCAACCCGAAGCATCCGGGCGCCGCGCACTTCATCATCCATTCGTTCGACGATCCGGATCACGCGATCCTCGCGCTGCCCGCCGCGCGCGCCTACTCGAAGATCGCGCCGTCGGCGGCGCACGCGCTGCACATGCCGTCGCACATCTTCGTGCAGCTCGGCCTGTGGGACGACGTCATCGCGTCGAACGTCGTCGCGTACAAGGCCGCGGTCGATCTCGCGGAGGCGAAGAACCTGCCGCGCGGCCGCGAAGACTTCCACACGCTGTCGTGGCTCCAGTACGGGTACCTGCAGGAAGGCAAGTTCGCTGACGCCGAGAAGACGCTGGCGACCGCAAAGGCGGTGGCGGACAAGGACAAGAGTCCAGGCGTCAGCAACGGCTACGCTTCGATGAAGGCGCGGCAGATCGTCGAGAGTACGAAATGGGAAAAGCTTCCGCTGTCGGCGGCGCCCGTGCGTGACGGCGGCGCGCCGGGCTACGACGGCAACGCGGCCTACGTCTTCGCGGCCGGTCTGAGCGCCGCAAAGCTCGGCGATCTCGAGACCGCCAACGTGGCGCTCGACAAACTCAAGGCGATGCGGACGCAGGCCGAGTCCGGATCGAATGCCTATCGCGCGAAGCCGTTCGCGATCATGGAAAAGGAAATCGGTGCCGCGGTTGCGGCGGCGAAGAAGGACGCGGCGGCCGCCGAACAGCTGCTCAAGGAAGCCACCGCGATCGAGACGACGCTCGATGCGCCGTCGGGTCCGGTCGAACCGATGAAGCCCTCGTTCGAGATGTACGGCGAGCTCCTCGTGGAGCAGGGCCGCATGAAGGATGCGGCAGCCCAGTTCGAGCTGTCGCTCGCGCGGACGCCGAACCGCCGCCTGTCGGTGCAGGGACTGCAACGGGCGACCGCACAGCGAAGCACGGCCGGACAGTAGCGCTAGCGGGGATGTTGAAATAGCCGACGCGCCTGGAGGGTGGTATGAGACGTTTTGCCGTTGCGTTGGCGATGGCCGTCATCGGCGGCCTCGCGCTTCACGGTCAGGAAACCCGATCGACGACGCTCCTGACGACGGAGCACTATCTCGATTGGGAGCGCGTGAGAGACGCGCAGATTTCGCCTGACGGCTCGCGCATCGTCTACACGCGCGAACACGTCAACAAGCTCGAAGACAAGTGGGATGCCGAGACGTGGATCCTCAACGCCGACGGATCGCAGCACCGCTTCCTCGTGAAGGGATCGAGTGCGCGGTGGTCGCCCGACGGGAAGCGGCTGCTCTATCTCGCCGAGGGCGAGCCGAAGGGATCGCAGATCTTCGTCCGCTGGGTGGATGTCGATGGTCCGGCGACGCCGGTCACGCACGTCAGCGAAGCGCCGCGCAACGTCGCGTGGTCGCCCGACGGCAAATCGATCGCCTTCTCGATGTTCGAGGCGGATCAGGAGAAGTGGACGATCAGCATGCCGGGCGAACCGAAGGGCGCGAAGTGGACGCCGGCGCCTCGCGTCGTCGGCACTCTCCACTATCGTCAGGATCGCGTCGGCTTCCTCGAAGACGGCTACACGCACCTGTTCGTCGTGCCGGCTGAAGGGGGGACGCCGAAAGCGCTGACCTCGGGCAAGTGGAGCGTCGGCGCCGGAGAGCTCCGCGGCGCGGCGACGATCGACTGGACCCCCGACAGCAAGTCGATCGTCTTCGACGGCATTCGCGAAGGCGACGCCGACATGAAGTATCAGGAATCGCAGCTCTACGTCGTCGACGTGGCCAGCGGCACCATTCGCGATCTCGTGACGAAGCGCGGATCGTGGGGCGATCCGTCAGTGTCGCCCGACGGCAAGCTGGTCGCGTTCAGCGGCTACGAGCCGAGCGGCCGCACGCACACGGTCAGCGATCTGTGGGTGGTCCCGATCGGCGGCGGCGCGATCAGAAAGATCAGCGGCGACTACGATCGCAATCCGAACAATCTGCAATGGGCGCCGGACGGCAGCGGCGTGTACTTCGATGCCGACGATCGCGGGTCGCGGAACGTGCAGTTCGCTGCAATTAACGGCGGCGTGAAGAGTGTGACCACCGGCACGCACGTGCTCACCTTCGATTCAGTGTCGAAAGATCTCGTGGCCGCGGGAACCGCCGCCGACTTCGATCATCCGCAGGACATCGTCCGCTACAGCCTGAAGCAGCCGAATCAGATTGCCAAGCTGACCGACGTCAACGGCGACGTGCTCACCGGCAAGCAGCTCGCCAAGATCGAAGAGGTCTGGTACACGTCAACCGGCAACACCAAGGTCCAGGGATGGATCGTGAAGCCGCCGTCGTTCGAGGCGTCGAAGAAGTATCCGCTGATCCTCGAAATCCACGGCGGGCCGTTCTCGATGTACAACGTCGCGTTCAACTGGATGTTCGAGAACTTCGCCGCGAACAACTTCGTCGTGCTCTACACCAATCCGCGCGGCAGCACCGGCTATGGCAGCGCCTTTTCGAGCGGCATCGATCACAACTATCCCGGACCCGATTACGACGATCTCATGGCCGGCGTCGATGCCGTCGTCGGCAAGGGCTACATCGATACGACGCGGATGTACGTCTCCGGCTGCAGCGGCGGCGGCGTGCTGTCGAGCTGGGTGATCGGCCACACCGATCGCTTCGCAGCCGCCGCGGTTCGTTGCCCCGTCATCGACTGGATCAGCATGGCGGGGCACACCGACATCCCGTTGTTCACCTACAGCTTCTTCAAGAAGCCGTTCTGGGATGATCCGTCGGACTGGCTGGCGCACTCGTCGCTGATGTCGGTCGGCAAAGTCACGACGCCGACGCTGCTGATGACGGGCGTCCTCGATCGACGCACGCCGATGCCGCAGACCGAGGAGTACTACGCCGCACTGAAAGTGAAGGGCGTGCCGACCAAGCTGCTGCAGTTCAACGAGGAGTACCACGGCACCGGCACGAAACCGTCGAACTACATTCGCACGCAGCTCTACATGATGAGCTGGTTCAACAAATACACGCGCCAGGCAGGGGGGAGGGTGTCAAGCCCCACCGTTGTGCCATAGGTTCGTCGTAAAAGATTGTCAGCGCCGCAAAGCCGAGTTTAGTGGGTCTGATATAACTGAGGGCCTCCAAAGCCATGCTGGAGGCCCCGTTTTGCCGTCGCGCACGGACGGCCATAGCCATCGTATGCCTGCTATGGGGAAGTCTGCCTCTCAGAGGACAATCGCCGAATCAGCTCAGGCTGACTTCGCAGACTCTGAGTAGCGGCGACCCCACGCAGCAGGAGACCCTCGTCCGCCTCGCCGGGACGCAGTCCCAGACCTCCATCGCCGTCGACAGCACCGGACAGCACATCGTCATCGGGTTCAACGACACGCGTGGATTCGATCTGAATCCAATCCGGATCTCCGGCTTCGTGTACTCGGACGACGGCGGCGCGACTTTCGTCGACGGCGGACAACTGCCGTCGACCGGTGCCGACGCGATTGGTGCGGTGAGATACCCGCAGGTCTTCGGCGATCCCGAAGTGAAGTATCTCGGCGGATCGAACTTCATTTACTTCTCGATCATGATCAAGAAGTTCTCCGCCACCGGGACGGCGCAGACGATGTGCTTTCACCGCTCGACCGACTACGGGCACACGTGGGAAGGGCCGTTCGAAGTGACCCCGGCGACGAACCCGCATGGTGGCGTCGTTGTCGGCAACGCCAGCGACGCCGCGGACAAGGAATTCGCTGACGTCGATCCCGAAACCGGCCGCGTGCTGATGGCGTGGACCAACTTCACGAGATCCGTAGCAGGCGGCGTCGAGATCTCGGCGACGTACTCCGATGACATCATGAGCGCGACGCCGACCTGGTCGCCTCGCACGATCGTCAGTGCCACGGCGCTCGACGGTCAGGCGGCGGTACCACGGTTCGCGGCGGGATCGGACGAGGTCTACATCGCGTGGCAGCGATCGATCAGCACCTTCACCAACAACGTCGGCTTCACGAAGTCGATCGACAACGGCGCCACGTTCGCGCCGCCTGTGAATGTCGCGCCCGCCGCATACCTGACGATGGACCAGGTGCCGGGAAACGATCGGGTCCACAATTTCCCGTCGCTGGCCGTCGACAATTCCGGCGGGCCATTCCAGGGCAACCTCTATCTCGTCTACGCGAACAACGCTTCTCGCGACGGCGCCGACGTGATGCTTCAGCGCAGCACCGATCGAGGCGTCACGTTTTCCTCGCCGATTGCGTTGAACAGCCGTCCCGGCGCAGATCGGGCGCAGTGGTTCCCGTGGGTGACCGTCGACCGGACGAACGGTCGCGTCTATGCCATCCATTACGATCAGGGCGTCGCGACGTCCGGCGATCTGACCGAGACGTCGGTGCAGTTTTCCGACGACGGCGGAGCGACCTGGAGCAAGCCGATGCCGTTGTCGGCGACGCCGTTTCGCGCCGGCCATGGGAACGACACCGGTCAACCCAATCTCGGGGACTACATCCAGGCGGTCGCTCAGAACGGCGAGTTGTTCGCCGCGTTCGCCGGCACGACGCAGCCCGGGTTCACCGACGGCCTGCCGCAGGCCGCGATGACCACGCCGGACGTCTTCTTCGAACGCACGACGCCATTCAAGCCGTCGTTGCACGTCGGCACGGCGACCTTCTCCGCCAGCGGCGGCAACGTCGCCATCGATCGCGGTGAGCGGGTGCTGCTGTCGGTTCCGCTCATCAACTACGTGACCAATCCCTTGTTCGCCCGTTCCGTCGCCGGCATCAGCGCGACGCTGTCGTCGGCGACGGCCGGTGTGACGATCCGCGAAGCGGCGTCGGTCTATCCGGATCTTCCGCCCGGCGCGACGGCCGCGAATTCGACGCCGTTCGTCATCGACATCGGCGGGAGCTTCGTGCCTGGAACGCGGATCGAGTTCACGCTGCGCGTCGTCAGCGACGGCGGCTCGACGACGCTGTCGTTCACGCAAGCCACCGGCACGCCGATTCCAACGACGCTGCTCGCCGAGAACTTCGATCACGCTCCCTTACTCGGGCTCCCGCCCGGATGGGAGTCCGTCCATGTCGCCCCCGTGCCGGTACCGCTACGCGGCAACGCCGTGCCGTGGAGGACCAACACCACGTTCATGCGCGGCTCGAAAGCCGCGGTTCATGCCAACGCGAACGACGGCGTGGCTGGAAACAACACGCGCATCGAACGCCTGGTCAGCCCGATCTTCGACGTGCCGGCGGAATCGGAGTATGTGACGCTCGATTTCGACATCGAGTACAACACCGAAGACGAGCCGACGATGAACGTCTGGGCGTACGACGGGATGGTGCTGCGCGTCGCGGACTTCGGGCCGACCACGTCGACGCCCGCGGAGCTTCGATCGGTGCTGGCCGAGGCGTTCGCCGAAGAATTTGCGACCGGTGCGCAGGCGCACTATCCGAAGCACCTGCCACGCAGCAGCAACCCCGACTATCTCCAGGATTTGTCGGCGTGGGCCGGAACCTCGTCGGGTGTGCAGCACGTGCGCCTGAAGCTGCCAGATATGGCCGGACGGCACGCGCAGCTGCGTTTCGAATACACGCAGGACTCGCTGGGGACGTGCAGAGACGTCCGGCCGACAGCGACGGCATGCGGCGTCGCCATCGACAACGTGGTCGTCGCCAGTGTGGTGTCGTCGAGAGCCGCCGCCACCGAGACCAGCGTCACGTCGTCTCAGAATCCGTCCGACAGCGGCGAGCCGGTGACGTTCACCGCGACGGTCACGAGCGGCGGCGAGCCGGTGAGCGTGGGAGCGGTCACGTTCCGAGAAGGTGAGACCGTCCTCGCGGGACCAGTGGATGTCGATTCATCCGGACGTGCGAGCTTCACGACGTCGGAGCTGACGAGCGGATCGCATACGATCGCCGCCGAGTACGTCGACGACGGCGATTTTCGTCCGAGCAGCGGCACGGTCGTGCAAACGGTCGACCCGTTGCCGTCGATCGCGATAAGCGACATCAGCACTGCAGAAGGCAATGAAGGATTGTCGACCGCGGTGTTCACGCTGACGCTGTCCGCGCCGACGCATACGGCCGTCGCGCAGGTGGACGTCGCGACTGCAGACGGCACGGCCGCCGCCGGCAGCGACTACGCCGCCGCCGCAGGAAGTGTCTCGTTCGCGCCGGGACAGACCAGCCAGATCTTTGCCGTGTCGATCACCGGCGACAACGTCTACGAGCCGGACGAACGCTTCGCGGTGAACCTGTCGAACGCCTCGCACGCGAACATCGCCGTTGCCCAGGCGTCGGCCACGATCGTCAACGACGATCCGCTGCCGACGATCACGATTGGCGATGTCTCCGTTGTCGAGGGGAACACTGACACGACGCGAGCGGTGTTCTCGGTCTCGTTGTCGAATCCGTCGAGCACGCCGATCTCGGTGAGCTACGCGACCGCCGACGGCTCGGCGCTGGCGGCGTCGGATTACGTGGCGGCGTCCGGCACGTTGACGTTTGCGGCCCTCCAAACAACTGACACGATCGCGGTGACGGTGCGAGGCGACTTCGTCATCGAAGCTGACGAAACGTTTACGGTGAACCTGGCCAATGTCGTCGGCGCGGCGATTGGCGGCAGCGGTCAGGCTGTCGGTACGATCCGCAACGACGACACCGTGGACACGACGCTTGCAGCGCTGACCGGTCAGGTGACGGCGGCAGGACAGAACGGCCTGCTCTCGGAGCTCAGCGGTGCCCAGCGCAACGTGAGCCGCGCTCGCAACGAGGACGCTATCGAGAAACTGCAGGACTTCATCGGCGACGTTCAAAAGACCGTGCAGCGGAGCGTCTCGTCGGGGCGGCCTCCGCTCGATCCGCACACCGCCGCCATCTGGATCGAAGAAGCGCAGTCGATCATCGCCGCGTTGACCCCGGACGTCTCGACGCAGGCGCGGCGAGCTGCTTCGACGACGTCGGCGCCAGCGCGCCGGTAATGCCGCAAGCGCCGCTTGCAAAAGGCGGCGCCTCCGGGTAGCTTTCACCGCCATGCTGAAGAGTCTTCTCGCACTCCTCATCGTGGCGGTGTCGGCCGTCCCGCTCGCCGCGCAGCCGCCGCAGCCCGGTCCGGTCAGGGCGATTCGCGCCGGGCGGCTCCTCGATCCCGAAGGCGGCCGCATCCTCACCAATCAGATCATCCTCGTCGCCGGGACGCGCATCACCGACGTCGGCCCGAATGTGCCGATTCCGGCCGGCGCGCAAGTGATCGACCTGTCGGGGATGACGGTGCTGCCCGGGCTGGTCGAGGCGCACAACCATCTGGCGCTGACCTACAAACCCGAGCCCGAGAGCAACATCTATTACTACACCTACGTGCAGGAATCGACGGCGCTGCGCGCGATCCAGGCGGCGTCCAACGGCATCCAGATGCTGTCGTCGGGTTTCACGATCGTGCGCGACATGGGCAACAACGCGCTCTACGCCGACACGGCGCTGCGCCAGGCGATCGAGCAGGGCTGGATCCCCGGGCCGACGATCATCAACTCCGGCATCATCATTGGCGGCCTCGGCGGGCAGTTCTTCCCGACGCCCGAGATGGCCAAGCAGCACAACATCGTCTACCCCGAGTATCTCGACGCCGACACGCCGGACGAAATCGTGAAGGCCGTCCGTCAGAACGTGCTGTTCGGCGCGCGCGTGATCAAGATCTGCGTCGACTGCAAGCCGTACGGCTACACGGCGGATGAGATCCGGCTCTTCATTCGCGAAGCCGCCAAGGTCGGGATGAAAGTCGAAGGCCACGTCCAGACGCCGGCCGGCGCTCGTAATGCGATCGACGCGGGCATCTGGTCGATCGCCCACTCCGGCGCGCTGACCGACGAACTGCACAAGCTGATGGCGCAGAAAGGCATCTGGCGCGCGGGGACCGAGACGCCCGACACGCTGGCCGGGCATCCCGTGTCGCCGCAGGCGTATCAGCGGACCGTCGCCGGCCTGAAGAACGCGTACGAGAACAAGGTTAATCTCAGCTTCTCCACCGACGCCGACTACTACGTCGTCGGCAAGACGCGCGGCGAAGTGTGCATGGAGTTCCTCAAGGTGTGGAAGGACGCCGGCATTCCGAACGCCGACATCCTGCGCGCGATGACGATCAACGGCTACAGGATCAGCGAAACGGAGAAGACGCGCGGCCCGATCAAACCGGGAATGTTCGCTGACATCATCGCCGTGCCCGGCAATCCGCTCGACGACATCATGGCGCTGAAGAGCGTCCAGTTCGTGATGAAGGACGGCGAGATCTTCAAGAAGGACGGTATCATGGTGCCCGAAAAGTTCTTCCACGGCGGGCCCGTCAACGGCTGGAGGATTCGGTGAACGCGACTGTACTGGGTGCAATCAACGAGCAGATCAACTCCGAGTTCGGGGCGTCCTACACCTATCTCGCGATGGCCGGCTTCTGCGACCGGCAGAAGTTTCTCGGCGCGGCGAAATGGCTGCGGATGCAGAGCGACGAGGAGCGCCTGCACGGCCTGAAGCTGTTCGACTTCGTCCTCGCGCGCGACGGCGCCGTCGAGCTCAAGGCGATCGATCGTCCGAACGTCGGGTTCGAGTCGCTCGCGGCCGTCTTCGAGAAGGCGCTCGAGCACGAGCAGCGCGTGACCACGCAAATCAACGCGCTCTACGAGCTCTGTTTCACGGAGAAGGCCTTCGCCGAGATGACCGAGCTGCAGTGGTTTCTCACCGAGCAGGTCGAGGAAGAGAAGCTCGCGCGTGAGATCGTCGCGAAGTTCCGCCTCGTGAAGAACGACCCGGCCGCGATTCTCGATCTCGATCGCGAGCTCGGGGCGCGGAGCGCCGTGCCAATGAGGTGACGCCGCCTTTCCTCGAGCTGCGCGACACCACGGTCGTGCTCGGCGGTGCGCGTGTCCTCGACGGCCTCACCCTGACCATCGACATCGGCGAGCACGCGGCCATCCTCGGCCCCAACGGCGCCGGCAAGTCGACGCTGATGAAGCTGCTCACGCTGCAGCTTTATCCCGTCGCGCCGGAAGACGACTCCAGCCGCCGGCCGATCCGTCTCTTCGGCCGCGATCGGTGGAACGTCTTCGAGCTGCGATCGCAGATGGGCATCGTCTCGGCCGATCTGCACGATCGGTTCGTCCACGGCAACTCGAACGGCGTCCTGACCGGCCTCGACGCCGTCGTCTCCGGTTTCTTCGCCACCGACGGCCTGTTCGGCTATCAGCAGGTGAGCGACGCGATGCGCGCCCGCGCGCATGAGGCCCTCGAGCGCGTCGAGGCAGGAGCGCTGGCGCGGCGGACGCTCGACACGCTGTCGACCGGCGAGGCGCGCCGCGTGCTGATTGCGCGCGCGCTGGTGCACGCGCCGAAGACGCTCGTCCTGGACGAACCGACGCGCGGCCTCGACCTGGTCGCACGCCATCAGTTCATGGAGCGCGTGCGCGCCGTCGCCCGCCAGGGCGTCACGATCCTGCTCGTCACCCACTACACCGACGAGATCATCCCGGAGATCGAACGTGTCATCCTGCTGCGAGGGGGAACGATCGTCGCCGACGGCGCCAAGGCGGCCTTGATGGACGCGCCGCACCTCGGCGCGGTGTTCGGTGCGCCCCTCGCCGTCGAAAACGTGGCGGGCTACTACCACGTGCGCGTAGAATCTGGAGTCATCTAGTTGCGTCCGGCTATCTCGTCCACCGCTCGTCCTGAGCCTGTCGAAGGACGAGCGAATTGGCTCGTGGTTCGACAAGCTCACCACGAGCGAGACTGACTGTTCGCGTTTATCACCGCCGCGGCAGCGAGCGCTGCCGAATCACGTGCGCGTAGAATCTGGAGTCATCTAGTTGCGTCCGGCTATCTCGTCCACCGCTCGTCCTGAGCCTGTCGAAGGACGAGCGAATTGGCTCGTGGTTCGACAAGCTCACCACGAGCGAGACTGACTGTTCGCGTTTATCACCGCCGCGGCAGCGAGCGCTGCCGAATCCCGAGTCCCGGCATGGCGACCGGAGGCCCCGATGTTGCGCATCGTCACGTCCACGTCCGCGGCGGCACGGCTCGAAGCCGCGCGCGAGTTCCTCGCCGGAAGACCTTCCTCGACCGAGTTGGTCATCGTCGGCGCGTCGCGCGGTGCGGCCGACGACTTCGCACGGGCCGTCGCGCGCACGGCCGGAGCGACGTTCGGCCTGATGCGTTTCAGCTTCACAGGGCTCGCCGTGCAATGCGCGGCTGCGCGTGCCGCCGTCGGCGCCCGCGTCGCCGGGACCAGCGCCGGCGCCGAAGCGATGGCAGCGCGCGCCGTGTTCGACGCGGTCGCCGCCGGCGAGCTCGAATACTTCGCGCCGGTGGCGTCGATGCCCGGCTTCCCGAAGGCGCTCGCGCGCACGCTTCACGAGCTTCGTCTCGCCGGAATTCCCGCGGATCGATTCGCCGCCGGTCCCGGCGTGCGCGATCTCGCGCGGCTGGTCGAGCGCGTCGAAGAACAACTCGCGCGCGCCTCGGTCGACGATCGAGCGGCGCTGCTTCGAGCGGCGGCTGACGCGTGTCGAGCGGACCTGGTGCGATGGGCGCGTCTGCCGCTGCTGCTCCTCGACGTTGCGCTCGATTCACGCGCCGAAGGCGAGCTCGTGGCCGCGTTGATCGAGCGATCGCCCGAAGTCCTCGCCACCGTGCCCGACGGCGACGACTTCGCGCTCGCTCAATTCGCTCGTTTCGACGGCGCGGTCTCGACGCTGCCCGAGCCGGGTCCTTCAGACTTCACACTTCAGACCTCCGACTTGCACTGCCTGCGCCGCTTCGTCTTCACGTCGGATCGGCCGGAACCACGACAGCGCGCCGGCGACGTCGGGCTGTTCTCCGCGCCCGGCGAAGGACGCGAGGCGGTCGAGATCGTCCGGCGCGTCCTCGACGAGGCGTCGCGCGGCGTTCCGTTCGATGAGATGGCGGTCCTGCTCAGGACACCGCAGCAGTATCTCGGCCTGCTGGAGCACGCGTGCGCGCGCGGCGACGTGCCGGTCTATTTCGATCGCGGCACCCGGCGTCCCGATCCGGCTGGCCGCGCGTTCATCGCGCTGGTGTCGTGCGCCGTCGACGGACTGTCCGCGAAACGATTCGACGAGTACTTGTCGCTCGGCCAGGTGCCGCGGGTGGGGGAAGGTCCCCAGCGTCCCGAGGTCGTTATTCCAGACGACGACGTGTTTGCGGAAATCGCGGGCGAACACATGGATCCGCCCCTGCGACCGGAGGAAGGCGTGGACCTCGCTGGCGACGGACGCCCCGCCCCTGATCGCCGCGACGGTCTCGGAGCGGCCGACCCACGTGTCGGCCCCGATTCGGACGATGAAGCGGTGGTCGCCGGCACGCTGCGATCGCCGTGGAAGTGGGAAGAGCTGATCGTCGAGTCGGCTGTCGTCGGCGGACGGACGCGCGCGGACGGCAGCGCGCGCTGGCGCCGTCGTCTCAACGGCCTTGCGGCCGATTACCGCTACCGGATCGACGAACTTCGGACGGAAGAGCCCGAGTCGGCGCGCATCGCGCGGTACGAGCGGGACCTGCGGAATCTGGTCCACCTGCGTCAGTTCGCGCTGCCGATCATCGACGATCTGGCGTCGTGGCCCGATCGCGCGACATGGGGTGACTGGCTCGCGCGCTTCGAGGCGCTGGCCACCCGCGCGCTCAACAGACCCGATCGCGTGCTGAAGACGCTGGCCGATCTCCGGCCGATGGCCGAGATCGGTCCGGTGACGCTCGAGGAAGCGCGCGACGTGCTGCACGACCGTCTGGCGACGCTCGACTGGGAGCCGCCGGCACGCCGCTACGGCCGCGTCTTCGTCGGCACGCCGCACCAGGCTCGCGGCCGGACCTTCCGCGTCGTCTTCGTGCCCGGACTGGCGGAACGCGTCGTGCCCCAGCGTCCGCGTGAAGACCCGCTGCTGCTCGACGACACGCGAAAGGCGATCGGCGAGGCGTCGCTCGTGCGACAGGATCAGCGCGGCGCCGCCGAACGTCTGCTGTTGAAGATTGCGATCGGCGCGGCGACCGAGCGGCTGTATCTGTCGTATCCGCGCCTCGACGTCGCCGAGACGCGCGCGCGCGTGCCGTCGTTCTACGCGCTCGACGTCATGCGCGCGATCACCGGACGCGTCCCCGATCACCGCGTGCTCGCCTCGGACGCGGCCGAAGAGGGCGGCGCGAACCTGGCCTGGCCGGCGCCGCGCGACGCGGATCGGGCGATCGACGACCTCGAGCACGATCTCGCGGTCCTCAAGCCGCTGCTCGAGTCGCGCGATCCCGCGAGCGTCAGAGGCCGCGCCCACTACATGCTCGGCTTGAACGACGCACTGCGGCGATCGGTGATCAGCCGATGGGCGCGCAGCCGCCCGGCGTGGTCGCCGAGCGACGGATTGGTACGGGTCGTTGCCGGCACGGAAGCCGCGATCGCCCGCCATCGCCTGCGCCGGCGGGCGTACTCGCTGTCGGCGCTGCAGCGGTTCTCGACCTGCCCGTATCAGTTCCTGCTCTCGACGATTTTCCGGCTGGAGCCGTGGGACGAGCCCGAGCCGCTCGTGCGGATGGATCCGCTGACGCGCGGCAGCTTGTATCACAAGGTTCAGGCCGACTTCTATCGCGCCATGCAGGCCGCCGGCGCGTTGCCGATCGCACCAGGACGCGTTGCAGAGGCCTCGCGTGTTCTCGACGAGGTCCTCGATCGAGTGGCGGAGGAGTACGCCGAGACGCTGGCGCCGGCCATCGATCGCATCTGGCGCGACGAGATCAACGAGCTGCGCCGCGACCTCGGCATCTGGGTGACGCGGCTGGCCGACGGCGGACGGTGGCAGCCGGCCTATTTCGAATTCAGCTTCGGCTTGCACGACGAAGGCCGCGATCCGCGCAGCCTTCCCGATCCAGTCGTCGTCGACGACCGGTTCGTCCTCCACGGATCGGTCGATCTCATCGAGCACGATCCGCAGCTCGACGTCCTGCGCGTCACCGATCACAAGACGGGACGGGATCGATCGAATCCCGATCTGATCGTCGGCGGCGGCGCCGTGCTGCAGCCGGTCCTCTACAGCGTCGCGGTGGAGAAGGGACTGGGCAAGCGAGTCGTGAAGGGCCGATTGTTCTATTCGACGACGGCCGGTGGTTTTGGCGAGAAGGAGATTGACATCAACGACTACACGCGCGGTCAGGGTCTGCAGGTGCTGACGATCATCGATCGAGCCGTCGAGCTCGGGTTCCTGCCGGCCGCACCGGCGGAGCGCGCATGCACGTGGTGCGACTTCCGCCCGGTCTGCGGCCCGCGTGAAGAAGAGCGGGTGGAGCGAAAGGCCAAAGACAAACTTGCGGACTTGGAAGCACTCAGATCCATGAGGTGAGCATTCGACCGCAGCGCCTGCCGCCAATGAAAAAAGTTGACACGTCAATGAACAGTCACGCTGACTCCGAAGCGCGACGCGCAATCACCGAGGATCTCGACGTCACGCTGGTCGTCGAAGCGGCGGCGGGGACCGGCAAGACGACCGAATTGGTCCGCCGCATCCTGCGCGTGCTCGCGACCGGGCGCGCGAAGATGATCGAGATCGTCGCGGTCACGTTCACCGAAAAGGCCGCCGGCGAGCTGAAGCTCCGCCTGCGTGAGGCGCTCGAGCAGGATCGCGCCAAAGCGATCGACAGCGACGTTCGGGAGCGTCTCGAACAGGCGCTCGCGACGCTCGAGGAAGCGCACGTCAACACCATCCACGGATTCTGCGCGGAGCTGCTGCGCGAACGTCCGGTCGAAGCCGAAGTCGATCCATTGTTCACGGTGCTGACGGAGCCTCAGGCCGATCGCTTGTACTCGCGCGCGTTTCGCGCGTGGCTGCAGGAGGCGCTGCAGGATCCACCCGAAGCCGTTCGGCGCGCGCTCCGTCGAACGAGCGCGCCGTCGTTTGGGGGGAGCGGTGTCAGCGACGGTCCCATCGATCGCCTGCGCAACGCCGGCCGCACGCTCGCCGAGTGGCGCGACTTCGCGCAGCCGTGGCATCGACCGCCTTTCGATCGCGAATCGGAAATCGACAGCCACGTCGCGGCGCTTCACGAGCTCGCCGAGTTTTCAGCCGGCGCGTCCTCGCAGCGCGACAACCTCTTTCTCGATACAGCGGGGGTCCGGCGCTTGAGCCGCCAGATCAAACTCGAAGCGTCGTTCGGCGGACGAGACCTCGACGGCTGGGAAGCGCGGCTCGTCGATCTGACGCGTGATCGCGGGTTCTCGCGTACGCGAAAGGGCAGCGGCTACAAGTACGGAAAACGCGACGGCCGCGACGTGGTACGAACCGAAGTCCTGTCGGCGCGCGACGCGTTGTTCGCCGGCCTGCAGCAATTTCGTCAACAAGCGGATGCCGACCTCGCCGCCTCGCTGCAGCAGGAGCTCGCCGGCGCGACGAAGCGCTATCAGGAGTTGAAGGAGGCCGCCGGAGCGCTTGACTTCGCCGATTTGCTCACGCGCGCGCGCGATCTGATCCGCAACAACGCCGACGTGCGCCGTCACCTTCAGACGAAGTTCACGCGAATCTTCGTCGACGAATTCCAGGACACGGATCCGGTTCAAGCCGACATCCTCCTGCTGCTCGCCGACGATCAGCCTGGCAAGCTCTTCATCGTCGGCGACCCGAAGCAGGCGATCTATCGATTTCGCGGCACCGACGTCGGTACCTACTGGCGCGTCCGCGATCAGCTGGCGTCTCAGGGCGGGCGTGTCGTGCAGCTGACGACGAGTTATCGGAGTGTGCCGGCGATCCAGCATTTCGTGAACGCGGCGTTCAGCGCCGAGATGACCCACGATCCTCAGACGCTGCAGTCCGACTACATCCCGCTCTCGCCGTACCGATCGAGCGACGACTCGCAGCCGGCAATCGTCGCCTTGCCGGTGCCCAAGCCGTACGGACGCGGCGGGTTCGGTCTGCCACAGCCGTCGGCCATGGCCATCGAATCGTCGCTCCCGCATGCCGTCGGCGCCTACATCGCGTGGCTGGTCGACACGAGCGGATGGACTGTGTGCGAGCGGCAGCCGGACGGAGTCGAACGACGCGTGCCGATGCAGCCGCGGCACATCGCCGTCCTCTTCCGCCGCTTCGTCAGCTTCGGCCGGGACGTCACCCGCGATTACATCAACGCGATCGAAGCGCGCGGCGTTCCGCATCTGCTCGTCGGCGGCAAGGCATTTCACGAGCGCGAAGAGGTCGAGACGATCCGCGCGGCGCTCGCCGCCATCGAGTGGCCGGACGATGAGCTGTCCGTGTTCGCGACGCTGAAGGGATCGCTCTTCGCGATCGACGACGAGCATCTGCTCGAGTTTCGCGATCGGTTCGGGGTGTTCCATCCATTCCGGATTCCGAAAGCGCTCGGCGGCAACTCGGGCGAAGAGCTCGCCCTCACCGGTGAGCCGGCGGCGCACCTCGTGCCGATTGCCGACGCGCTCCGTTTGCTGCAGCGGCTGCATCGCGGCCGCAACTATCGTCCGGTGGCCGAGACGATCGGCCGGCTGCTCACCGAGACGCGCGCGCACGTTGGCTTCATCCTCCGGACGGCCGGCGAGCAGGCGCTGGCGAACGTCTTTCATGTGGCCGAGCTCGCGCGGCAGTACGAGGCGAGCGGCGGCATTTCGTTCCGCGCCTTCATCGACGAGCTGCGTGACGCGGCATCGGCCGAGGCCGCGGAAGCGCCGATTCTCGAGGAGGGGAGTGACGGCGTCCGCTTGATGACCGTGCACAAAGCGAAAGGTCTGGAGTTTCCCGTCGTCATCCTCGCGGATCTCACCTGCCGCATGAGCCGCAGCGACGCGAGTCGGTACCTCGACGCGCCGCGTAATTTGTGCGCGATGCGGATCGGCGGCTGGGCGCCGCACGAGCTGCACGAGCATGAGGCGATCGAGGTCGGGCGCGATCAGGCGGAAGGCGTCAGGCTCGCGTACGTAGCCGCCACTCGCGCGCGCGATCTGCTGGTCGTCCCGGCCGTCGGCGACGATCCGTGGGACGGCGGCTGGTTCAGCCCGCTCAATCGCGCGCTGTATCCACCGGTTGCGTCGCGCCGATCGCCGTCGCGCGGTCCGAAATATCCCGCGTTCAGGTCGAAGGACTCGGTGCTGCAGCGTCCGAACGACGCCGTCGCCGGTCCGTCGACTGTTTGTCCTGGTCAGCACACGTTCGCCGACGCGGGCGGCTACTCCGTCGTGTGGTGGGATCCGAGCGCGCTGGATCTCGACAAGAAGCCGGCGTTCGGCGTCCGCCGCGACGACCTGATCGTCAAGGACGTCCCGAGGCACATCATCGCGGACGGCCGCGCGAAGTACGACGCCTGGCAGCTTGCCCGTCACGACGCGCGCGCCGCTGGCGCCACGCCGTCGCTGCGCGTCCAGACCGCCCGCGAATGGGCGATGCCTCACCCGAGTGAGGCTGAAGTGAGGCTTGAGCCTCACTCGAGTGAGGCTGAAGTGAGGCTTGTGACAATTGGGCGGACGGCCGAGAGACCTGGGGGAATCGGCTTCGGCATTCTCGTCCACGAGCTGCTGGCCAAGGCGCCCTTTGACGCCACACGGAGCATGCTCGAAAAGCTCGCGACGCTGGAAGGACGGATCCTCAATCTGACCGACGACGAGATGCACGCGGCAGTGACAGTGGCGGAACAAGTTCTCGCGCACGATCTGCTCCGCCGTGCGCGCGCGGCAGACGCACGCGGCGCGTGCCGCCGCGAGACGCCGATCACCTACGTGCTCGCCGACGGTCTGGTCGTCGAGGGTATCGTCGATCTCGCGTTCGAAGAACACGGATCGTGGACGGTGATCGACTACAAGACGGACCGCGAGATCGCGGCGACGGGCGAAGACGGATACCGCCGCCAGGTCGGACTTTATGCCTCAGCCATTGCGAAGGCGACAGGACAGCCAACTTCGGGCATTGTCGTGCGCGTGTGACCACGTTTTGCTCATCAGGTCCTTCGCCCCGGACAGCCCGCACGAACCAGGCGCCTATTCTCTAGCGTCTATTTATTGGCACAGGATTAGCTAAAAGTTGCTCAGGAGCCTGGTCTCATGGCTGAGTCGTTCCTCAAGGAACAACTCGAGCGGATTCGAAAACTGACGGAGCGGTTGTCGAAGCTCGAGAATAGTGCCGCCGAATTATCCGACGTGATCGCTCACGACCTCGAAGCACTCAAACAGGGTCCGCTTCACGAAGTCCGGGATTTCCGGCTGTACTCCGACGTCAACGCGGCGAACACTCCAAAGACCGGCAAGGAGGCGGACGTCGGGAATGCCCCAAGCGAAGCGAACGATGCGCCCGAACGGCCGCCGTCTGGGATCCGGGACTCTGCTCGCCGCCGCCGTCGCAGCTGACAAATCCCCTCTGATTCTGTCGTTGAATCACCTGGTACCCATTATTCTGCTGCTCGCGGGATCCGTCGCGTGTGCGCACCGGCCGAGCGCCGCCATCGTGACAAGCCCTGCGTGTCGGGACGTCGTCTCGCTCGAACACGTACCGACGCCGAGCATCGTCTGGATCGGACCGGCGGACGCACGCCAGCAAGCGCGCCTGAGCGAGTGGTGCGCGATGGTCGGGCCGGTCGTGTACGAGCCGGCGCCGCGTCACACGCCGGCGGGGCCGATCGATCGCGTCGCCATCGTGAGCTGGAACGCCCACGTCGGCGGCGGCGATGTCGATGCGCTGATCGACGCGGTGCAGCGCGGCGACTTCACGCGCGGCGAACGCGTCGACGCGATCGTGCTTTTGCTCCAGGAAATGTATCGCCACGGCGACGGTGTTCCGGAGCCCGCCACGAATCTTTCCGCCGTGCCGTCACGCATCGTCGAGGCGTTTCACAGTGAACATGCGCGCGATGTGCGGGACGTGGCCAGCCGCCGCGGGTTGTCGCTGCTCTATACGCCGTCGATGCGAAACGGCGCGGCCGTCGACGATCCTGAGGACCGCGGCAACGCGATCCTCTCGACATTGCCGCTGTCCGAGCCGGCCGCCGTCGAGCTCCCGATCGAGCGGCAGCGGCGAGTCGTCGCCGTCGCGGCGATCGACGGCAGGACGTCGGACGGCACGACGTGGCGGCTGCGAGTGGCAAACGTGCACCTGGACACCGCGCTGTCACTGCTCCACGGTGGTCCGGTGGAGGCGCGGAGTCGGCAGGCGAATGCACTCGTGACGGCGCTCACGCAATCGTTGACCTTTGAAGGGACCACCGTCGTGGGCGGCGACTTCAACACGTGGTTCGGCGATCGCGAGCCGGCGATTCGCACGTTGCGCGCGGCCTTCCCGGATGCATCGGCAGGTCATGCCGGAGCGACATGGTCCGGAGCACTCGGTCTTCGAGCGAGGCTCGACTATGTCTTCGCGGGCGAAGCCGAAGCCATCGACGTTCGCCGACTGCCGAGCCGTTTCGGCTCGGATCACTATCCTTTGCTGTCGGTGATCAGGCTCGGAGGACCTGGAGCAGCTTCGCGGGCGCCATAGTAGACACATGGAGGCCCGGGACGACGTTCGCCGCCGCCATGCAGCGAATCGTGATGTATTCGCCGGTGCTGCGCCGGATGCGGTACGACCCTTCGAAGCGGCCGTCTCGCAGAAATCGTTTCCACGCCCGCTGGCCGCGTTCGACGACATCGTCGGCCGACAGATCCCAAATCGACATCTGGAGGAGCTGCTCGCGTGAGTAGCCGCTCAGCGCGCAGACCGCGGAGTTGGCCTCGACGTAATGCGCGCTGTCGTCGGCGACGAGCACGCTGATCATCGTCTCGTCGGTTCCGTTCGCGATGTGCCGGGCGCGATCGCTCAGCGGCAACGTCTCGTCGCATTCATCCTGCGCCGTGGCGCGAATGCCGGCGAGGGCGCGCCGCAGCGTCCGTCGGCTTTCGACGAGCGACGTCCGGGCGGTCACCAAGCGGTGGAGGTGGTGAAGGAGATCCTGATCCGACTCGACAATCGGATGCGCGTCATCGCACGATTCCAGGTTCGAGGCCGGGTCGCGCACGAGAATAGTCGGGATATCGTTGAGATCTGCATTGGCGGCGAGACGGCCGTTCAACTCCAGCCCATCGAGTTGCGGCATCACCAGGTCGGCGATGATGACGTCCGGCAGATATCGCGTGGCGACGGCCAGCGCATGGGTACCGTCGACCGCTTCGATCACGCGATGACCGCCTCTTTCAATCGGCTCGACCCATCGAGCGCGCTTCACGGCGGAGCCGGCCGCAACCAGGACGAGCGCAGGACGAGGACAGCTGGGCATGTGTCCCATAATAAGGGAGTGACGTAATTCCTCAATCTCAGCCATTCACCTCTTTTTTGTGAAGCGCTTCCGACCGATCATCCGTCGCTACGCGTTCGCCGCCAGCGCAGTCGTTGCCGCCACTCTGATTCGCTTTGCCCTGCACTCGTGGCTTGGCGAGTCGACACCATATCTGTTGTTTTTTCCCGCGATGATGGCGGCCAGCTGGTATGGCGGCGTCGGTCCGGGCGTGTTCGCGACTCTTCTCTCAGCCTCAGCCGCAGTGATCTGGTTCATCAGGCCGTTCAACCCACTCAGTGTCGCCAATGCCGCGCAGGATATCGCCCTGCTGTTCTTTGTCGGGATCGGCTTCCTCATCGCCCGGCTGAACGAGAATCTTCACCGCAGCGTGATCGTCGGCCAACGGCTGTCGGCCATTGTCGAGTCGAGTGACGACGCGATCATGAGCAAGGATCTGAACGGCATCATCCGTACGTGGAATCAGGGCGCGGAGCGGCTGTTCGGCTATACCGCGGCCGAGGTGGTGGGCCGCTCGATCACGATGATCATGCCGGCCGAACGATTGTCTGAAGAGGGCCGCGTGCTGTCCCGGATCCGCAACGGTCAACGGGTGGAGCCGTTCGAGACGCAGCGCGTGCGGAAAGATGGGACGCTCGTCGACGTCTCCATCGCGATTTCGCCGATCAAGAACGCAGCCGGTGAAATCGTCGGCGCGTCGAAGATCGCACGCGACATCCGCGATCGGCTGCGCATCCACCGCATTCAGCAACAGTTGCTCGCGCGCGAGCGCGAGGCGACGGCGGACGCGGTCGAGGCGCGCGACCGGCTGCAGTTCCTCGCGGAAGTGGGCGAGTTGCTGACGTCGTCGCTCGATTACGAGGCGACCCTCGATCGCGCGGTCCATGTCGCGCTGCCGCGGCTCGGTGATTACTGCACGGTGATCGTCCGGGACGAGCGTGGCGTCACGCGTCTGGTTGCATGGGGACACGTCATCCGCGAGAAGGAGGCGTCGCTTCGCGAACTGGCGGACCGGCTCATTGCGTCGGCCCCCGCCCGCAACGTCTCGACGTTCGCCGACGAGGTGATGCGGCGCGGAAAGACGGTCGTCGTCGGCCACACCAAACTCGAAGAAATGATGGCCGGCCTCGAGGACATCCAGCCCGAGGTTCTGCGCCTCGGCCGGATTCTTCGCCCTTACGCGTACGTCGGCGCGCCGCTCATGTTGCACGGACGGACGGTCGGTGTCATGGCATTTGGCCGGACCGAGCAGGAATCGCATCGTGACTACTCGGAAGCGGACATCGCCCTCATCGAGGAGTTCGCGCGGCGCGTTTCCCTCGCGATCGAGAACGCGCGGCTGTTCCGCAAGGCCGACGAGTTGAACCGGCTGAAGGACGAATTCCTCGCGACGGTGTCGCACGAGCTGCGCACGCCGCTCAGCGCGATTCTCGGCTGGTCGCGGATGCTGGTCAGCGGTCAGCTCGATCAGGACAAGGCCAGGCGCGCGATGGAGTCGGTCGAACGCAACGCGCAGGCGCAAGCGAAGCTGGTCGACGACATTCTCGACGTCGCGCGCGGCATGGCCGGCAACGTCCGGCTCGAGCTGAAGACCGTCGACCTGGCAACGGTCGCGCACCGCGGCGTGGATGCGATCGCACCGGCCGCCTCGGCGAAGAAGATTCACGTCGAAGTCTCGGCGCCGTCGCCCGTCAGAGTGGTTGGCGACGCGGCGCGGCTTCAGCAGGTGGTCTGGAATCTGGTCTCGAATGCGGTGAAGTTCACTCCATCAGGCGGCCGCGTCCGCGTGGCCATCGGGTCGGCCGACGGCGACGCGGAGCTGGAGGTTTCCGACACCGGCGCCGGCATCCCACCCGCGTTTCTGCCGTTCGTGTTCGATAAGTTTCGTCAGGCGGACGCATCCTTTACGCGCCAGCATGGCGGCCTCGGTCTGGGCCTCGCCATCGCCAGGCATCTCGTCGAGCTGCATGGCGGATCGGTCGAGGCAAAGAGCGAGGGTGAAGGGAAAGGCGCGACCTTCGTCGTCCGCCTGCCGCTCGCGAATTAAATGGTCGGTTGGTCGCTGGTCAGCGTGGGACGCGCTCGGACTGGAAACTTTCGAGCGACCAGCCGTCCCGCAGGAGCGAGCGTTCGACCGCGCCTGTTCGTTGGAAAGCCGAGATCGCGTCGTTGAACAGCTCGGCCGTGGCACCAAGCGAGTTCGAGGGCGGGGCGACGCGCAGCTCGTAGGCCGAATCGTCGCGGTTCAGTCCGAGCTCGCAAACAATCGTGTCCTCGTCCCGCCGGAAAATCCATCGCATCACGCGAACGGAAGTGCTGCTGTAGTCGAATGTGGGAATCGTGCCGCCGATGGTCATGCTCCTCTGTATGGCAAGTTGAATACCAAGTTGAACCATGCCGTCACATGACGGAGGTATGGCTCGGCATCGGCGCTTCGTGTCATGTCTCGCGACGGCGCTCATGCAGAGCTGACACTGTTCGGAAAAAACTTGCGCAACCTCGACCATCGGCGTTCGTTCCGAAACGCCCGCCATGCGTTAGGGGGCGATAAAATGCAGCAACAACATGGCTGCGATTCTCGACGCGTCCGCGCAGCTCGCCGCGATCATCGAGTCGTCCGACGACGCGATTGTCGCCGAGGACGTGAATGGCGTCATCCTGACGTGGAATCGCTCGGCCGAAAGAATCTTCGGCTATGCCCCCGACGAAGCCGTAGGCCAGCCGCGCAGGCTCATCATTCCTCTCGATCGGCAGTCTGAAGAAGAAGCCGTTGCGGTGCGCATCCGGCACGGAGACCTGGTCGACGGCTACGAGACAGAGCGTCTGCGCAAGGATGGCTCCCGCGTTCCGGTGTCGTTGACGGTCGCAGCGGTTCGCGACGAGCAGTTGCGTGTGATCGGCCTGACGACGATCGCGCGCGACATCAGCGATCGACGCCGGGCGGACGCGGCCCTCGCCGTGGCCGACGCGCACCAAACCGACTTACAGCAGCGCCTGGTCGCGCTGGTCGCGGCGTCCGGGACGTTGTTCGGATCGCCGAAGCTCACCGACATGATGCCGGCGGTGATCGTCCTCGCGCGCACGCTGATCCCAGCCGACGGTTACGCCGTCTGGCGCCACGATGGGGCGGTCGGCAGCTGGCACATCGGTGCGTCGTTTGGCCTGTCTGACCGGTTCAGCACGCGGGTCATCGACGTGTACCAAGACAGTCAGGCGGCCGCCGCGGCGTTCACCGAACTGCTGCTGGTCGAACAGGTCGACACGATGCCGAGGCTCCAGCATCGGCTCGATGCCTATCGTGAAGAAGGGATTCGATCGATGCTCGCGGTCCCGCTGACGATCAACAGACGGACGAGCGGCACGCTGGTGTTCTACTACCGCTCACGTCATACGTTCAGCGAAGTCGAGGTCCAGACGGCGCGAGCGCTCGGCACCATGTCCGCTGCGGCCATTGCCGCGGCGGAGCTCTACGAAGAACGGCGGCGAACTCGCGACGACACCGAACGGACGAATCAACAGACGAGATACCTCGCGGAGGCCGGGGCCGCGCTCGCCAGCTCTCTTGACTACGAGGCGACGCTGCGCACGGTGGCGAGCCTGGCCGTCCCTCACATGGCCGACTGGTGTGCCGTCGACATCATCGACGATCAGGGGACGACGCGGCGCCTCGCGGTCGCGCATGTCGACCCGGCGAAAGTCGATCTCGTGCGAACGTTCCGCGAGCGCTATCCAGACACGGCGGAGTCGCCCGGCACCATCGCACACGCGATTCGCACCGGGGCGCCGGTGATGATCGCCGACGTCACCGACGCGATGCTCGTCCAGAGCGCGCGCGACGACGCGCATCTCCGCGCGCTGCGCGAGCTGGCGATTCGTTCGTACATCTGCGTCCCGATGGCCGTCCACGGGCGCACGCTCGGCGCGATCACGTTCGTGAGCGCGCAATCGGGCGTCCGTTACACGGCCTCGGACTTCGCGTTCGCGCAGGACATTGCCTACCGCTCGGCGCTCGCGGTGGACAACGCGCGCGCTTACCGGCAGGCGAACGCGGCCAACCGCGCCAAAGACGAATTCCTCGCGACGTTGTCGCACGAGCTCCGCACACCGCTCAATGCGGTCCTCGGTTGGGCCCGCATGCTGCGCACCGGCACGCTCAGCGAGGCCAAGATGACGCGCGCGTTCGAAGTGATCGAGCGCAATGCCATGGCGCAGCTCGGCCTCGTCGAGGATCTGCTCGATCTGTCGCGGATCATCCGCGGCCAGTTCCGGCTCGACGTCCAGCCGCTGCGCCTCGCGGTGGCGATCGACGCGGCGGTCGAGGCCGTGCAGCTGGCGGCGACCGCGAAAGGGATCCTCGTCGAGGTGTGCGCGGCCGGCGACGCCGGGCTCGTGCTCGGCGATGCCGCCCGGCTGCAGCAAGTCGTCTGGAATCTGCTCGCGAACGCGATCAAGTTCACGCCGCGCGGCGGCCGTGTGACCGTCAGCGTCGCGCGGATGGACGGGCACGTGGCGGTCGCGGTGACGGACACCGGGGAAGGGATCGATCCGGACGTGCTCCCGTACGTGTTCGACCGGTTCCGGCAGGGCGACAGCGGCATGACCCGCGCGCATACCGGCCTCGGCCTCGGGCTCGCCATCGTCCGCCACATCGTCGAATCGCACGGCGGCAGCGTTGATGTCGCGAGTCCGGGCCGCGGATTGGGATCCACCTTCCGGATCCTGCTGCCGGCGACGAACGCGGATCGGCCGGCCGTGACCAACGCGCGCGATACCGCGGCGGCGAACCGCCGCGATGCGCTGCCCGCGCTCGACGGCCTGCGCGCGCTGGTCGTGGACGACGATCGCGACACGCGCGAGCTGCTGGCGGAGCTGCTGCGCGAGCACGGGATGCAGGTGATGGTGACGTCATCGGGCGCGGCCTGCCTCGACGCGCTCGATCAAGAAGTGCCCGACATCATCATCACCGATATCGCGATGCCGGGCCTGGACGGCTTCGAGATGATGGAGCAGGTGCGCGGACGGACGCCGGAACGCGGCGGCCTTGTACCGGCCGTGGCGTTGTCGGCGTACGCGCGCCGCGAGGACCGCGAACGATCGCTGGCGTCCGGCTTCGAGGCGCATTTGTCCAAGCCGGTCGACGTCGAGGAACTGATCGCCACGATCGCTATGGTCGCGGGACCAGGCGCCCCGCATCGGTCGTGACACCGATCGCGAGGCTCTGAGCGGACCTTCGCTATTTCCCCAGTACCGCGAGCAGCGAGATCGGATCCACGCGCGCGGCGTTCGCGCGCACCGCCCAGTGCAGATGCGGACCGGTGACCCGGCCGGTTGCGCCGACGCGGCCGACGACCTGGCCGGCCGAGACGCGGTCGCCTTCGTGAACGTCCATCTCCGCCATGTGCGCGAGCAGCGAGAACACGCCGAGGCCATGATCGATGATCACGGTGTTGCCGGAAAAATACAGCGGGCGCGCGACGACGATGCGGCCGCTGTTGGGCGCGTGAATCGGCGTGCCGGCGGGACTGAGGAAGTCTGCGCCGCCGTGCGGACTGCGCGGGACGCCGTTGAAAATACTTCGCGTTCCGAAGCGGCTGTTCGCCGCCTCCGCAACCGGCCGGACGAACGGACCGTTCCACAATCGCTCCGGCGCCGGCGCGCGGTACGCGTCGTTGATCAGTTTCGTTTCCTGCTCGATGCGCGCCTGCTCGGAAGGCGGCG
This sequence comes from Vicinamibacterales bacterium, assembly GCA_036848175.1. GTDB lineage: Bacteria > Acidobacteriota > Vicinamibacteria > Vicinamibacterales > CAVVIG01 > QHWF01. The sequence continues at coordinate 4,374 of DAIUKO010000010.1, read as the reverse complement.
GATTGACGAACGATTCATCGACCGTCAACCGCCTGGTCGGGAAGCGCTTCGACATGACCATCAATTCGTACGTCGTCCTCAGTCGGCCGGCATCGGCGTCGATCGCGACAGGATAGGTGCCCGCCTTCACATCGAGATCGATTCCGACCAGCGCCTGCCATTCCGTGGCGCTCGACGATGCTGCTGGAAAGGCCGCGACGTCCCGACCGAACGCGCGGACGCGCACGCGATCGAGATCCACGGAAGCGGTGATGGTCAATACGACCAGCTCGCCGGGCTGCACGGCCCGCGACTTCGCCGCCACCACCAGCCCGCCGGTCTGACCGCGACT
>DAIUKO010000010.1:0-3943 GCA_036848175.1 Vicinamibacterales bacterium | reverse complement strand
GCGGCCCGCAGCAGCCGTTCCAGGATTTCCGACGCCGACGCCAGCGTCTGACGATCGCGATCCGGCAGCGTGGCCAACTCCGCCGCCAGCGCGGCGACACGCCGGCGCCGGCCCTCGTGCAGGATCCGCGCCCCCTTGGTCGTCGGCTTCAGCCAGACGATGCGGCCGTCGCGCGCGTCGTCCTCGCGCCGGACCAGTCCGTCGCGCTCCATGCCGACGACGAGCCGCGTCATCGTCGGCGCGCTCACGTGCTCGGCGTGGGCGAGGTCGCCGATCGTCACCGGTCCGCCGAAGACGATCACCGACAGGGCGGAGGCGCGCGCCGCCGAGAGGCCCATTGCTTGGTCCTGGCGGCGCAGGCGGCGGAGCAGGTGAATCGCCGCCGAATGGAGGCGGTTGGCAATCGCGTGGTTGACGTCAGATATTTGCATGTGCTAAGTAGTTATTTAGCCTGGCTAAACGAATATAGCACGCCGGGGGAAGGCAGGAGCGATGACGACAGTGGCAGACGGCTTCGGACTCTCGACCATCGGGCAGATCGCGGTGAACGTGCACGACCTGGCGCGCGCGGTGGCCTTCTACCGCGACACGCTCGGCATGCGGCTCCTCTTCGAGGCGCCGCCGACGATGGCCTTCTTCGACTGCGGCGGCGTCCGTCTGATGCTGTCGCTGCCCGAGCGGCCCGAATACGATCATCCCGCGTCCATCATCTATTACAAGGTGGACGATATCCAGCAGGCGGTCGCGACGCTGACGGCGCGCGGCGTCGAGTTCGACAGCCCGCCGCATCTCATCGCGAAGCTGCCGCACGCCGACCTGTGGATGGCGTTTCTCCGCGACGTGGATCGCAATCCAGTCGGTTTGATGAGCGAAGTGGCGCGTTAGAGGCGTAATTCCCAGATTTCGTCGACGAGATCCTTGCCAAAGCTGTGAACCGGCTGCGCATGCGTGCGCGTGAAGCCGGCCTGCTGATAGAGGCGGCGCGCGGCGGTGAGCTGACTGTGCGTCCACAGCGTCAGCATGCGATAGCCGGCCGCGCGCGCGAAGCGGACGCACTCGTCGACGAGCCGCCCGCCGATGCCCAGGCCGCGCGCGCTCGGCTCGACGAGCAGCATGCGCAGCTTCGCGACCGTCTTCGACTTCGCCACCACGAACACCGATCCGACGATCGCGCCGTCCTTCTCCGCGATCCAGCAGCGATCGCGCGCCGGATCGAAGTGATCGATGAAATCCGCGGCGATCCGCGCGACCAGCGCTTCGAAGGTCGCGTCGTAGCCCCACTCCTGCGCGTAGAGCGTGCCGTGGCGGTGGACGACCCATCCGATGTCGCCCGGCTTGTGCGCGCGCAGCACGTAGGGCGCGCGTGCGGCCGCGTGCCCTCGCAGCGCGCGCTCGATCGTCGACATCGCGTCGACCACCTGCCGGCGCTCGACTGGGGACAATCGTCCAAGCATCGACCCGACTTCCGACCGGGCGCGGCTCTCGAGCGGCGCGAATGCGGTGCGCCCGAGCGCGGTAAGGCGCAAGTGCGTTTGACGGCCGTCGGTCGGCGATGACGTGCGCGCGATCAGCCGTTTCGCTTCGAGGCGGCGGAGCATGCGGCTCAAGTACCCGGCATCGAGCCCGAGATCCTTCCCGAGATCGCTCGCCGTCGGACCATCCCGGTGCGCCAGCTCGTAGAGGACCCGCGTCTCGCTGAGCGAGAACGGACTCTCGAAGACGTGTTCGCCGAGCACGCCAATCTGGCGCGTGTAGAAGCGGTTGAAGCCGCGCACGGCGTCAATCGTCCGGCGCGACGGAGGGGCAGTGGGAGCCATCGGCCGAGATTGTCCGGCGATTAGTTGACTGAGTCAACTGTCGGCGATCGGCCGGACCGGCGCCCGCTAGCGATTATTGCGGTGCGGCGAGGCGACGTAGCCGGTGCGCGCCCGGACCCGATAGTCGGTGCCGGGTGCGCGCACACGGATGCTGTGGAACTGGCCGTCGGCGCCGCGCGACGAGGTGTAGCCGAGGACGTACTGGCTGTTGAGCTCTTCGGCGATCCGTGCGGTCGCGTCGTTCAACTGCGTCGTGTTCTGGACCACTTCGGTGTGTCCGCCGCTCTCCGCCGTGATCTCGCGCAGCGCCTGCGGGTTGACGCGCGTGTTGATCGCCTGCCGCTCCGGCGAGTCGATGGCGATCGCGTAGACGAACGCGTCGCTGCGGTGCAGCGCCGTCCGCACGTCGCGAAGGTTCGCCGTGCTCGCCGTGTCGGCGCCGTCGGAGATGACGAGCAGCGCGGCCCGTTGCCGCGAGCGCCGCTCGATCATCGGCAGCGATTCGATCACGGCGTCGTAGACCGCCGTGCCGCCGAACGGTTTGATCCCGTCGAGCGCGCGCCGCACCTCCTCCGGCACGTGCGTCCATCCGGTCAGCGTCCGCGGCTGATGGTTGAAGCCGAGGATGAAGAACTCGTCGGTCTCGTCGAGGAGCTCGAACAAGAACCGATCGACCGCCGCGCGCGCGTCCTGGAGGCGCTTGCCGAACATGCTGTCGCTGACGTCGAGGAGCACGCCGAGGCTCACCGGCACCCGCTCGTTCGTGAACTGGGTCACCTTCTGGAGCACGCTGTCTTCGTAGACCTCGAACACGTCGCGTCCGAGACCGGTGACCGGGCGACCGTCCTTGTCGGTGACCGTCGCCGTGATGCTGATGACGTCGATGCCGGATTGAAACAGCCGATCGTCCCGGATCGGCGGCTGTTGAGACGCGAGAATGGCGATCGCGGCCGCCCACAACAGGACACCGATCGGGAGGCCTCGTCGCACCTCGCCATCTTATGTTACGGGGGCCTTGCCCGCCCGGCGCCCGAGAAAAAAGTTGACTCGGCGTCACCTTCGCGACGATAAATAAGGGCGACGTGAATTCGATCTGCTGCGCGTGCTCGTGTTGTTGGGCCGGGGCTGCCTCCGGCCTGAGTCGCGCTGCGTTCATGCGGATCGCCTCCACGTAAATACATACGTCAGACGAACCGAACCAGCGGATCCCAGGCCCGGAAGGCGCACTGCCTTCCGGGCTTTTTTCGTTTGGAGCGTTATGAAAGCCAACCTGTCTCGATTGATGATCGCCGCGCTCGTTGCACTCGCGTCGCTGCCGGCGCGCGCGTATGCGCAGTCGCTGAACGGACTCTGGGACGCCACCGTCGTCGTCAACAACCTCGAGGTGCCGTTCCGGCTGGAGCTTGCCGGCAGCGGATCGGCTGCCAAGGGGTCCTTCTTCAACGGCGACGAGAAGGTCACCTCGACGACCGGCAGCTTCGCGAACGGTGCACTGGTGCTCAGTTTCGACGAGTACGAGACGAAGCTCGAAGCGACGCTGAAGGACGGACGTCTCGAGGGCCAGTACTCGCGCGGCACTCGCGGCGCGCCGTATCCGTTCCAGGCGAAGCGCTTCACGCCGGTGAGCGCCGACGCGGCGGACGTCCCGTCGATCGGCGGCCTGTGGAACGTGCAAGTCAAGAGTTCGAAAGGCGAATCGGCCTGGCAGCTGATCGTGCGGCAGTCGGGCGGCGAAATCTCCGCGGCGATCCTGCGCGTCGACGGCGACACCGGCGCGCTCACGGGACGCTACACCGGCGGCACGTTCGTCCTGAGTCATTTCTCCGGCGCGCGTCCACTTCTGCTCGAGCTGACGCCGCAGCCCGACGGCACGCTCGCGGTCGTTCAGAACAAGGACAATCCGCTGACGGCGTTCCGATCCGACGTGGCGCGCGCGAAAGGACTTCCCGACCCGAGCGATCCGTCGCGCTTCACCAGCGTCAAGGACCCGTCCGAGCCGTTCCGTTTCAGCTTCCCGGATCTCAACGGGAAGATCGTCGCCAACACCGACGATCGATTCCGCGGCAAGGTGGTCATCGTCAGCATCTCCGGCAGCTGGTGCCCGAACTGCCATGACGAGGCGCCCT
>DAIUKO010000009.1:0-58368 GCA_036848175.1 Vicinamibacterales bacterium | reverse complement strand
AGGAATTCGTCAAATGGGACAAGCTGAATAACCTGACGTATCCGTACCACAACCAACCGGGGTTCTGGTACCTCTACGAGATCGCGTTCGGATCGCATCCGAAGGCCTTCCGCCATCCGATTCCGCTGCTCAAGACCGGCAACACGAGCCCGGACCGCGTTCGCAGCGGCGTGATTCACTGGGGCCTCGGCATTCGTCTGTGGCACGACCCGGATGCGCCGACCGAGTCGAAGGTCTGGCGCGAGTTCAGCGAGAAGAACAACGTGCCGTTCGATCACGGCTGGCACACGCACACCTATTTCACGACCTACAAGGTTCGCTTGCGGAACGCGAACAAGTGGGTGAACCTGCTCGAGAAGGGCCACATGACCAGCCTCGATAACCCGGAGGTTCGCGCGCTCGCGTCGCGGTACGGCGATCCCAACTACCTGCTGACCGAGGACTGGATTCCGGAGGTTCCAGGCATCAACGCGCCCGGCGATTACCTGAAAGACTACGCGCCGAATCCCGGGAAGTACGCGCTCGAGGTGCTGGACAAGGCGAACAAGGGTCTCTACCAACATTACTTCCCGGGAGCCGGCGCCAGGATCACGCTCGGGCCGACGCCGCCGCCGCCCGCGAAGCGCGTGAATTAATCCGTGCGTCGATTCATCACCGTCTGCGTGTTCATCGCCGGCGCGTCGCTGGTGACGCCCGGTCGCGCGCCGTCCATCGAGGAGATGTTCGTCGCGACGACGCAGGCGGCTGATGAAACTGAAGGCGCGATGTGCCTCATGCCCGAGGGCGTCGACGCTCCCTCGGACGCCGTGGACGATCGCTCGAATGTGGTGTCCGGCTTCAGCCGGACCGAACAACAACTCGCCATCCCGAAGAGCAGCAACGTCGAAGGCGGCGACCTGCCGCCGGTGCGGATGGTCCTCGATCCCTATCCCAGCTTCAACGGCGTCGCCGTCGACACCACGAACGATCTGGTGATGATGAGCGACACCAACCGCAAGAGCCTGCTCCTCTACGATCGGACCGTCGGCAGTCCGACGTCGAAGGACATGGCGACGCCGCGCCAGCAGATCATGGGACCGGACAGCGGCGTCGGCTTCGTCGCCGGTGTCGCGATGGACCCGCAGCATCGCGAGCTCTTCACCGTCAACAACGACGTCGAAGATCGACTCGTCGTGTTCGACTACGACGCACGCGGCAACGTCAAGCCGAAGCGGCTGCTGTATGTGCCGCATCAGTCCTGGGGCATCGCGTTCGCGCCGAAGCGCGACGTCATGGCGCTCTCGGTGCAGACGCCGAACATGTTCGTCGTGTTCAAGCGCGAGGCGAAGAAGTTCGACGCCCCGATCCGATCGGTCCGTGGTGCGAAGACGCAGATGGCCGATCCACACGGCATCTACTTCGACGAAACCCACAACGAGGTTGTCGTCGCCAATCACGGCAACTTCCGGCCGGGCGAGCTGATTACGTCCTACACGGCGTACGACGCGCGCGAATCGCGGCAGGAGCGCGCCGGCGGCGACAAGCTCGACGAGAATGCCCGCGGCCGCTTTCTTCCTTCGTCAGTGACCGTGTTCGACGGCGACGCGAACGGCGACGTGGCGCCGCTCCGCGTCATCCAGGGACCGCTCAGCCAGATCGACTGGCCGATGGGCATCGCCGTCGACGAAGCGCACGACGAGATCATCGTCGCGAACAACGGCGACAATTCCATTCTCGTTTTTCCGCGCACGGCGAGCGGCGACGTGCCGCCGAAGCGCGCGATCCGCGGCCCGCTGACCGGAGTCAAGGGTCCGATGGGTGTGGCGATCGCGAAGGACGAGATCTACGTCGCCAACTTCGGGGATCACACCGCGCTCGTCTTTCCACGGCTTGCCGGCGGCAACGTCCGCCCGCGCCGCATCATCCGCAACGCGCCGGCGGGGAGGGAAACGAGCGGATTCGGCAACCCGTACGCGGTCGCCTACGACACCAAGCGGCAGGAGATTCTGGTCCCCAATTGAGTCAGCCAGCCGCGCATTGCGGCGTTTGCCAGGCTGGCAAACGGAAACGTGGCTCCGGCGCGAGTGATTCAGGGACAGATGACGCGGTTGAGCCGCACGACGCACGGGATTGCCTACGACACGACCAACGACGAAATCATCGCGCCCAATCCGCTGGCGGCGGCGGTCGTGATTTTTCGCGGCGGCGCGGTCGGCGAAGAGGCGCCGGTTCGTACGATTCAGGGCGCTCGTACCGGCCTGTCGCGCCCCGAGACGGTCGCGGTCGACGAACGGAATGACGAGATCGTCGTCGGCGATCCGGGCGATCGGCGTGTGCTCGTCTATCGCCGGACCGCCAACGGCGACGCGGCGCCGATTCGCACGATTCAGGGACCGACGACGAAGCTCCTCCAGATTGTCGGCGTCGCCGTCGATCCCATTCGCAACGTGCTCGTCGTTTCCACCTACTCGCGTCTGCCCGGCGGTGTCACCGGTCTGCTGATGTTCGGCCGCACCGATCAGGGCGACGTCGCGCCGAAGCGCGTCATCACTGGACCAAAGACCGGCATCACACGGCTCCGTCAAATCGCGCTCGATCCCGAGACCGGCAAGATCTACGTGGCGGCGATCAACAACGAATACCTGCCGCCCTACAACATCGACAAGCCGCGCGCCGGCCTCGATCCTGACGTCGAGCTGCCCTCGCCGTGGAATACCGGCAGCGAGGGATTCATCGGCGTGTGGGACGATGTCGCCGACGATGGCGACGTGCCGCCGCGATCGCTGGTCAAAGGCCGGTCGACCGGGATCGTGCATCCGGCCGGCGTGACGTTCAACGCGAAGCACGGTGAAGTGATCGCGCCCGACGCCGTCTGGAATGGACTGTTCACGTTCCTCAAGCCGGAGCTGTTCAAGGCGACCGCAGGCACCCAATGATCCGTCGTCTCCTGGGGATCCTCGGCCGCCGCGCGCTGCTGACCTTCGGCCTCGTCACCTTTCTCGTCGGCACGCTCCTCGCGACGGTGAACATCACGTCGCGCTATGCGCTGAAGCTGTACGTCGACGATCAGCTGCGGCGGATTCCGTGGGACCTGGCCATCTACCAGCAGGGCGCCGTCGGCAACGATCGAAGCCTGCCTGCACACATCTCGCGAACCAGAGGCATCACGCGCGTGGAGAGCCTCGCGTTTCTGCGTGCGAGGTTTCCGGAAGGCGGCGAGGTCGAAGCGCAGGTCGATCGCAAGCCGTTCACGACCCCATGGCTCTGCCTCCTCGCGGCGTCCGATCCCTCGATCCTGCCGCCGGAGCTGAGCTTTGCGCTCGACCGCAACCGGTCCAGTGATGGAAAGGGGAACCGTGGCGCGGTCCTGTCGCTCATCGGCCCCGAGTACGCGATGGGCAAGGCGTTTCTCGCGCTGCAGGGAGCCCGCGATTTCACGCTGCAGGTTCACGTTCACGATCAGCCGCGGTTCCTGTTCAACACCCCCCTCAACAAAGTCGTGCGTCTCGATCGTGACGAGCTCAATCGCTGGTTGATGGATCAGACCGGGTCGGTCAGCTACGTGCCGTACATCGGCGCGATCCTCCTGATGCCGTACGAGTGGGACGTCCTGACGAAGTTCGATCAGGTCGCCACCGGGTTCGTTCCCTCGGACATCGTCGGCGTGAGCGATCAGGACGCCGGCCACATTCAGATGGCCGAGTACGCGCCGGAGGTGGTCTACCTGGCGCGCATCGATCGGGCGAGTCTCGTGTCGGGATGGGACATTCCGGGATCGCTCGCGCAGGTCAAAGCATTGAACGCGCGTCTGCACAGTCATGCCGAAGAGAACGCGCCGATTCCGAAGAGCGCGCTCGAAGAGCCGGTGCCCGGCCACAGTCATGAAGCGGGCGAGCCGCCGGAGGACTCGAAATTCAGCGGCAGCGTCAGCTTCGTCGTCGACAGCACGACCGAGGTGCTGCTCGAGCGGATGCAGGGGATCGCCCGGTTGATTGGCGTCGTGTCCCTGCTCGTCGCATTGCCCCTGCTGTGGATGGCGTGGGTGCTGGCGGCGAATCTCGCCGGCCTGCTCATGCTCAACGAACGCCGGACATTGGGATTGATGCGGCTGCGCGGGATTTCCGGTGATCTGATGGGCCGCGCGCTGCTGGTGAGCATCGTCACCGGCGGCGTCAGCGGCGGGATTCTCGGTCTCGCGGCCGGTTCGATCGGGTCGCTTCTCGTGTACGAGCGCGGCCGCCTGCCGCCGGGTGTGCTGACCGAGCCGCGCCAACTCGCGATCTTCGCGGCGTTCCTGTTGATTTCGGTCGTGCTCGCGCTCGTGGTCAGCCGCCGTCTCGTGAAATATGCGATGACGATCTCGCCGCTCGAAGCGTCGCGCCGCGTGTCGGGCTCGGAAGCGGTGCAGGTGTCGATGACGTTCGGACCGATCCAGCAACTCTCACTGCTCTTCGGCGGCTACGTGTTGCTCGGTTGGATCTTCGACTTCGCGATCTCGGACACGTTCACCTGGTTCCGCCTCGTCGATCGACTGCTCGATTTTCTCGGGCTGCCGTTGTTCCTCTACGGCGTGGCGACGTTCATGGCGTCCCGGCGCGAGCGGATCCAGCACGTGATGGCGCCGGTGCTGCGGCCGATCGGCGGCGTGCTCGGGAAGTTCGCGCTGCGCCACATGTCGGCGAAGCCGCACCGCATGGTCGCGTTCCTGCTCATCGTCGCGCTCATGTCGAGCCTGAGCCTCTATCCCGTGATCACGAGCCGATCGTTCGAGGACAAGGCGATCCGCGGCGCGCAGGTGCAGCTCGGGACCGACTGGCAGGTGCTGTTCAACGGTCCCGATCTCGTCGACATCGATCGGCTGACGGGCCCCGCTTCGTCGCAGCTCGCGGCGCTGAAGCCGGAGATCGTGAAGCTGCTGTCGTCGTTAGGCGGCGTTCCCGGCGTGAAGGACGCGACCTACATGATCGAGGCGGTCCTGCCGAGCTTTTATCTGCCCGGCTACGGCCTCCGCGGCGTTCCGCTGTACCTGCTCGGCAGCGCCGATGAATATCGGACGCGCGTGTACTCGGAGCCGAGTGTCGGGCTGACCGCGGAGTTCGACACCATCGTGTCGCGCGTCCACGATCACGTCGCCGTCTCGCCGCCGGTCGCCGATTTCTGGCGGCTCGAGCCGGAATCGCAGCTGCTGCTCGGACTCGACGCGGATCGGCGCGCGGTCGCGTCAAAGGCCGGAGGGATCCTCGCGTTCCTGCCCGGTCTGCCTCCCAAGAGCGTGACCGATCGGCAAGGATTCGTGCAGGCGCGCGTCGACTACTTGAACTACCTGTTCAGCAGCAACGCGTATCTCGCGACGAGCGCCGACAACACGCAGATCGCCTCGCTGCAGATTCTGATTCCGCGCATCATCGTGCTGCTGCGAACCGACGGCACGGTGGATCCGCAGGCGTTTCAAAGCGCAATCGCCAAGGCGGCGCCGTTCCCGCCGCTCGAGATTCACAGCCTGTCGCAGGAGATCGGCAAGGTTGGCAGCGACATGTACATCTCGCTGGCGCTCGCCAACATGCGGATCTACCTGCTTGGCGGGCTCGTGCTCGCCTTGATCGCGATCCTTGCGATCGCGATGGCGAACTACAGCGAGGATCGGCGAACGCTGGCGCTGCTTCGAATCCGCGGCGCGTCGCCGTCGGCGATGTGGCGATTCATCGTTGCGATGCTGCTCTCGCCGGCGCTGGTCGGATTGGCGCTCGGCGCGGTCGCGTCGCTGCTCGCCGGGTTCGGCCTCGCCAACTACGTCTGGCGGCTCCGCGAGATCCGGACGGTGGTGCAGTTGCTGCCGACGCGGCTGGTCATCGCGCCGCTGACGGCCTGGGTGGCGCTGCTGCTGATCGTCATTCTCGTCGGCGTCGCCTCGGCGTTCAGTTGGTGGGTGTTCAGGGATACGGCGCGAGCGGCGGCGGCTTCGCCGCCGTAGGCGGCGCGCTTCGCGCGCCTGCGTGACGCACCTTTTCTGACGGGGAGCGCATGTTCGAGCACAAAGGTGTCGACGTTCGCGTCGAGGGTGTGAGCAAGCTGTACAAGATGGCGGCCGAGGAGGTTCACGCGCTGCGCGAGAGCACGTGGCAGATCGGCAAAGGCGAAGCGGTCGCGATCATGGGACCCAGCGGCTGCGGGAAGACCACGCTCCTGAACCTGCTCGGCGGCGTCGACCGGCCGACGACGGGGCGGATCGTGATCGATGGCCATGACTTGACGGGCATGAACGAACGCGCGCTCGAGCAGCACCGGTTGCGCCGCGTCGGCTTCGTGTTTCAATTCTTCAACCTGATTCCGAGCATCACCGCGTCCGAAAACCTCGAGTTGCCGATGGTGATGGCCGGCGTGTCCGAAGCGGAGTGCCGCACCCGCGCGAAGGCGCTGCTCGGCCTGGTCGGGCTCGAAGGCAAGCGGCAGAAGCGGCCGGAGGAATTGAGCGGCGGCGAGCAGCAGCGCGTTGCCGTCGCGCTCGCGCTGGCCAACGATCCCGCGCTGATCCTCGCGGACGAACCGACCGGCAATCTCGACACGACGAACGCCACGGCGATCGCGAACCTGCTCAAATCGCTCTCGGTTCAGCACGGCAAGACCGTGATCATGGTCAGCCACGATCCGAAGACCGTCGAAGTCTTCCCGACGGTCCACACGATGCGCGACGGCCGATTCGTGGACTCGGCCGCGGTGATCTAGGACCGTCAGTGGTGAGCCCAGTGCCGATCGCCGCCCCGGAGCGTATCCCCGCCGTGAAGGCGCCGACTTCCGCGCGATCGGATCTCCGCACAGCCGTCCTGCTCGCCTCGCTCGCCGCGGGCAGCGTCGCGTTCTGGTGGCTCCCGCTCGGCATCGCGCCGCAGGCGCACAAGGCGCTCGCCGTCGGCCTCTTCATGATTGCCGTCTGGATGACGCAGGTGCTCGATCACGGCATTGCCGGCATCCTTGGGTGCTTTCTCTTCTGGACGCTCGGCATCGCCCGATTCGAGACGGCATTCTCCGGCTTCGCCGATACGTCGCCGTGGTTTCTGTTCGGCGCGGTCAGCTTCGGCCTGATGGCCGGGAAGTCCGGGCTGGCGCGGCGGCTCGCGTTCGGCGTCATGCGTGGGGTGGGACACAGCTATCCGCGGCTGCTTCTCGGCCTCATCATCTCGAATTTCCTGCTCACGGCCGTCGTGCCATCCGGCATCGCGCGCGTGGTGATCATGGCGGCGATTGCGATCGGGCTCGTGGACGCATTTGGCGTCGGCAAGGGCAGCAACGTCGCTCGCGGAATGTTCGTCATCCTCGTCTACCAGGCGACGATTTTCGACAAGATGGTGATTGCCGGCGCGGCGTCCATCACCGCGCGCGGCGCCATCGAGCGATTTGGCGGAGTGAGCGTCCTGTGGAGCCAATGGGCGCTCGCCTACCTGCCGTGCGACATCATCGTGATGCTGGTCGCGTGGCGGCTCGCGCTCTGGCTGTATCCGCCGGAGACCGCGTCCTTGCCGGGAGGCTCGGAGTACCTGCGGCGCGAGTCGGCAGCGATGGGCCCGTTGTCGGCCGCCGAGGTGCGCGCCGGCGTGTTGATGGTGCTGGCGATCGCCTTGTGGGTCACCGATTTTCTGCACCACATTCCCCCGCCGATGATTGGCCTCGGCGTCGGCCTCCTCGCCGTGATGCCGGGCATCGGCGTGCTCGACAGCGACGATGTCCGGAAGATCAACTACCTGCCGATCTTCTTCGTCGCGGCCGCGGTCAGCCTCAGCAACGTCCTCGCGGAGACGAAGGCGCTCGATGTGTTGACGACCATCCTGCTGAACAGGATTCAACCCTTCATTGGCACCAACTGGATGTCGGCCATGGTGCTCTACTGGGCCGCCTTCCTCTACCACATCGTCATCGGCAACGAAATCGCGATGCTGGCGACATCGCTTCCCCCGCTCATGACCTACGCGAAGCAGCATGCCATCGATCCGCTGGCGCTCGGCATGATCTGGACGTTCGGGGCGGGACCGAAGATCTTCATGTACGAATCGGCCGTCCTGGTCGTGGGGTACTCATACGGCTACTTCGACAGCAAGGACATGCTGAAGGTCGGCGCGATTCTGTCGGTCGTCACGGCGCTGATCCTGATGTTGCTCGTCCCGTTGTATTGGCCGCTGATTGGAATAGGGTGATAATGGCGCGCCGCGCCCAGAGATGCTCATCAGACGCATCCGCACCGTCGTCTGTGCGATCGCCTTAGCGATCATCACGCTGCCGATCGCCGCACCCGCAGCGCCGTCACTGGCGCAGTTGAGCGGCGTGTCGGAGCTCAAGGACTGGTTCAACGCCAACAAAGGACGACCGCGGCTGATCTTGTTGCTTTCGCCGACGTGACCGACGTGTGTCGCTGGCGCCCGGTGGGCGCAGGACGATCTGCTCACGAAGCATGCGAGCGCCGATGTGCGCGTCTTCGTGATCTGGTTCCGCATGTATCCCGGCGACGCCTATTCGAAATGGCCCGGCCAGCTGCTGACCGATCGGCGGGTCGAACATCGCTGGGACGAGCCAAAGGCCGCGGGACGATGGTTTCTGACGAACCTGACCGCGCTGCGTCCATCCCGCGGCGGTGACGGTGTGTTTCCGCAGCGCGCCGATGCGCTCTGGGACAGCTACTTGATCTTCGACCGCAACGCGTCCTGGAGCGACCTCCCGAACGGTCTCCTCAGCTGGGGCTATACAGTCATGCGAACGCGCCCGCAGCTTCAGAGCGACTTCGAGTTCTCGATCGCGAATCGTTGAGGCGCGCTCGCGCTCTCAGCGTGGCAGGCTGACTTCGATCCCGAATGAGGCTCTTCGCGCGAGAAGCGTCCGCGAGAAGCCGACCGCTTCGCCGGTGACGGCCTGAACGCCTCCGTCGGTGAGTCCTTGATTGTGCCGATTCAGCGCATTCAACACTTCAGCGAAGACGGTCGCGGCGTGGTGCGATGCAAGGAACGTTCGCTGCACTCGCGCGTCGACGCGCACGTATGGCGCGAGGCGCACCTCGTTGCGACGCTCGCCGGCGAAAAGCTTCCCGTCGCTCACATCGAAGTAGCCGGGTATCGGAATGCCCGACGCGGCGCGGAGGACAAGTCCCATGCTCGCCTGACGTCCCATGCGGAGTACGCCCGCGGCATTGAGTGCGTGGCGGCGGTCGGTGTCGCTCCAGAACGTTTCGCGCGTCCGGATGTCGGTCTGTCGCGCCATCGCGTACGTGTACGACATCCACCCTGACAACCGTGCCGCGCGGTCAGGCGTGATGATCAGTTCGACGCCTCGCGACGTGCCGTGAAGCGAGTTTCGATACCGATTCGAGCTCGGAGGATCGAGCAACACACCGTCGACGAGCCTCGGTTGCAAGTCCGGTCGGCGGAGCAGGTCGTTCTCCATCCGATTGAAGAGCGCCGCCTGCCACATGAGTCGCGGCAGTCGCTGCTCGATGCCGACATCGACGTGAGTGGCGCGTTCGGGGACGAGATCAACGGATCCGAACCGGCCGAGCATTGCGTCGAGTGCTGGAAACTGGCGCGACGCGCCCGCCGACGCGTTGACGCTCCATGACGGCCGGAACCGCCAGGCTGCGCGGATCCACGGAGCCGCCGCGCGTTGCCGCACGAGCGTCGAGTCGCTGACGCGCACGCCGCCTTCGAACCCCAGGCCTCGAGGAGCCGCGTGCCCGAAGTTCACATAGGCCGCGCGCGTCGTCCATGCGGCGCGAAACATGTCAGGCGATGGAGCGGCGCCGCCGACCTCGATGTCCCGCGACCCGGATACGCTCGACACTTCGGCGCCCGCTTCGAGCAGGCCGCCGAGGACCGAGTGCAGCGCCTCGGCTCGATACCCGAGCGCGCGGTTGTCGCTGCGGCCGGCGAGCCGCCCGTTCGGCAGCGTGCTCACGAGCTCCTGACCGACGACGGACACTCGTTGCCGGACGACGGTCCGCGAGCCGAGGGTCGATCGCCATCCGACGGTGAGGAGTGCCGCGCGATCGGTTCCGTCGGCGAGCGGACCGACGAGGGGCTCGTCAACGGTGTCCACGGTCGATCGGCCACCGAGCGCCGTCACGCTCACTTGCTGCCTCGTCGACACGTCGTAGACCACCTTCGCGTGCACGTCTGCGAACGCGAACCCCACATCATCGAGAGACAGTTGCCGCGGCGGCCACGACAGATAGCTGTTGCGAACACCCGCGGCCCACGACCCGCGGCGGTCGTTCCCGATCGGACCTTCGCCGGCGAATGCGGCGCTCGTGCCACCCGCCCGCGCGGCCACGCGCGTTGATTCGCGCGATCCTTCCTTGAACGTCACTTCGAGCTGAGCACCGAGTGCGTCCTCGTACCGGCGTGGGTACGCGCCAGCCTGAAGCGAGAGCCGATCGACGATGTCGCTCGCGAACATGGACAAGGATCCGGCGTCCGTCCGACCGTAGATCGTGTGCTCGAGCCAGGGTGTGGCGACACCGTCGATCACGATTCCTATCTGGCGATAGGGGCTGCCGCGCACCGAGAACTCGCTTCGAAAATCGTCGCCGGCGAACACGCGCGGCATCGCGTGAACGGCTTCCAGTCCATCACCGGCGAGTACGCTGCTCGCCGACTGCACGGCGCTGCCGTCAAGTGTTGTTTCAGCCACGCCGCGCTCCAGCCGCTGCTGGCCCGTTCCCCACACGGTGACGTGATCGGTGTATGCCGTGGAGTCCTGCGCGCCGCTGAAGGGCGTCGGTTCGGCGCCGTCGGTTCGAGGCGGCGAGCGCCCACGTTGAGGACGCTCGCGAGCGGCGGTCGACCGATCGCGGACGATCAGGATCACTCGCCCCGGTCCGACTTCTGCCTTCAGACCATGCGGCGCCAACAGTTCGTCGAGTTGCTGTCGTGGAGTCGTGGCGCGTGGCTCGGCCGCCACGCGCATGCCCGGCTTGACCACTTCCGAGCTGAACACAATCGGCAGCCCAGCCTGCTGCAGGAGGCGGAGTACTTCTTCGAGGGGACGCCCTCCAAAGAGTTGCGGCTCGGCCGACGTCAGCGCGGCGCAAGAGAGCACCAGCACGAGGCCACGCGTGATGTGCCTCATACGAGGACGATTCTAGCGCGCGCCCGGCGGCCTCGACACGATCAACTCACCGGCGCGCAAGCTGTACTGAAGTCCGCTCGTCGGGAGCGCGACACCCAACGCGTCTTCGGCCGTCAGCCCCTCAACCGACCCGTGCAGGATCGTGCGGCGTGCCGCGCCCTCCACATCGGCATCGGCGTAACGAAGCGTCCAACCCTGCTCGGCCGCGAGGTGCTCGAGAAAGAGGTGAAGCGGCCGTCCTTCGATCGCAAAAGACGGCGCCACGTCGGCGATCCATGCCCATTCGAGTCCGTAAGAGGCCACGTCTCGCACGGCAATGCCGGCGGCCGTCACCGTCGCTTCGGTCCCCGCGGCGGCTGTCGCGACATTGGCGCCGCGGTGGATCTCGACCGCGCCAGTCCGTACTCGAAGTCGCAGCAACGAACCGGTCAGTCGAACCTCGAACTGCGTGCCCATGTCGCGCACGCTTCCCATCGCGGTACGGACTTCGAAGCCATGCGAACCATCCGAGGTTGCGACATACACGGCGCCGGCGAGTACTTCGATGACACCCGGGGCGACGAAGCGCACGCGCGATCCCCGGTCGATACGCACCGAGCTCCCGTCTGCGGCTTGCAGCGCCGCGCGCGATGTCTCGTCGGTCTCGATCACATCGTCAGCATGAATCGCAGTGGACACGAAAAATGGTTGCGGCGCACTGGCGCGCTGACTGCGACTCACGACGAACGGCCGTCCCTGAATCCGCTGGCCAATCGCGACGACTGGATTGGACGGCGGCATCACCGCGCGGGAACGGTTCATCACGACAACGATCACAAGCGACGCCGCAACACCAAGCAGCGCGATCCCCGCGCGGCTGCGGATCGCCCGTCGCCGCAGAGTGACGCGCCACTCGCGGTAGACGACCTCTCGGACGCGCGCGGCGCGCTCGGCCGCCGGATCCGGCGGCGCACCAGCCAGCCGCAGGAGTTCGGCCGTCACCTCTTCCTCGTCAGTCATGGCTGGTCCTCATCAGCGCGAATCCTTCGCGGAACGCCAGCCGGGCTCTCGTCAACAACGATTCCGCCGCCTTGTAGCTGAGACCAAGCCGACGTCCGATCTCTCCCACGGGCATGCCCTCGAGGTACTTCCAGACCA
This sequence comes from Vicinamibacterales bacterium, assembly GCA_036848175.1. GTDB lineage: Bacteria > Acidobacteriota > Vicinamibacteria > Vicinamibacterales > CAVVIG01 > QHWF01. Next base: position 46,149 of record DAIUKO010000009.1, on the reverse strand, counting down.
GCACCTCGCCGTACTTGCCCGGCAGGTGATCGAGCGTATCGTGCACGAGGCGCGACAGCTCCCGACGCTCGTACTCCTGCTCAGGATCGTCGCGTGACAGCGCCGCGATCGCGTCCAGAACAGCTCGCGTCTCCGCAGAGTCGTCTGTCAGCGACACGCGCGCTGTTCTTCCAGTGCGCTCGAACCAGGCGCTGATCTCGCGGCGGCAGAAGGTGCACAGCCACGTGAACAGGGCGGCTTCACCACGATACGTGCCGATCTTTGCCAGGGCGCCGATCAACGTCGTTTGCGCCACTTCTTCCGCAGCATCGTCGTCGCCGCCGAGGCGGACCCGGGCGAACCGATAGACGCGCGGGAAGTATTCCGCGAAAAAGTCTGCGAACGCCGCTTCGTCCGCGGTCCGCAGCCGGCGTGCAAGATCCAGGTCGCGCTGCACATCTCTCCGTCACGGGATCCGATATCGAATCAGCTCGAGACGCTCTCCAGTGGCGCGATCGACGCTCAGGACGAGCCCGATGTTCGGCGCGTAGTACTTGTCTTCGCGAAGCTCCGGTTCGAGTGGGGTGAATTCTCGCGTGACGAGGCACGTCTTCGAGCATGATGCCGCGGGTACCGTCGCGGATCCGGTGATGCTCAGGATCCTCGCCGCATCCTCAGCGTCGCCGAGCGCGAACTCCTGACGATAGGTGTTGCCGACGCGCGGCACCGCCTGCATGATGATGCCGGGCCGAGCTTCTTCAACGCCTGCGCGCCACGACCCGGTCACGTCGACGACGCGGCCGCCTTCGAGCTCTCCGGTCTGTTCGCCGCAGTACCAGACGCTCCCGTCGACGTTCTGCGCGAACCAATCGATCGTGTCCTCCGCAGTCCGGCCGTTGTGCTTGACGACGTCGTGGACCACGATGCATGGAACCCCTTCGATCCGTTCGACCTTGCCGAGCACATCGATGGTGACCGTTTCCGATGGACTCCGATACACCCACTGCGATCCAGCGACCAGCGGGAAGAAAGGATTCGGATTGACGCTCTTTCCAATCTGGAGCGGATCGACGAAGTCGCGCGGATCGAAAGGCGGGTCATATGCCGCCTCGCCAAGCGCATCGCAGAGGTTATCGCGCGCTTCGAACTGCTGCGAACACAATTGCGTGCTCTCGGTTCGCGCCGCTCGTGCATCGGCGATGCAGGAGTCTCGCTTCGCGGAATCGGCGCTGTTGAGGCAGCGGCCCACCGCGATCCAGTAGTTGTCGATCACGTCATTGGCGCATGCCGTCTTTGCCACCTGTGCCGTGCGCGAGCAGATGCCGTTATCATCGGCCGACTGCGCCTCTAACAGGCCCGTCCCCGGCATCAGGAGTACCGCAACACACATCAATCCCTTCGTGCTGACTCTCATGGTGAACTCCTTCGTGGAGGGTAAGAGGGCCCAAGTGGCTCAGATCCTTCGCGCTCGAAGGATTTTGACGAGGCCGGCGCTCTTACTGACCAAGGAGCGGACATGAAAGCATGGATAGTGGCAGGAGCGCTGGCCTGTCTTGCCGTTCAATCGGGGCCCGCGTGGCGCGATCGTTTCGACGTCGACAAGTCCGATCTGCGTCCAACAGGCTCGAACGCGTACATCACGATGCAGCCCGGAAGGGTCCTGAAGCTCAGTCGCGGCAAGGACACCTTGACGGTCACGATTCTTCCTGACACTCAGGGGATCGATGGCGTCACGACCGGCGTCCTCGAAGAGCGCGAGACGAAGAACGGCAAGCTCGTCGAAGTCTCACGCAATTTTCTGGCGACGGACCGAAACACGGGAGACGTCTACTACTTCGGCGAAGACGTGGACAACTACAAGGACGGCCGCATCGTCAACCACGACAGCGCCTGGCGCGCGGGCGTCGCGAACGCGAGGTTCGGTCTGATGATGCCCGGGAAGCCGATCGCCGGGCAGGCGTTTTATCAGGAGATCGCTCCGCGCGTCGCGATGGACCGTGTCGAGGTCGTCTCCACCGACGCAACAGTCAAGACGCCGGCCGGGACCTTCGAGCACTGTGTCCATCTTCGTGAGACGACGCCGCTCGAGCGCGATGTCAGTCACAAGTACTACGCGCCGGGCATCGGGATCGTCAAAGACGACGAATTCGAGCTGGCGGAACAACCGCACGTGCTCCGACTCGTCGTGGAAGAAGGCACGCCGCTGCGTGTGGCGCTCGATCATCGGGCGATCATCAAACGCATCGGTCAGCCGATTGACGCCGTGCTGGTCGATTCCGTCTTCGTCTACGATCGCATCGTCATTCCTGCCGGCGCGCGCGTCGTCGGCCATGTGGAACGGCGCACGAGCGTGTCGAAGACGCGGCGCGCGCTGGCGATGCTCGGCGGTGACTTCACGCCGCTTCATGACATCGCCCTTCAATTCGACGCAATCGTTCTCGCCGATGGACGAACGGTGCCGATGCGTACGCAGGTCTCGCCGGGCACCGAACAGGTCACGTTGAAGATCGCCGGGGGCGAGGACAAGAAGCGGAACGAAGGCCCCGACCAGGCGGAGCGGATGAAGGATACCGGACTCCGCGCGCTGCCCTATCATCCGGAGTTCTTCAGCAAAGGCACGGTCTTCAACGCGCGGCTGCTGTCCGCGCTCGATTTTGGCGCGGCCGCGCCGACGGCCGGCGCGGCGAGCGGGAACACGCCGGCACCTGGGAGCGTGCTCTCGGCGCGGCTGATCACGACGATTGACTCCGCACACGCAAGCCGCGGAACGCTGGTTGAAGCGGTTGTGACCCGTCCGGTGTTCTCCAGATCGGAGCAACTCATCCTTCCCGCAGGAGCCAAGCTCACCGGGCAGGTCACATTCGTGAAGCGCGCGCGGCGCTTTCGCCGAAACGGAGAGCTGCGATTCCTCTTTGAAACCGTTCACGTTCCCGGCCGCGAGTCGGCGACGATGCTCGCGTCACTCCATTCGGTCGAAGCCGGTCGCGCCGAGCGGATCGCGGTCGATGACGAAGGCGGCACGACGGTCACGAACTCACCGACCAGATTCGTCGCGCCGGCGGTCGGCGCGCTCGCGTTGGTCGGACTCGCGCAGGGGCGCGTCGACTACGACACCGACGGCGCGGGACCCGAGATGCAGTACGGCAGCCCGGTCAGCGGCAGCCTCGCCGGTCTCGTCGGCGCGAGCGTTACCGGCGTCCTGATCGCATCGCTCGGTCACCCGGCCGCGGTGGCGCTCGGCATCATGGGCGTGGTCCGAACCACCTACACCGGTGTCTTCGCCAGGGGCAGGGAAGTCGTGTTTCCCGCCGACACGCGGATCGAGGTTCAGCTGTCGCCGGGCGCGTCGCCAATGAGAGCGATCGAGGCGGGCAAATGACCGGCGGGGGATGCGCAGCAGCCGTCGGCGCTGTTTGCCTCGCGGTCCATCTCGCGGCCCAGAAGCCAGGTGCGTTCCATGCCGAAACGCGGCTCGTCGTCCTGCACGTGACGGTCACCAACGGCCGCGGCGAGCTCGTCGCGAATCTGGATCGCGGGGCGTTCAGCGTCTACGAGGACGGACGCTCGCAGCCGATCACGCTGTTTCGCCGCGATGACGTGCCGATCTCACTTGGCCTGCTCGTCGACAACAGCGGAAGCATGCGTTCGCTGCGCGCAGGCGTGGAAGCTGCGGCGCTGGCGTTCGTCCGTGCGTCGAATCCGCTGGACGAAATCTTCGTCTTGAACTTCGCGGACTCGCCGCGCATCGACGTGCCGTTCACGAACGACCTGCGTGTGCTCGAGGCTGGTGTTGCGCGCATCGATTCGATCGGCGGCACGGCGATGCGTGATGCCATGCTGGTTGCCGAGCGTTACCTGCGCGACCATGCCGCGCACGATCGGCGAGCGCTGCTCGTGATCACCGACGGCCGCGACAATGCCAGTACGGCGTCGAGGATCGAGCTCCGCACGATCGTCGAACAGAGCGGCGCCGCGATTTTCGTGGTGAGCCTGGTTCGGGGGAGCGCGTCGGCGAAACGGCCGCGGAACGAAGACGAGCTCGAGCGTCTAGCCGGGTTGACCGGCGGAGTCGCTCATGAGGCCGCCTCCATCTCTGATGTGAATCGAGTCGTCCTGCAGATCGCACATCGCATTCGATCCGAGTACACGATCGGCTACACGCCGGCGAATCCCGTGCTCGACGGATCGTACCGTGCCGTTCGCGTCAAGGTGTCGAGGCCGCGTGGGCTGACCGCACGCACTCGACCGGGGTACCGGGCGACACCGCTTTCGCTGACGGAAAGCACAAAGACCACAAAGGGCACAAAGGGCACAAAGAATCCGTGCCGTTTGTGGTGATTCCGTTCTAATACAGGAACGCCAACGACACCGCGAAGCACGCGCCGACGATGGCCGGCCAGAACAGCAGCTTGGGCACGAGATTGTCGCGGAGGTGCACGATGCCCGACGCGCTCAGCGTGAACACGATCGCGTTGGCGGCGACCGCGAGAATCGACGCGTAGAGGATGAAGTAGAAGTACTCGACGTAGATCAGCTCGCTCGCCCCCACCTTGCTGCGCAGGTTCACTTGCGCGATCAGCGCCGGGAACAACAGCGCCGCGCTCGCGCGCACCACGTCGGTCGCCTTGAAGCCGGTTGCCGTCACTTTGGTCGCCTGCTTCGACCCCACGATCAGCAGACCGAACAGCAGACAGACGATGACGATGATCGGCAGGATCGACGAGATGAACGGATCGAGGAAGCGGCGCTGCGCGACGACGTTGAAGACCAGGTCGTAGGGCAGCGCTTTATCCTGGCCGTTCCTCATGGCGACGGTTGCCGGATCCTGCGCCAGGTAGCTGAAGTAGCTGTGATCGAGCCGCCAGCCGGGGAGAATCAGCGACGCCTCGATGCCGGGCAGCGTCGACGGCGTGAGGAGCCGGTACGACGGCAGATCCGGCACGAGGATCGCCGGCCGCGTCGACGCTTTCGGCATCATCCGCACGCGAACCAGCGCCCGATCGAATGGGTACTTGCTCGACCACTGCGACGGTTCTCGCAGCGACGCCCTGAACATCCATCCGAGGACGTCGTCGTCGCCCGCCTGACGCGTCGAAATGGGATCGAACGAGGTCGATTCGGCGTCCGGCATGACGACACCTGGCGCGATCGTGTCTCGCGCCGCACGGGGGATCCGCTGCCAGACGTCGCCGCTGACGACGACGTTGTTGGCGTCGACGAGGCGGATGGTGCGAACGAGCACGCCGGTTGGAATCTCGAGCGGCGCGCCTGCCGGCGAGGCGGCGGCTTTCTCCAGGTGCGGCATCACGAACTTCTGCAGGCCTGCGCTGTCGAGAATCGGTGTGCTCGTTTCGCCGTTGCGATCCGGGTAGTTGAGCGTCAGCCACCACATCGCGAAGATCCCCACGGCGAGCAGCGCGCCGAGTGTAATGGCCGCGGACCACAATTTTCGGTGAAGCCCCTCGTGCACGCGAAAACTGACCAGCGTCACGCCGAACGCGAGCAGCAGCGCGCACATCATGATGCTCATGTACGCGCGCCGGACTTCCTGCGATTCCAGCGTCAGCTCGTCCTTGAAGAATGCGACGCCGAGCACCCAACCGGTTACCGGTATCGGCTGCAGCACACGCATGACTTGCTGTCCGTTGACGGTACTGATTTCGTCGGTCTCGCTGGCGGTGCCTTTCAGCGCCCGCTCGACCGCGTCCCGTTCCGTCTGACTGCCGGTACCTGGCAGCGCATCGAACCGTTTGGTGACGTACTGCTCGAGCGGATGCGAGAGGTAGACGCCTTGACTCGAGAGCAGAAAGCCGTACCCGGTTCGACCGACGCTGACCGCCGACACAAGCGAACGGACGCCCGCCAGCGACAGGTTGATGCGCACGACGCCGATCGGCTGCTGCTGCGGATCGCCGGGGCGGAAGAACGGGCTCTGGTAGCCGACGACGAGCGTCTTGGTCGCCGCGCCGAAGTACGGCTCGCCCCAGCCGGCCTTGACGATGCCCTGTCTGAACCAGTCGTACGTCGTGTAGTCGTAGCGGCGCTCGAGTTGAAAGGTCTCGACGCCACCGCCGGCGGCCGATCGTGCCGCATGCGGCGCGAACAGTCGCACGCCCGGCCCCGTCGCGAACGGCAGATACGCGACGCCCACTTCGAAGACGGTTGGATGGGATCGCAGCGTGGCGCTAAGGCCTGCTTCGAGGTTCGCCGGCACGAGGCGACCGGCGTTGAGCTGCGCCGCCAGGTCTTCGACGATCGGCGGGAACGCGCGCAGTTCGCGCTCGATCGCGGCGCTGTACTCAGACGCGCGCGTGCGACTGAGTTGCCGCCCTTCCGCCGTCTGACGCTGAAGGCGGACGAGATATGAAGCGGCCGCCGCGATCAGCAGCGCGACGCCGAGCGCGACCAGCACCCAGCTCGCCAGCTTGATTCGCGGCGGCCACGGCGAGTCGGCGCCCAGATCCAGCGGGTGCGGCTCCGCAAGCGGACGAACGTCGACGACATTCACGTGAAACGAGGCCGATGATATGCCCCGGTAAAAACCGAGTAAAGTTTCACCACAGTCGGGGCGGACGACGCGAGACCTTCCTGACTGATTGAATCGCTCTCGTTGGCGTCCGCCTTGTTCGGCCAATTGCCTTCGATCTGCTCCAGAATCGCCGCCGCGCCGTCGAGCATCGGCTGCGCCTGTGTCTCGGTGATACTCCCGCGCGCGACCAGCGCATTGACGTCCTTCACACAGTTTGTCGGATGTGACCGGGCGGCGACGAACTGACCGGCGATCTGCTCGTTGCCGCCCTCACGAATCTGAACCGTTTTGGTCTCGCCTTCTTTTACTGCTGCTGGAAGCCGTGAACGTCGAGCCGCAGTCGGAGCAAGCTGGGTGTCCGCGGTGACGGGACCTGGAAGAACGGAAACGCGGCGTTCGCGATGTAGAGATCGAAGCCTTCGTTTCTGTGACCGAAGAAGACGGCAGTCGGGCCGTCAAGACCGTCGGCTGCGGTGAGGATCGTCGTGATCGTGCCGTCGGGCGCGATGCGGACGACGGTGTTGAACGGATCGGTCCCGCAATACAGATTGCCGTGAACGTCGAACGCGAAGTCGTCACAGAAGACGTTCGTGGCGTGCGTTCTCGTGGCGCCGGCCGTTCCGTCAGGACGGACGCGAACGGCGATCACGCTGCCCTGCGAGGGATTCGAGACGTAGAGCTCGCCTTCGAACAGCTTCAGGCCATTCGGTCCGGGCAGACCGTTCGGCAGCTGCGCGAGCGCCTGATCGTTGGCCCAGATTTCGGCGACGCCGCCGGTGTCGGCCACGCGCCAGATGACGCCGATCACCGAGTCGGCGGCGTAGATCCGATCGCGGTGATGCACGATGCCGTTTGGCAGCGACTGCATTGGGAGCGCGGCAATGCGTGCCGCCGGCTGTCCGTCGTGTGGAATCTTCCAGATGCCGCGGCTGGCCGGATCGCAGGAGGCGAGGTTTGCGTAGAGGTTGTCGTGCTCGTCGAAGGTGATGCCGGTGAGGCCGGCGAAAAACGGACCGCAGAACGTCAGCGGCGGCGCGCCCAGCGGCAGCAGTGCGAAGGTCGACTGCGTGCCGTCGGGCGCGATTTTCCTGATCTCACCGGTGAGCGCAAGGCTCACGTACTTGTTGTTGTCGTGGTCGATGGCGATGTTTTCCGGTGTCTCGAGCAACGTGGCGTTGAAGCTGACGACCGTCTCGATCTGCGCCGACGCGTAGGACGCCAGGCCGACGACCGAGGCAACGATGAAGAGGGCAACCCGTCGAACCATTTCCGTCTTCTCCTTCTCAGGCGGCGTGAACGTCGTGCCGCTTCGGAGAGGACGTGCGCAAAACAGTGGCGAGATCGATCACCGAGCCGCGCAGACCATTTCGATTGCGCTCGTTGCCGCGGCGCGCTGCATCGTGAAGGCGAGCCAGCTGTAGGCCGCGGCCCACGCCTCGCGCACTTCGGATGTGAACGCGTCGCCGAGTCCCCTGGTCATGCGTCTGTCCTCTCTGTGAGACGTGCGGTTCGGGTGCGCGTCACAGAGACGGGCGCAAAAGGGCGGCAGGATCGATCACGGTCGATAGGCAGTTTTCATCGCCGCGCACACGGCATCGAGCGCGAGCCTCCACGCGTCACGCGTGCGCCGGTCGAAATCAGCGCCGAGGGCCTGACTGATCGCCCAGAGCAATGCCACGGTGACGGTGTCGTACTGTTCGGAGCGCACGCCGTACTCGGCGTGCCGGCGGCCCAGATCCGTGAGGCGGGGACGGATCGCGTCGAAGGAATCGAGGGACTGGATCACGGTCTCGAGCGTGTCGACGAGCTTGCGCCCCTGCACGGCGAGGTCGATGTGAAACAGCCGCCGTGCGGAGGGATCGAGCTCGAAGAGCTTGCCGTAGAACAAGAGCGAGACCGGTTCCGCCTGATCGCGCAGGACATCGAAGCTGTCTCGCACGAGCCGGCGCTGCTCGGCCGTCATCACTTGATCTTGCGCAAAACTGACGCGCGATCGATCGTCTGCGGCTGCAGGCGCGCCAGCGCCAGCTCCACCTCGCGCATTTCGCGTCGATGCGGCTCGCCGAATCCGGGCTCGGACTGACTCGCGCGCCACGCGTCCAGGCTCCGGCGAATCCACATCAAGGCATCGTCGCGATCGCCGGCGGCGCGCATGCCGCTCTGCGCCAGCGCCGCATAGGTCAGTGCCATCGCTGACAGGCCGCGCGGCACGGCGCGCAGCGGCCCGGAGCCGGGTGGTGGGCTCTCGCCAGTCTTCAGTGCGCGCTGCGCGAAGTCCAGCGCCTCGCCGCGGCGACCTCGCGCCACCGAGTTCAACGCGAGCCGCTGATTGCTCTGAATGAACATGATGTAGAGCGTGGAGTGGCCCGACTTCATCGCCGCGCCGGCGATCTCCGCCGACTTGAGATAGGCGTCGCGCGCCGCCGCGAGATCGCGCGTCGACTGGAATGAATCACCGAGGTGCTGATTGAGGAGCGTCAGGTAAATCTTTGGCGACACGTTGCCGGGACTCGTCCGCGCCGCGTCCTCGAGGACGCGAATCGATTCCTGCTGGACGGCGCGCTTCGCCGCGGCATCGCCGTCGTCCATCATCGTCTCGACGCGGCTCAGCACGATGCCGTAATCCAACGCCGCCCGATGATCGGCTGCATCCGCCGCGAACAAGCGCTTCCCGATCTCGGCCGCCTGACGGTACGCGCGAAGTGCGCCGGCACGATCGCCGAGGTTCTGGAGACCGGGATTGCCGAGGACGTCAGCGATATGGCCGTAGGCGAGCATCAGATCGCGGTTCCACGACACGTTGCGCGGCTCTGCTGCGACGAGGGCTTCCAATTCCGCCGTTCCGTCGCGAAAGTGCGCGAGTGCGTCGTTCAGCTGATTCAGTCCTGATTCCGCCATGCCGACGGCGGCAAAGGCCGTCGCCAGTGGAAATCTGACCGCCGGATCCGAGGGCCGCCGCGCGGCGACATCCTGAAAGAGTTGAAGCGACGCCGTCGCGTCGCGCAGCGCGGCGGAATAATCGTTCATGTTTCGTACGGCTTCACTCGACCCGAGGTACAGCCCGGCGAGCGCGGTCATGAGGTCGGCGTTCTTCGAGGCGGCGAACGGGCTGCCGACGCGAATCCCGTCGCGGAGCGTCTGCACGGCGTCGCGGAGCTGTCCCGTGTACGCCTGAAGCGTGCCGATGCGGTCGTACAGAACGAGCCGCTCTGTGACGGCGTCGAGATCGCCAGGCCTACGGCGAATCGCGTCGTCGACGAGCGGGATCGCCTGTCGATAGCGTGCCAGCGCGCCATCTGGATCACCAAGGTTGGCGGCCTGCACGTTGCCCTGCACGTCGCCGAGCCGGCGGTACGCCTTGGCCAATTCCTTCTCGGCGCCGGCGTCGCCGCGCACCGAGTTGAGCGTGGAATTCAGGTAGTCGAGCGCGGTCTGCACGATGATCTTCCGCGCTTTCGTCGATCCGGGCAGATCGCGAACCGCATCGTGTACCTCGAACACGAGCGCGTCGGCCATCGTTCGAATCTGGCGGAGCCGCGAGCCGGCGATCCGCGCTTCGTACACCGACAGGGCGAGGCCGGCCGCCAATGCGAGGAAGACCGCAGCGCCGGCGGCGACCGGCACGCGGTGACGCCGCGCGAACTTCAAGGCGCGATAGCGCAGCGTTGGCGGCCTCGCCTGCACTGGTTCCTGGTCGAGATACCGCCGGAGATCGTCAGCGAGTCGTGCCGCCGATTCATACCGTCGCTGCGGCTCGGCATCGAGAGCGCGCATCAGGATGTTGTCGAGGTCACCTTTCAACAGGCGTGCGACCGTCTTGTCTGCCGCAGCGGCGCTCGGGGGTGCGATCGCCGTCCGCGATACCTCTTCGATCGCGACCGGCGTCAACACGCGGAACTGGCGAGGACACGTGCCGGTGAGAAGCTCGTAGAGGATGGCGCCGAGCGAGTAGATGTCCGAGAGCGGCGTCACGGCGTCGCCGCGGATCTGCTCAGGGCTCGCGTAGTTGGGCGTCATCGGCGCGGCGACGGTGTCGCTTACGAGAATCGCATCGGTCTGAAGGAGCTTGCAGATGCCGAAATCGAGCAGCTTGGGAATTCCGTCGACGTCGACGAGGATGTTGCCGGGCTTCAGATCGCGATGGATGACGAACTGCCGGTGCGCGTACTCGACGGCAGAGCAGACATCGAGAAAGAGACGCAGCCGATCATCGACGGCCAACCCGTGGGTGTCGGCGAAGACCGTCAGCCACGGACCGTCGATGTACTCCATGACGAAGTACGGAAGACCGGTGTCGGTCGTGCCGCCGTCGAGCAGCCGGCTGATGTTGGGATGCTGCAGCCGCGCGAGCGTCTGGCGTTCACGGCGGAAGCGGGCCAGGATGAACTCGGTGTCCATGCCGGGGCGAACCAGCTTGACGGCGACGCGGGCGTGATACTGGTCGTCGTCCCGCTCCGCGAGGAAGACGGTGCCCATGCCGCCTCGACCGAGCTCCTGGATCAAACGGTACGGACCGACGCGCGCCGGCTGCGCGCCGACGGCGCTCGTCGCATGGAAGACGGCCAGTGCGTTCTCGATCCGCCGCTGAACGAAGCCGCCGCCGGCGTTGTGGCTGGCAAGCAGCGATACGACCTCGCGCCGCAGTTCGTCATCGCGACCGCATGCGTCGTTCAGCAGCGCAGTCCGTTCTCCTGCGGGCAGCGGCAGCGCGAGCTCGAACAGGTCGCCAATCGACTGCCATCGTTCGGGGTTCACGGCGACGGCGGCGACAGCTCGCGGTGGAGCCACGCCTCGGCGAGCCGCTGTTCACGGCCAATTGTGCCGACCGAGACGTTGAGCGCGCGCGCCGTTTCGTCGACGGTCAAGCCGCCGAAATAGCGGAGCTCGATGACGCGGCACTTGCGCTCATCGACCGCAGCCAGGTTGGTCAGCGCTTCGTCCAGCGCGAGCACGTCCTCGTTCGTACCGGCCGTGAACGCCAGCACGTCGTCGAGCGGCACGGGCGCGATCCCGCCGCCGCGCTTCTGGCTGCGGTGACGCCGTGCATGATCGACGAGAATCTGCCGCATCAGGTGGGCGGCCACACCATAGAAGTGGGAGCGGCACTCCCATTCCGGCATGTCCTGATTCACGAGCCGCATGTACGCCTCGTGCACCAGTGCCGTCGGCTGAAGCGTGACCCCGTCCCGCTCGTCACGCAGGTAGTGCGCCGCCAGCCGCCGCAACTCGTCGTAGACGATCGGAATCAGGCGGTCGATGGCCTGCCCGTTGCCGTTTTTCGCTTCGAGCAGCAGCAGGGTGACCTGTGCTTTTGGATCCATCGGTTGGTCCTCGGGCGCGCGGGCCGGAGAAGGTCGCTATTGTCGCGCGAAAGAGCTGCCGGCGGTTAGAGCCTTGGCGATTCGCGCGGCTGTCAGGAAACGGTGGCGGGTGGAGCGCATAACGTAAGTCTTTTCCCGCGCCGTAAGCACATTCGATCGGTCAAACCGCAAACTCGCGTGGCGACACGCGGGGCTCGCGGCATATGCCTTGCGAGGCCGCGTAACCTCGCAGTAACGTCGGACGTTCTTCAGGATCCTCCACATCAGCGACAGCAGAACAGGGTGAAGAGCTAGCCGCAATCCGTTGAGCTTGCAGATCAGGTTTTTGATCTGAAAGGAGGAGAGCATGCAGCAATCACCAACACACCTCGGTGAGGAGGTACGCGCGTCGAGAATGCGATCCAGCTGCGTATCGATCGCAGCCATGGTCGCTGCCGCCTGGGCGATCACGTCGGCGGGCGGAGGTCGTCTTTCCGCCCAGACCGGCCCGAGTGTCGTCGATTCGAACCTGAACGTTCGAACAGTGGTATCGGGCCTGACGCAGCCGACGACGATGGCGTTCATCGGGCCGGACGACATCCTGGTTCTCGAAAAGGCGAGCGGCATGGTTCGCCGCGTCGTCGGCGGCACGATTCGCGGCACGGTGCTCGATCTCGCGGTGAACTCCGCGTCGGAGCGCGGCCTGCTCGGCATCGCGCTCGACCCGCATTTCCCGTCGATGCCGTTCGTCTACCTGTTCTGGACGGAGACGACGACTGGCGCCGATTCCGCGGTCCTCGCCCAAACACCGCTCCTCGGCAACCGCGTCGACAGGTTCCTGTGGGACGGCATGACGCTGACGTTCGATCGCAACTTGATTCACCTGCGTGCGTTCCAGAACGACGCCACCAACGGGGTGCAGCGCGGAAATCACGACGGCGGCATCCTCCGCTTTGGCCCGGACGGCAAGCTCTACATCTTCATGGGCGACAACGGACGGCGCGGCCAGATGCAGAACCTGCCGGATGGTCCGGGCTGCATCGCGCTGCCATGCCCCGCGATTCCCGAGGGCAACCTTCCCGACGATCAGTTCGGCGGACCCGAGCCGGACAACGCACACCTGACCGGCGTGATCCTTCGGCTGAATCCTGACGGCACGACACCTCACGACAATCCGTTTTTCAGAGCGGGCGCGCAGCGCGGCGGGGAAGCTGGCGCGAACCTGCAGAAGGTTTTCGCCTACGGCGTCCGCAACGGCTTCGGCATCGCGTTCGATCCGTTGTCGGGAGATTTATGGGATGCGCAGAATGGCGATGACAGCTTCACCGAGATCAACAGAGTGGAGGCAGGCGCCAATCTCGGCTGGGTGCAGATCATGGGACCGCTCGATCGTCTCGCGCAATTCAAGCAGATTGAGACGAGCCCGCAATTCTTCGGCTTGCAGCAGGTGAGATGGCCGCCGACCAACATCGCCGACAGCGCCAAAGAAGCGCTCGCGCGGCTGTTCATGGTTTTCGAGGACGGCCGCAAATTCGAAGCAACGCTCGAAGGTGCGCAAGAAGTCCCCGCCGTGATGACGACGGCGGGCGCCGAGGCGGAGTTCAAGCTGGATCATCGCGGGCGGCTGAGATTCGAGCTCGAGGCAACGGCACGCATCGAGAACGCAACGCAGGCCCACATCCATCTCGGCGCGCGCGGACAGAACGGTCCCGTCGTCGCGTTCCTCCTGCCGTTCAATGCGGCCGGCGTCGACTTCGACGAGGGCGACGAGATCGCCGAAGGAAGGCTGACCGACGACGATGTCATCGAGCGGCCCGGGTTCGACGGCACGGTCGCCGCGCTGGTCGAGCGGATGAGACAGGGCCGCGCCTACGTCAACCTCCACACCACTGCGTTCCCCGGCGGCGAGATCCGTGGTCAAGTGGAGATCGATGAGAAGCCGGTCTCGCACTACAGCGATCCGGAGTTCAGTTGGAAGTTCGAGGTCTCACCTGCCGCGATCGGCTTCATGAGCAGCCGCGCGCTGGGCGACCAGTATCGCGGTGACATGTTCACGGGTGCAGCCAGACCGACGCTCCTCGGCGGGCAGATCTTTCATTTCAATCTGTCGAAGAATCGCAAGAGAATCGTTGTCGACGATCCGCGACTCGAAGACCGCGTCGCCGACAACATCGCGAAGTTCGACATCACCGAAAGCGAGAGCCTGCTCTTCGGAACGAACTTCGGTGTAGGCACCGATATTCAAACCGGTCCCAACGGCAACCTCTTCGTGGTGTCGCTGTCCAATGGCGCGATATACGAGATTTTCAGGCGGCCGTGAGATAAGAAGACGTAAACCGAAGTCGTGATCAGATCGCGGCTCGACCTCCGGAGACTCGACGGAGGTCGACCGGATCTGAATTCAGCGCAGCCGTCGATCGTTCTTTGAAGCGTTTCGTGCCCGTCCCTCCCATATTCGTGAGGCATCACTCGACGTTAAGAATGCCTTCACTTTTCGAAAGGGATGAGTATGAAACTACCTGGGTCCATCTGTACGGCCGTTGGCACGGCAATCATTCTCGCGAGCGTGGCGATGAACGCCTCTGCCCACGAGAAATTCGAATTCACGATGGTGCGAGCCGCAAAGCCGGTCGCCTCGCGTTGCCTGCCCAACGCCACCGCGAGCGTGACGATCAAACCGCGGGGTCCTGTCGAAGTCATGGACGTGAAGGTGAGTGGCCTTCCGCCCGCCACCGAGTTCGATTTCTTCGTCATCCAGAAGCCAGGCGCGCCGTTCGGATTGGCCTGGTATCAGGGTGACATCGAGACCAACGAGAACGGCGAAGGTCATGGTCGATTCATCGGCCGCTTCAACGAAGAGACCTTCATCGTCGCCCAGGGCGCCGTGCCGGCGCCGCTCGTGCACAACAACGCATTTCCGGATGCGAGTACGAATCCGGTGACGAACCCGCTCCACACCTTCCATCTCGGCCTCTGGTTCAACTCGCCGGTCGATGCCGGCAAAGCAGGTTGCCCGACCGATGTGACGCCGTTCAACGGTGAGCACAACGCCGGTATTCAAGTGTTGAATACCAGCAATTTTCCTGATTTGCAGGGCCCGTTGTTCCTCGTCAAGCCGTAGAACATCGACAAGGGTCGGCACGCACGTACTTGCGTGACACGTTGCGCGCGCCGCACGCCATCGGGCTTGCGGCGCGCGTCGGCGTGCCGTCCGGACCGAACATCTCGGCTGGTTAGATGCACTTTGCGTTGATACGGTTCGACTCGAAACGTCATTTGCCGATGACGAACAGGGTCCCCTTGTTCTCCGTGTAGATCTTGCCGTCCGGCCCGATCGCCAGCGGGGTGTACGCCGCGCCGAGCGCGAGGTCGAGAAAGATGTTCGCCCTCAGCGTGCCGCCTTGATTGATGGCGTAGACGTTGCCGTCTTCACTGTTCGCGTACACCACTCCGTTCACGTCCACCACCGGCGCGTTGATGCACCATTCGAATCCGACGTTCGCAAACTGGTTTCCAGACGTGTTCGGCACGCAGACGATTGTGCCGTCCACGTTGCGCGTGCACTTCTGGTTGTTCGTATTCTGGAACTTCCATTCGACCGTCAGGCTCGGACTCAACTGAGTGATGAAGAACGGCCCGTTCTGGCGTGGCGGACAGATGCTGTCCACGTTGCAATACGAGCCGAACTGTGGCCCGCCGCCGTACTCGTTGTCCTTGATCACGATCGAATAGGTACCGTCGTGCTGGTAGATCGCGGGCGTGGAGTCCCACCCAAAGTTGTACGAGCCGAGAAACTGGCCGCCGGCGCCGAACCGCATCAGGTGGCCGCGCGCGAAATCGTAGCGGGTGTACGCGCCGTACAAAATGCTGCCGTCCGGCGCGACGGTGATCGACGAGGACGAGTCGTCGAGGATGCGCGCTCCCGGTCGCGTGTTCTGTGCGGGATCGACGCCGGGCGTCGAGCCCAGGCGGCATCCTCCAGGTGTGCCGTTGGCCGGAAGGAGCGCGCCCGGAAAGGTGCCGCGATCGTTGTTGCACCCGTCGTTCAACCGATCCCGCAGCGACGTCCACCACTGCGGCGTGAGATCGGGATTGACGGCCGCGATGCCGCCATAGCGGTTGATGGCATCGAGCAGATGTGTGCGCGTCACCGTGTAGACGGTCCCATCGCCGCCGATCGCAGGAGCCGCGTTGAGCGCCGGCCGCATCGTGCCGCACGGCGCGCTGGGCGGAAGTGCCGTCGGACTCGGCGGCCATGGCAGTTGGTTGTTCGCGAAAACTGTCAGACACGCATCATCTGGGCCCGGCGCCGGATCGCTGCCAGTGGCGGTCCTGGCAGTCAGAATCGAATAGCTCACCTTCGCAGCAGAGTTGTCGGGTGCCGCCTTGACGAGCCACGAATCGACGATGTCGTGCTGGTAGAAGCTGATGCCGCTTCCGGCGTTGAACTGCTGAATCGCGTTGTAATAGATGTTGCCGCTCTGATCAGCCGTGGGTACGCCCGCGACGATGATCGTGGGATCGATCTTGGCGCCGAACGGGTTGATTCGCCCGAGAACCGCTCCGGTCCGCTCATCGAGTCTGAACAACGTGCCACCCGCGCCCGGCACATAGATCGATCCATTGGCCAGCACGCCGTGAAACACCGGCTCCCAAAAGTCCGCCTGTGACCCGGGTGCAGTCCAGTCGCTGGTGAAGCTCCACTGCTGCACGAGCTGCCCGTTCCGCCACTGGAATCCGTTCTCGCCCCAGATCTCGGTCGAGTATCTGTTCTTGTTGTAGGTCCCCGACTTGAACTCCATGAAGATGCGATCGTTGTCGATGAGTGGCACTTGATAGTGCGCCAATAGATCTCCGTCATTTGCCGCCAATTCATCCGGGACGAGCGGGTCGTACGTGACGCTCGCCAGAATCCTGTTGATTGCCTGGCCTGCCACGCCGACCTGACCCGTGTGCTGAGGGTTCAGAGCCCACTGCGGCCAGAACTGCGCTTCGACGACGCCGAGCGCAAGCACGACGCTGCTTCCTGTCGCCAGCAATACTCTGCGAAGCTTCGGAGCTGACATAGGCACCACCTCTCGAACAGTCGATGGCGTGTGGGTCCGTCATTTGAGACGGTTTGGGTTGGACCGCGGAACGTAGCAGTGAGGCCGGCAAAGAGTCAAGGCGTTGATGCGCGCTGACGAACTCCTTACGTGCCGCGGGCGTGCCAGCGAGCGCGGCACTCGCCTTCGCGGTTAAAACCGTGCGGCAAACCGCTCGATGTGACCTCGCCCCCAGAGGCGGACGGATTCGGCGAGCGGCAGGACCGAGCGTCCGTAATCAGTGAAACGAGAACGGACCACGATCATCGAGATGCGAACGTACCGCACGAAGCCCGGTCTGCCGCGCCGAGTTCGTTGGTGATTGCCCGGCCTACGTCGCCGCGGCGATGCCGCCGCCGACGGCCGCGGCCACACCGACGACGAGCAGGACGCCGAGGACGACGAAGAATGCATCCGGCAGTCCGACGCTGACTTCCTTGAGCGCCAGGTGCCTGTTGGAGCGGGCGACCTGCTCGGTATCCAGGCTGACTTCCGTGACCGGGTCGCCCAGCGCGGCGACCACCGTGAGCAGTCCAAGCGTGTCACCGTGGTCGAAGTCGTGCTCCCAATCCCAACTCGTGACGGCGGGCTGTCCCGCTGGGATATTCGTGATCTGTTGGGTGACGCCGATCGGTTTCCAGGTGGCGAAATCGTCGGCCGAACCGTTGAAGACCTCCGTCCAGAAATTCGCGTCGAGCTGCGGAAAGCTGCCGTTGGTTTTTTTCGCGGCGAATACGCGGACCGAGACGCCGATCGCCTCCGCGGGCCCGCGGCTGTGCACCTGCACGTACACGCGCGACGTCTTCGACGAGCGCGGGCTGTCGTCGCTGAATTGCCGGAAGGCAATGAAGTCGGCCGCGCCGTTCTCGGTGTAGTCGAACGTGCTCGCCGGCGTCTGGAAACCGCCGAACACGGGAAACGGCGTGTCGACTTTCAGATCGACCGAGTCGAACGCCTTCACCTCCTCGCCCGGTGCGATCGGGTTCGGCGCCGTCGGTGGCGTCGGTTGAGTGCTGGCGTCCACCAGACTGTCGCGTACGTGAACGCGCACGGTATCGGGAGTCGGCGGCGCATCGATCGGAATCTCCCACACGCCGCGGCCGCTGGTGGCGGCGCGCAGCAGACGTCGGCCGTCGTGGAGCTGGAGATCGTCAATCGCCGTGTTCGGCAATCCCTCGTTGAAGGCCGTCCAGTTGGCGCCTTCGTCGGTGCTCTTGAACACGCCCGGCTGACATCCGATGTAGACGTGCGTCGGATGCGAAAGGTCGGTCATGATCGCGTTGACCGGATTCTCGCGATGGTCGAGGAGAAAGCCTTGAATCGTGAGATTCAGCTGCACGCTCCCGCGGTTCTGCCACGCTGCTCCCTGGTTGTCGCTGAAGAAAATCCGGCCGCTGGCGATCGAAGGCGGCGCCTGACCGGCGTCTCTCGGCGATCCGACGCCGACGTACACCTTCGTCGACGCTGGATCGTTTCCCGGCGTCGTCGGCACGGCGATGTCGCCGATCAATTGGCCGCCGAACGGTCCGTTGCGCGGGTTGACCTGGTACTTGCCGTCGTTCTGACGCACGAGATGGAACACGCGACCGTCGCTGGTGCCGACGTAGACCTCGTTCGAATTCTTGGGGTTCACCTCGATCGCCGAGATCGCGTTCGCGCGAACGTTGCCGGTGGTGAAATCGGTGCCGTCCATCTGCTTGACGGCGGCCCACCGATCGCCGCGGTTCTCGGTGCGATACAACTTCGACGTGCCGAGATAGAGCACGTTGGTCTGGCCCGGATCGATGACGAACGGTACGTAGAACGGATCGCGATCGGTCGTGTCGTCGGCGCCGATCCCGCTCACGATGCGGGTGAACGAATCGACGTCGCCCGCCTTATCGGATCGAAAAATCGCGTCGAGCTCACTGCTGGCGGCATCAGGCTGGAAGACGTAGCTGCGATACCAGTAGCGCGGATCGGCCTGGTCGATCGCCACGAAGAAGCCGTCCCCGAATCCGACCAGGTTCCACGCCGGCGTTCCCTCGCAGCGCTGCGTGCCGTTGTCCTGCGCCCCGACGAGCACGACGGTCTCGGTTGGATGATTTGCGAGCGAATAGTACTGATTGATCTGCAGCCCGCGGTTGCGGTGCGTCCAGGTGTCGCCGCTATTCTCCGAATACCACACGCCGCCGTCGTTGCCTGCCCAGAGACGCTGCGGCTGGGTCGGATGAATCAGCAGCGCGTGCTGATCGGCGTGGATGCCGGGCGTGCCGTTGCGCGGCTCGTTGATCTTCTCCCAGCTCTGGCCGCTGTTGGTTGATTTCCAGACCCGCGTCTCACAGAAGTACAGCGTCGCCGGATCGGTCGGATGCACGGCGAGCACGAAGTTGTAGAACGTCTGCTTCACGTCCGGCGACGGATGCGTGACCGGCGTCCAGCTCCCGCCGTAGTCGGTGGAGCGGAAGATGCCGATCAGCGCCGCGTCGCCGTTGCCGAGCGCCGCGTAGACGATGCTCGGGTCGCTCGGCGCGACCGCGACGATCACGTTGTCGACGTTCGTATTGGGGAGACCGCCAGGGACGCCCTGAGGCACCTGGGTGAACGCGCCGGCGCCGGCGCGAATGTACAGACCGTCCCCGCGCACCGCCACGTACAGCCGCTCGGGTTGCGCATCGTGCGCAGGTACCAGGAGCAGGCCGCTCATCAGACCGCTGGGGGCTTTCGAACCAGCCACGAGCACGGGATTGAAGTTCAGGCCATCGTCAACTGACTCGATGACGCCAGCCGCCGTCGCCAGCAGGATCCGCGTGCTCGCGCCGCTGCCCATCATCGCCATCTGCGAACAGCGCATCTTCTGCAGCGGAGCCTGAATGCGCAGCGACCACGTGTCCGCTGACGTGTTGTGGATCATCAGGCCGTTGCCGAAGAACGTCTCACCGCCGCGGTTCCCCTCGCCGGTCGCGATGTAGAGCAGATTCGGATCCGCTGGATGGAACTGCATGGCGCCGATGCTCAACGACACCTTGTCGTCCATCAGCGGCGTCCATGTCTTGCCGACGTCGGTGCTGCGCCACACGCCGCCGTTGGCGGTGCCGATGTAGATCGTGTTGTCGGGATCGGCGGGACTGAGGGCCAGACAGGTGACGCGGCCGGCAACCGGGCCACGCCCGGTGCTGTCGTAGCCAAGCTGCCCGTTGGGGATGCACGCCGGACCAAGCGGTACCCACGCCATGGCTTACGATTCCTGTTCCGGCTGCGGGGGAGTGAGGCGCAGCCAGCCCTCGCTGCCGGTCGGCGGATCCGGCGGCAGCAGCGCGTCGTGTGTCGCGTGAGTCACCGGATCGTTCGCCCACGTCGTCACGTCGATGCGGTGATCCCAGCTCCACGTGCCGTTGATGTCGTGCGGAATCGGCATGCGGATCTTCTTCGCGTCGATCAGCACCGGACCGAACCGGAAGGTGGGCGACAGCTTGGAGAGCGCGTCCTTCACCCACTCGCGCCGCATACCGATGTCCTTGCGCGGAAGGATGCCCGACGTGCCGTAGACGAGCGCGTGAGGCTCGACGAGCAGCGTGAGCCGGTAATCCTGGCCCGGCTGCACCAGCAGCACGCCGGAGGTGTCGACAAACGGATGCACGACCGGAGTCGCGCCGTTGTTGCCCTGCGCGTCGATGTCGTTGCCGAACGTGTTGTAGAACCCCGCGACCGCGTTGGCCTGCTGCAGGAAGCCGCGATGCGGACCGACTTCGCGCGCCAGGCGCGCCGCTGCCGGCGCGCCATAGAACTTCATGTAATCGTCGTTGAGGAAGAAGCCGAACAAACCATCCTGCCACTGGGTGAGCGATCCGAGGCGGATCGGCACTTTCTTCAGATTTGCAGTCTGCGGATCCACGGGCTCGTCGACCTCGAGCCTCATCACCGCTCGCAAGACCACCACGGCGTGGCCGATGAGCAGCGCAAGATGATCCTCGCCCTGATGCGCGTACGGATCGACCGACCACAGCGTCGAGTCGATGACGCGCATCAGCGCTTCGAGCGCCGTGTCGGGTCCCGCGAGGAACCCGGCGTCGACGATGCCCCACTGCAGAAGGCCGCTGGCGATGCCGGCGAGAAACGGACTGGGAATGGCGAGCGATGGCGACTGTCCTACCGTCGAGGGCCGGCCCGGCGCGTCCTCCCACACGACGTCGCTGTCGAAGGGAAGGCGCACGACGCCGCGATCCGATGCGTCCTCCGCGTAGAAGAGGAGCGCGTTGTCCAGATGATTCGGCATCAGGTAGCCGCACACGGGAGTCACGGACGGCGACTGGTCGGTACCGAGCCGCGCCTCTGCGTCTTTGCCTCCGGCGTCCATGAAGCGCAGCCACAGCCGCGCCGGCGACGTGAAGCGAGGCGGCATCGCCAGCAGTTCCTTCCGGCTCGTCACGTCGAGCGGCAGGCTGCGGATGATCCGGTTCGGATCGGCGTTCGCCGACGGTCCCGAGCCGGCGAGATCGACGAACTGACCGAAGCAGTCGACGAGGCGCAGGCGGAGAATGCGCATGAACCCCGAGCGCAACACGTGAAACGGCGACGGAATCGGCGCGCCATCCGGCTGCTTGGTCGAACCGTCTCCCACCAGTCCGCCGCGCAGCGCCGTGTTGATGCCGTCGAGTCCTGCCGACAACGTGTCCATGCTCTCGAGTGCGGTCGCGATGTCTTCGAGCGCGGATCGATCGACGCCGCCGGCGTTGATGCCGGTCTTCACCAGCATGTTCGACACGCGTCCCAGCAGCTTGCCGGCAATCTCGGACGCGTGCTGCTCGACGTACTTCGACGGCAGCTTCGCCGAGCCGCCGGCGGACGCGATCTGATCGAGCGTTTTGCGCACCGCCTCGGCGAGCGTCTTGGCCCCGCCGGCCGACAGCGTCGAACGTCCCTCGACGCTGATCACACCCGCGGGATTGGCGGCCGGCGGCAGCTTCGGCACGCTTTCGTTGTAGTCGACTTCGCCGAGGTCCCAATCGTCGTGGCCGCCGGGCGACGGAATGAACTGGACGCGCCATTCCAGGTGCAGCGGGCTCCACGGCCACACCGGCGGCGAGACCGCGAGCGGCGCGGGAAGCCTGCCGCCATAACTCGACCTGGTCACGAGGCGCGAATGGTCCGCACGCGGATCTCGCGTCGCCCACCAGGAGGTCTGGTCCACCATCACATGCTGGACGTTTGCGGCGAACTGCGTGGGGTTGATCGGCGTGCCCTTCGTCGCAGACTGCACGACCGGCGCGGACGAACCGGGATCGAGCAGCGCCACCTCGCCGAGCAGTTCATCGCATTCGTGCGGCACGCTGCCGTTGTCGACGCCGCGGTCGAGAATGTCGTCCGGATAGATCGCGGGCAGCGCGATGTCGCCGTCCCACCGGACGTATTCCTTCGTACACGTGCCGGTGAGACGGCATTGCAGCCTCCCGTCGACCGTATGCTTCCCATCGTCGCCGTACTGGAACGAGCGTTTCAGTCCTTGCAGCACGACCACTGGATCGGCTGGATGAAAGAAGCGCGGCAACGCCCGTTGGACGTCTTCCCAATGACCGGGAACGAACGGCTCTTCGAACGAAGGCGCGACCCTGTCGATGACGCGGCCGATCTTGCCGACACCAATCGTCGTCTCCTCCTTGAGCGATCGCGCCTGAAAGACCTGCGCATCGATGTCGTGCGAGATCGACGTCTTCTGTCGGGTCGGCGATGTCTTGCCGATCGTCACCCGGTCTTTGCCGGTCCGAGTCGGCCGATGAAACCGATCGAAGACGCCGAGACCGGGCTTCGGCGGATCTTTCGGCGACGTCGGCGCCGGTCCTGACGGCGGACGGAACACGCGGTCGGTGACTTCGCCGCCAGGAAACGATCCAAACGTCGTCGAGTGGAGCGCCGCGTCGATGCGCGCGCGACCGTCCGCCTCGTTCAACTCCGGGAGGACGCCGAGCTGGAACGCCTCGAGAACGCGAGCCTCTTGCGGAGAGTTCGTGTTCACCGCCACGAGCGCGGCGAGCGTCTCGGCGATCGTGTTGCCGACGCCGACTTTCACGGTGGCCGCCGACGGCGGTCCACCTTCCTCACCTGAAAGCGTTCCTTTCTCGTTTCCGGGCCAGCCGATGCCGGGCCACCCGATCCCGACGACGGAGCCGTGGCAGAGCGTGAGCTTGGGCCACCACGCGCCATCGGTTTCGTACGGAGGGCCGGGGGGTGTCGTGCCCGGTTGTTTGATCCGGATCGGACGTTCGTCGAACGGCGCCAGGTTCCTCAACTGATCCTGCACGCTCATCCTCGTCATCAACCCGGCCTTCTCCAGCGACACCAGGCGAGCCACGCCCTTCCTTTGGACCTGGTGGAGATCCTTGTCGGGAATCTCCCAACGGTATTCGTTCATCTTGGCGAAGAAGTCGGTCAGCGATCGGATCGTGGTGTCGCCGAGCGGATCCTGCGAGGAGTCGGAGTACCAGCCGCACACGAGGTACGCCAGCGGTCCGACGCTGACGTCCTGAAGGCTGTCGTAGAACGCCATGCGATTGACAACGTTGTCGAAGTACGCGGACCAGCCGACGTCGCCGTGGCCGAGCACCGTGAGCGGCTTCTTGATCCCCGCTGCCGGCGCGCCGGTTTCCTTGAAGGTGTCGAGATCGATTGGCTGCGGCTTCGGATCGTGCGCCTTCAGAACCCATCCGCGCACCGTGCGCCGGCCGGCTTTCGCCGACGGATGCAGTCGCAGCACGAGCCATCGATCCGGGATCACGGGGAACTTCGTCTCGGACAGCAGCGTGCCGTCGTTTTGCTTGACCTGCGTCTGTTCGCCGTGGCTGAGCGCGTCGGGCAGCGCCCAATGGAGATAGGCGCCCCTCGGCCGCGGCCCGGACAGATTGGTGAACGGCGGCGGAAGCAGAGTCTTCGTGTCGACCGGATCGCCTTGCGCCGGCGGCGCATCCATGCCGCAGCGCGCCCACTGGCCACCGGCCTGGCGCACCATCAGGACTTCCAGATGGATGGGCACGAGGACGCGCGGCGTTCGCGGCAGCGCGTCGTACCACGTGTTGATCGTCCGCTGCGTGACCCCGTGGGCCGCGGCCAGTGCGAACAAGTTGTCGGCGGGATTCATTTCACTAGTCCCTTCACGAGCACCTGCATCTCGTCCTGCGTGATCTTCGGCGCCACGATCAGCATCGGCACGAACGCGCCGATGCCGGTGAACTGCGGACGTCCCCCTTGCCCCTGAAAGCGCTGCCGCCAGGGAAGCTGCAGCAGCTCGATGGCGAGATCGGCGCTGCCGTCCTGCGTCGGCATCTCCGTCTGACCGTCGGTCTTGGCTTTCTGGAGGTTCTTCTGCAAGTCGCGAATCGCGATGACGCGATGGCCCGACGCGCGCATCGGGACATCGATGTCCTGGGAGGCGAGAATCTTGTTGGCCTGCGCGTCGCGGCGGAAGATCGTGAACTTCCCGTTGACTTCGTGGACCCCGAACTGAATCCCATGGTGCGGTTCCTCGCACCAGACGAGTTTCGGGACGCCCTCGAACAATGCGAGCAGCACGGAAGGCGAGAGCCGCTCCAGCCGCAGCGTGCGCAGCTCGTGCGTCTTCGCGTCGGCCATGTCGACCGGCACGGGCAGCACTTTGTCGAAGGCGCGGACGTCCATGTGCGGCCAGCCGCTGACGGCGGCGGAGCGCAGCAGGAACCCGGTGATCGTGTGGCCGGCGCCGCTACGCGGATGCGTGCGGAGGAAGTCGAAGGTGACGCGCGCGCGCTGCAGATCGCGCACCCCGCGCTCCGTCAGATCGAGCTGTTGCTTGACCGCTGGCGCATGCGCGTGATGGTGCGCCTGCTCGCGCGTGCCCGTCTTGCCGACGGCAATCGCGCCGTCCACCAGCCGATCGGTCCACGAGCGATCGAGATAGAAGAAGCGGATCGACTCGTCGGGCAGGAGCCGCGAGTCGGGAACGAGGTAGTCGAACGGCACACCGACGAGGAGGCGCAGGTGCGCGAGGAACGACTCCATGTAGGCCGGCATCTCCGCTTCCGGAAGGGAGGAATCCACCTGCGCCTTGGTCCGCATGCGCAGCCGCAGATTCGATTTGTCCGTGACCCAGGCCGGTCTCATCGCTAGCCTCCCAGCTTCGTCTTGACGTTTTCAATCGCGCGATCGCGGGCCTGCGTCAGCACGTCGAGGCTGGCGGTGTCGGCCAGTACCGAATCGAGCGTCACGTTGGGCCGCGGGGTCATTTTTGGCGTCGCCACTTCCGCGCCGAGCGTCGCCGGATCGCCGCCGAGAAGCGCCTGCGCCTCTTGAAGCGACCCGAGGCCGTAGACGGATTGCACGATCTCCGGATTCATCCCGACCGCCTTGCTCGCGGCGACGATGCCGTAGCGATCGGCAATCGGACCGGGGTTCGAGACGATCTTCTCGAGCGCCGCGGTGGCGAGGATCGGCACGAGCGGCGCGTGCGCCTGTTCGGCGGCCGCGACCGGCAGATCGAGCTGAAACGCGGCGTTGACATCCGCCACGATGTCGAGGCGCCCCGACTGCTTGTAGGCCTCGCGTCGCCATCGCATCAGTTCCTGCGCGAGCCGTGCGTCCGATGCGGCGAGCAGACGCCCGACTTCGAACGCCGCCGCGTACGAGACGTCCTCGGCGCCGGTCTCCGGCGTCGCGCGGCGCGCTTGATCGGCGCTGTGATACGGACCCAGCGGATCGCGTGTCAATTCGAACGGCACGAGCGGTCCGCGATACCACGCGATCTCCTTTTCCCCGCCGCGGTCCTGCAGGTCCAGGCGCAGATGCGCGGTGTCGGTCAACGCCGGCTCGCCCTCTTTCTTCACCTTGCCGATCATCCCGACGTCGAGCCCCTGCATCAGCGTGAAGAAGGTGCCGGGACCCGAGCTCGTGAATTGCCACGAGTGCAGGACGACGAGCCGGGTCTTGACCGGCTTGGCGACGGTGAGGCGGCCGACATGAGGATCGACGCGCCGCTCGACCACTTTGTGGCGTTCGGCCTCGCGGAACTGCACGTCGCGGAAGGTCACGTCTCTGGTAATCGGGACGATGATGATCGGGACAAACGACGGCGGCGGATCCTTCTGCACCAGATCGGTCCGCTCTTCGAGCGACACCAGACAGGCGCGGCATTTCGCGCCGCGCGATGGCAGACGGCTGGCGACGACGACGGAAAACCATCCGTCGCTGCCTTCGACGTTCAATTCGCGATCGTCGATGTTCACCCAGCGCACGTGTGACAACAGCGCCAGTTCTTCCTTCGACGGCATGATCTCGGTCACGAGCGACTTGTTCGCTTCGACGGCCGTGCACAGCACGTTCGCCGGCTGACCCAGTCGCGTGAAGACAGCCGCCGGCACGACGTTCTCGAGCGGCACGTTCTCGAGCAGGGTGTACTCGCCTTCCTCGAAGAGCAGGAGCGCCAGCCATGGCATCGGGTACTGCGCCGGCAGACCCGGCGAGGTCGGCGCGCCGATCAGATTCGTTTTGTCGAGCGTGCGTTCCCACGGCAGCGTCCGGCGCTTGATGGCGATCTGCGCGAGCGCGTCCTCGAACGGTCCCTGCGCGTTGCGCGGCGGGAAGACGCCGGCGACGTCGCTCGCGGGCAGCGAAAAGCGCGGACCGACGATGTCGAAATACCGCGCGTCGTCCAGCGGATGGCTGTTGCCGTCGAAGCGCACGTCGGTTTGCACCGCCAGCTTGTAGCTGTCCGGCTGCAGCGGCGGCGTCGCGTAGTCGAACATGTACATCGCGCCTTGCGGCGGCGGTTGCAGGTTCTGCGGCATCAGCCTTTCCTCCTTGGAGATTTGCGTGCCCGTCGAGTCGGCGCGGTCGGCTCGTCGCTCGGTGTTTTCGGCGCCGTGCTGGCCGTCGGCAGCCCCGGAATGCGCGGCGCCGGCGTCGGCGGAACGCGAGGCGCCGGGGTCGGCGTTGGCGTCGGTGTCTGATCAATCAGGCGCACGACGACGCTGCCGTCGGGCGTGAGCGGTCCGTCGAGCACGAGATGTTCGGGAACCTCGCCGTGGAAGCGATTCGCCCACTCGATGGCGCGGCCGGTCAACCCGACCACGCCAGCGACTCGCCATCCTTGGCTGCTGCCGACCGAGATCGACAGGCGATCGGCGGCGGTGTCGCGCTTGACGACGTCGTAGAGCAACATCCGCCGCCGGCCTCCGCCGACCGGTATCGGAGGCGTCGCGAGCTGCGCCCCGTCGGTGGCGATCGCCAGATCGCCATCGGCCGCGGCGGTGACGTCCTGTCCATCGAGCAGCACGGCGACGACGGTCACGCCGAGCGGCAGTCGCGTCTCAGTGCCAACCTGATCGCGGACGACGTCGTGGAAGCTCACGACCTCCTCGCTGACCTTCTGATTCTTGTGGAGCGATGTGTGCGGGCGCGGCAACCGCAACGTCGCCCCGCGCGCGAGGATCGTGCTCGCGCTCACCATGTCGCCGGCGTTGCCAGTCTGCCAGCCGGCGGCCGGAGCACCGCCGGAAGGCGCGAACCCGAACGTCACCGCGCCAAGAGCCGGCTTCACGTTGACGCCGGCCGGCACGGCGCCAAGACATGCGACGGCAACGGCCTCGGCGTCTGCCGGGATCGTGAGCGTCACTTCCTTCGTCGCGATCAACTCAGTGTCGGACACGACGCGCCCCGCGCGATTGAGGAAGACCACGCGCGCACCGGCGTTCCCGCGGATGGCGATCGCGCGAGTGATTTTCGCCGGCGGCAGGTCCCACACGTGCGTCGTGCCTGCCGGAAGCACGACACCGTCGCGCTGCACTTGATCGACGGCCTTCTCGAACGAGGCGACATGCGCCGGTCCGGCCAGCACGGCGAGGTCCGGATGATGCAGCGTTCGATGACCCAAGGCCGTGTCCGTTGGACGCGGTGCGCGTCGAGCGGGCACGCGTTGGAGGCGAGCGCCGGTCTGTGGCAGCGGCTTCGGCGGCGACGTTCGGCCGATCCCGGTCGTGACCACTCGCGTCACGCTCGTGTGCAGAGCGATCGGCGCGTCGTCGGACACCTGCGTCTTTCGACGCAGTACCGCCTTCAGGCGCGGGCGCCCGAGACCGACCGGCGAGGTTTCACCGATGCGCGTCACCACCGGCGGCGCAGCCAATCCAACCGGCTTCATCGTGAGGCCTGTGCTCAACGGAGCGACGAGCGGCGGTGACGAACGGTAGCGTCGCAGCGTTTGCGTGGTCAGCGGTGTGAGTCCGTTGACGGGGATGCCGGCGTCTTTCCGCGCTTCAGCGAACAGGCCGCCGGACGTCAGCACCGCTTCGGCGGCCGCCAGCATCTTCGCGCTCGTCGCGCCGGCGATGGCCACGGCCAGCGTCTCGGCCTGCGTGCCGATCGTTTGCAGGACGCCGACGCGCTGCGGAGTGTTGGTCGCAAACGGCAGCGGTTTGGCCAGACTCGGGTCGTCGTCCACGTGACCGGCGATCTGAATGAGTTGCGTTTGGCCCTGGAGGAATGCGCTGCCGACGATGGTGAGACCGCCGAGCGCCTCGATCGTGTTCGCCGCAGCCTTCTGCTTGTTGGGATCGGTCCAGTGCCACGTCGCCTCGGGGAAGAGCGCCGAGACCTGCTGAATCGCGAAATGCTGCGCGTCCATCGGCGGCGTCGAGCCGTCGCCTTTGCGCGTGATCCGCACGTCGTGATTGCTCACGACGTTGAGCTCGTCCATCGGCGCGAGATCGAGCACCGGGCCGCCGCTGGCGTTGCTCTCGCCGGCGAGGAAGCTGGAGAACTTCGATGCCGGCATCCGCGTCTCGGTGGTGAACGCGAATTCGATCCCGAGCTTCCAGGGTTGATCCGTGGTGCCCGGCAGCGGCTGGGCACCGGGCGGATCCGGCGGCAGCAGGCCCTGCGCGACGCGCATGCTGACGGCTTTGCCGTTGGCGTCGCCCGCGGTGAGGTACTTCGTCTTGAAGACGTTGAAGTCGGTGATGTAC
Source organism: Vicinamibacterales bacterium (assembly GCA_036848175.1). Taxonomy (GTDB): domain Bacteria; phylum Acidobacteriota; class Vicinamibacteria; order Vicinamibacterales; family CAVVIG01; genus QHWF01. The sequence goes on along the minus strand of DAIUKO010000009.1, from coordinate 17,294 downwards.
ACCGGCGTCGACTGCGGCTTGTCGCCGAAGTGCACGGTGATCGTCGCGATGTACGCGTCGACTTTGACTTCGGCATAGAGCGGCGGCCCGATGATGTGGACCGACGCGCCGAGGGTGAATCCGAGCCGGATCGTCGCGCAGCCGATGAAGCAGACTTCGAACTCGACGCGCACGCCGACCTGCAGGCCGATCGAAATGTCGTAGTGGAACGGATCCCATGAGACGAGGAAGTCGGCCCACGCGATGAACCACGCGCGGATCGGGCCGAGACTGTAGACGGCCTCGAGACGGCCGCCCGCCATCACGCACGTGTTCGTCAGCGCGAAGTACGCCTCCCCCTTGATCGAGACCGGTCCCATCGTCCAGCGGAAGCCGAGGCGCGGAACGTCCGGAAACTCGGGCGGCTTCTGGAACGCCGGGTGGTAGCCGCCGATCGTCAGCACGAACTGGCCGCGCGGGAACCACACGAAGAACGCGAATCCGCCGGTGAGTTGACACGACGGGTGGAACAGATAGGAGTTGTCGGTGAGCTGCGCCTGGATCGAGAGAATGCCTTCGACGCTGTTGAAGCGCGCCTTCAGCGCGAGCTCCACCTGCGCAATCGCAAAGGATGCCGTCGGCAGCGCCATCCGGCTGACGCCGAGAATGCCGATCTCGAAGCCGCGATCGACGGCGACGTAGATCACCGCCGTGCTCTGCACGATCACGAACGACGTGAACCGGACGCCGGCCGCGAGCCAGAAGGCGCCGCGCTTGGGCGGAATCGACAGCGCCATGTCGCGGAGCGCGCGCATCGGATCGTTGGCGAAGCTCGGGTTGTCGATCGCGGCGACCAGCAGGAAGCCGGGCACGTCGGTGACGTTCACCGGCACGAGCAGCTGCCGGTTGTAGCCGGCGCCGCCGCCGAGACCGGTGACGAAGAACGCCGGCGGCCCGCCGAGCGTGATCGGCAGCGAGACGAAAATGAAGAGCGACGTGTACTCGCCCATCGCGTCCGTGGGACGCGCGTACGACCCGACTGCCGTGAAGCCACGGCCGGCGATGTCCACTTGCAGCATGCCGTCGTACTGGATCGGCGGTCCGGGGTTCTTGACCAGGCCGCCGGCAACCGCAATGCCTTCGCCCTTGTAGCCGACTGCGAGGCCGCGCAGATCGAGCGTCCAGTCGCCGGGACTGGTCAGCTTCTTGAGCGGAATGACGACGCTCAGATCGTCGACGCCGACGGTGAGGCCGTTGACCTGCACGCTGCCGTCGACGAGGAGCGCGACCTTCGATTTCGCCTCGCGCGGCTCGATGCCGATCTGCTCGATGTAGATCGGACCGAAGGCGCGCCGCACTCCAATCCACAGCGCGCCCTGTGCGCCGGCGATCTCAAAGATCACCGTGTTGTTTCGGTACGCGAAGACGACGTTGATCGCCGGATTCACCGGGTTGGGATCGCCGCTGCTATCGGATTGGAGCAGGCTCGCCGCGACTGGATTGTCGCCGCCGGTGTTGCCGCCGAGCGCCTGACCGAGCGGGATCCCGAACTCGTCGAGCTCGACGCCGGCGCCGAAGTTGGTCAGCGAGACGCTGCCGCTGAAGTTCAGGGTGAAGAACACATAGCCGGCGCCGCCGCCGAGACGCAGCACTGAGGTGTTGATCAACGGCGATCCACCTGCGCCGCGCAGCGAGACACCGAGTCCGGTGACTTCGAGCAGCGGGTTGAGGGTGAACCCACCGGTGCTGTTGAGAAGGTAGAGCGTCACCCCCTTGGTCGAGTCGGTGATCCAGGTCGCCGGTTCGCCGAACAACATCCCGACTTCGATCTGGCCGGCCTTGAATTCCTGGTGACCGCGGATTCGCACGCCGAGTCGCTTGGCGCCGCCGCTCGTCGGGATCTCGTCGACGAGCGACAGCTTGAGCGTCGGCGTGATCGGGATCGCGACGTTGGTCGCGACACCCTTCAGGAGGCCGAGCACCATCTGCTCGATCGTCGGATGCAGCAGGTGATCGGCGTTGTCGATGATCCCGGCGCTCTTGAGGATCGCACGCAGCGTCGGACCGCCGGTCCAGATGGCGGTGTTCAGTTTCGCCGAGGCCTCGTGCAGGAGGAGGTCGCTGACGACAGGCAGCACCCACTGTTGGAGGAACTCGGTCGGCCCGCTGCTCGAGATGTGCACGGCTGGCGACGGAAGGAGCTCGATGTCGACCGCGCTGGCACCGGCGGCGCCGAGCGGCAGGAGATCGACCTCGAACGACGTCCCGTTGAACACCGCCGCAAGCTGCGGTTCCACGCTGACGCCGATGCTCGATTGCAGCGAGAAACCGAGACGCGCTTCGGCGTTGATGGCGTTGTTCGCGAATCCGCCCTTGAAGGTGAGACGCAGCGGACCTGTCGCGACCTTGACGCCTGCGAGTTGGATCAACACCGACGGACCGGACGCGTCCCAGCCGGCGGCGATCGTGATGGTTCCCGTTCCCGGCGAGATCGTCCACGTGACGAGACCATCGGTCTTGCCGATCGTGCCGGGAATCGCGCCGTTGAGCGGTGACGCGGCATCGTTGAACAGCGCGACGAAGGCAGTCGCCGCCGCCGAGCGGACGCCCGCGTCGCGCGATGTGAGCCAGTTGCCCGCGAGGACGCCTTTCCAGTTGTTGGCGCGCGCCTGGAAGCTTCCGCCGGCATCGGCGAGGTCCAGCGCCTTGGCGAGATTGACGCTCAGCTCGACGAGCTTGGGCGGCGGTCCTCCAAAGGCGTTGACGATGGCGTCGAGGACTGCGGGGAGCAGCGCCTGCGCGGCGCCGGAGAGCGCGCCAAGACCGCTGAACGTCGGCAGCAGCTGGATCGGGGCCGAGCCGGTTGGATTGACGACGAGCGTGACGCCTTGCGCCGAGAGTCCGAAGGTGATCGTGCTATTGCCCCAGACGCCCGGCAGCGGGAGGTGCAGCGTGATCGTGCCCGCCGGCGTCACGTGCAGGAGCGGATCGATGTTCGCGTCGAGCTCGAAGTCGAGGACGCCCGCGATCGCCGTGGTCGTCGCGACGCGAAGCGTGATAGTGCCGGTCCCCGACGCGGTGACGCGTATGCCGGTCGGAAGGCCGAGGCCGGGACCGGGCGGAGAGCCGGCCGCTGCGGCGATGACCTGAAGCAGCTGGTTGATCTTCGCGCTGTCGAGCGTGCTGCCGTTGCCGAGCGATCGCGAACTCGTAAACGATCCGCCGGGCGAAGCGAGGAATTGATCGATCGGTCCGACCTTGAAGAGCGGACCGAGCGTCGGCTCGACGAGTGCGCTCACGACGCTCGAGAGCATGATGCGCGGCAGTGCGGCACTGAACGTCGAGGTGAGAACAGCCGGCGACGGGAACGGCGAGATCGGCAGCGAGTCGATCCACGGCAACAGGCTCAGAGTGATCGATCCGGTGGATTGCGATCGGCTCAACGACAACCCGCCGTACGACAGATCGACGTCGAGCGATCCGGTCATCGCCGGGATCGCCAGGCTCGCGTCGAGAGTGGCTGCGATGCCGCCACCGAGCGTGAGAGCGGCGTCGGCGGTGGTTCTGACGCCGGCACGCCAGCCGGGATCCTTCGCGAGATAGAGCTCGATGGCGCCGGTTCCGATCGGCAGCTTCCATGGACCGCCAGTCGGTCCACTGATCCCGAGAAACCCCTGCGGCAGATTCAACGCCGCGAGCAGCTTGGGTTCGAGATAGCCGGGTGCGTCGACTTGTACGGCGGCGAAGGCGTCAGACGAGAGCCCGAGACCGCCGGTCACCGCATCGGGTACCGCGAGTCCGAGTGCCGCGAATGCATCGAGCAGCGCAGCGGGAGCGGGACCGACCGACGGACCGTTCAGGGCGCGAATCACTTCTCCCAGAAGCGGCTCGGCAATCGCGTCGCCGAGTTGCGCGAGCGGCGTCGTGTCGCTGTGGAATGAAATGTCGTGCACGCGCAGGCTGGGCGTGACGTGCAACCCGCCGTTGGTCGAAATGACGACGCCGAGCTCGGCCCACCGCACGCGCGTGTCGATGAGCGGCGCCTCGTCTTCGTTGAACGAGAACGGAGCGCCGACGAGCCACCCGCCAAGGCGGCGAAGCTCCGCGTTGACTGTGATCGCGTGGAGCGGATGCGGCGGAGCCGGTGCGCCGCCATGGAGCGCGACGCGGAACGCGTCGACGCGCACGGTTCCGTTCACGGCGATCTCGCCCGGACTCGAGTCCGGGAACGGCAGCCTGCCGCGAATGCCGATGCCCACGTGCGTCGGTGTCGGCCGTGCGGCGCCCGCTGCCGTCGTCGCGTTGGACACCAGCGCGGCTTTGACCGTGGCGAACAGATCGCCGGCCATCGTGCCGCCGAGCGCGAAGGCGGGTACGCCCGCGGTGTCGGTGGAATCGGTGCCCGCAAAGCTGCCAATGGGATAAGGACGCGGCCGCGGCGGCTGTCCCGGACCAATCGGCGGCAGGAATCCGTCGAGCGCCTGCTTCAGGTGCTCGAGCGAGTCTTTGATGGCTCCGGCAGCGAGCGGCAGCGCCAGACGATCGAGCAGCCGTACTGCATCGGCGAGCGGCTGATCGCGCAGCACCGTGAGCGGCGCGCCAGCGTGCGGCGTGCCGAGCGTGATGAGTCCCTGTACTTTCGTGGGGTTCGCAGCCGTGTAGGCGCGTGCCGCCACGCCGGCCGTCGAGTGTGCGACGAGCGTCACTTTGACGCCCGGTCGAAGCTGTCGAATGCGATCGACGACGCGCCCGATCTGACCGCTCAGCATGACGAGGTTGCCGACGCCGCTGTCCTGCAGATCGGCGGTGTAGTAGTCAGCGATCGTCGTGACCGGCGCGAGATCGATGTTCAGCGGATCGGCATTGGGGATGCGCAGATCGAAATGTGCGTCCGGCTTCGTGCTGCCCGGGCGTTGCGCTTCTGCCTGGCCGAGAAACGCGCTCCATGCGGTGCGATCCGCGAAGGCGGGACCGACCAGGAGGACGGCGCGCTGACCAACTGGCGGGTTGAGAACGTTGAGCTGCGCGAGGATTTGCGAAATCGCCGACGAATCCGACGGCTGCTTGTGATGCGCACAGGTCAGCGGCGTACCTGACGTCCACGTCCCGCCGGTCGGAATCTGCGAGCTGAGCGGCACGACTCCGTCGCTCGACGACAGCAGAGTCGCGAGCGTCTCGAGCGCGGCGCCTGTCCCTCCGACGTCGATGAATGCGAGCGCGTCACGGAGCGGCGCGATGAATGGACCGAGCGCGCGCGCCCGATCGACGAGATCCACGAAGTTGCCGGTTGCGCCGAGGCTCGGGGGAAGCGCTGCGGCCCACGTCGACGGCGGTCCTTCCGGCTCGAGCCAGAAGAGGAGCTCCACCGGTCGCGAACCGCCGCCCGCGACGGGGAGCGCCCACGGATCCTCGTAGACTCCGCTGCCCGCGAGCGGTTGATCGGAAAGCGGAAGCTGCGACGGCGACGCCGGCAGCGCGTCGGCGACGAGGCCGCGCAGCCAGAGCAGCGCCTGCGGGAGAAACGGCGAGCCATCCGCCGACACGTTGATCGCGACGCGCTCGAGCCAGTCGCGCAGCGCGGCGTCGAACTGCGTGAAGAGCGATCCGGCTGCACCTGGATCCTGCAGCAGCGGCCAGTCGGCTTGAAATCCGGCAAGCTTCCGATGCACGCCGAGCAGGCCGGTGATCGTCAGGCCGGGTATGCCGCCGTATCCGAAGGCCGCCCGCGTCGCGAGCAGGCGCGCGAGCGTTTCGAATGGCGCGACGTTGATCCCGAGACTTGGTGCCGGATTCGTCACGTCGAAGGGAGCGGTCGGAGGGAACTTCAGGCTTCCGACGTTGACCGTCGTGCCGTTCTCGGTGACCGACAGATCGTTCACCGTGCCGCGCAGCTGGAACGCACCTCCAGGTACCCAGTCGAGCGTGACGCCGGCAGACGAGGAGCTGATGGCGATGCCCGACACCGGCGGCGTCGAAAATGCGGGCTGCAGCAGGAATGATGCATGCTGCCCCGCCATCAGCGACACGTTGCCTGAACCTGTCGCCGGCAAATCGAAGGCGAGCAGCTCCGCGAGCCACCAGAAATGCCAGGGCGTTTTCGACGCCGATGCGCGAAGGCCGAGGCGCAGCAGCTGCGGATCGGAGGCGACGCCGGATTCCTGCGCGTTCCACGCGACCAGTTCGAGCGTCAGCGGACCGGCGGGCCCGAGCCGGACACGCCAGGGATCGATCTTGGTTCCGCTGCCGTCGACGGGATCGGCGACGCCGACGAGCGCGGCGGCTTCGGCGAGCAGGAATCCCCAATGATGCGACGCACTGAGGAGCGCACTGCGATGCACGGCGGCGATCGCGCGCGTCGGATTGGCGACGAGATCGACCGGATTGATCGTGAACGGCCACGCCGGATCGCCCGCCGGTTTGATGAGTCCGGCGAGCGCAGCCAGATGCGGCGCTGGTCCGGTATTTCCAAGCGCCGCGAGTATCGCTGCCTGGACTCCCGCCGACGCCGCCGCGATCACGCTGTCGGCGTTGGTCAGATCGATCGTGTCGTAATGCGTGCCCTGGAAGTCGACGTCGAGGAGTTCGAGGAGCGGCACCAGCGACGTCTGATTCCACCGCAGACCGCCGCGCAGCGACTGGACGGAGATGGTGCCGGGTTGGTTGACGAGCGGGCCGGCGCCGCCTGGCGCACGCACCACGACTGAGGCTGACGGGAGGATCGTTGCGCTGCCGGCTCCGGCAAGCGGGATTCCGACAAGCGTCGCCTGCGCTTCGACACGTACGGCCGGCGACCCCGCGTTGTGCACGAGCGCCGCTTGTGCGCCGACGAATAGTTTCTGATTCGCGGCAGCGGCGGTCACTTCGAGCGCCGAACCGCCAGCCCCGAGATTCAGCAGTTGCACACGGAACGGATCGCTCGTGGTTCCAGCTCCGGCCACCGGCGACGCCGAGCCGAAGAGGCCGGCGAGATGACCGAGCCACGTCGAGATCGCACCCGACGCGACCATCGAGTTCAGCCAGGCTTGCAGCGCCGACGGACCGTTCAGCAGATCGGCGAACGGAACGGTCGGGATGCCGCCGCCCAACCCGAGCAACGGCAGCAGATGGTTGGCCGCCGCGGCTGCTTCGCCCGATGCGCTTCCTGCGATCTGACGCAGCTTCTCGCGCAGCAGACCGAGAATCAGCTCGGTGGCCTCGGAGCCGAGATCGGCCGGATCGAGCAGCGTGTCTTTGGCGCCTGTGCCATCGAGGTCCAGACCTTCGAGCACGATCGTGAAGCGCAAGCGGTCGGCCGGCGCTGCGAGCGGCGCGAGGCGAACATCAGCGCGCACGGCCTTCAACTTGATCGCCTGCGTTGGCGTCGTCCAATTGAGCTCGATTCGCAGGGTGATCTGCAGCGGCCCATCGGCCGTGCCGGCCACGGCGCTGACGGTGGAGCTGTTGAGGCTGACGACCGGAAGGCGCGCGAAGATCGCCGCTGACGGCATGCCGCCTGCCACGGAGCTTCGGAACTGCGCACCGACGCCGACGAGCGTGCGTCCTCCGGACGCCGGTTCGATCGTGAGGTAGACGTTGCCCTGCGGCTGATCGGCGAGCAGCGGATGCCACTTGTCGCCCGGCTTCAATCCCTGAACGGGATCGCCGGGGATGAGATCGTCGAGCAGGTCGAAGAAGGCGTCGCGCTGCGACGGCTCCTTGAGAATGCCTTGCAACCGATCGGTCGGCGCCGAGAACCACGACGGATCGAGTCCGCCGCTCGCATCGAGCAGACCGAGCGCCTTGCCTGCGTGTTCGACTTCGGGGCTCAGGCTCATTTGATGATCCCCGTGGCTGGAGGAGTCGTGGTTCCAGGAACAGCAGGCGGCGCGCTGATCGGATCGCCCGCACGCAATGCGAGGGCGCCGTCGACCGCGGTCAGGCCGAGCGGCGCGAGATTTCGTTCAGCCGCATGATCTTTGACGAGGCTGAGAAGGCTGTTCCAGACCGCCGCTTGAACGGCGGCGCCCCAGCGCGAGGCGAGCAGGCCGTTGCCGCGCGGCAATTCGTCGGTCGCCGCGAACAGGCCGGCCGGATCCGCCTGATCGCCGAGCGCGAAGGTGCAGACGAGCGGAGTTCGACCGGTCTGATCGGATTCGAGATCGATCGACACGGCGATGAGACGGTTGCGCAGAGCCACGCGCAGGCTGTCGAGATGAACCAGCACCTCGTCGCCGGCATCGACCCAGATCACTTTTGTGCCCCGCGCGGGACCAATGACCGGTGCGGTTGATCCGTCAGCAGGCCGTCCTGCAATCCGTGTGGCCAACTCGACGCCGAGCAGCTTCTCGTCGTAGCGCGGCGGGTACTTCAACGGATAGCAGATCTGCGGCGGTTCTGGCGCTGGAGGCGGCGGCGGCGGCAGAGCGATCGCAGACGGCGGCGTAGAGGGCGCGCGTAGACTCGGAGGCGGTACGCCTTTTCCGACTTTACGTCCCTCTCGTTCGGGTTTCTCTCGCCCTTCTCGCTTTCCCTCTTCTCGCTTTCCCCGGCGCGAGGGTCGCTTCTTTGGTGCCATCTTGGCCTCGCTCGCTCGTGGGCGGCGCTTCGCGCCGTGGGCTCACGCGCGGCGAAGCCGCGCGCCCACGCCGCCGAAGGCGGCGCCTCACGATGGCCAAATCCGAAAAAACCTGGTGGATGTTCTTGCCGGAATCAGGGGGAAGCGCCGGGAGTTTGTCGGATCGCCCCTGGATGGTCAAGCGATTTTGCGCGGAAGTCGCCGATCGTTGGCTTCTGCGTGTGAAGGTGGGCGGCTCCCTTCCGCTATACTCCGACTCCGGCTGACCGAAGGAATTCCTTGCTCGCGGCTGCGCCCCGTGAATGGAGTTCTCTGATGGACTTCGTCGAGAGATTGTTCGGCGTCTGGCCTGACGGAGGTGATGGGTCGTTTGAATGGCTGTTGATCGTCGGCGGCTTCATTGCCGTCGGCACATTGCTGACAAGGAGGTTGCTATGGTCAGATTCGCGTGCCTCCTCAAAACCCTTCTCAATGCCCGCTATTCGCTGTTGGCGCTGGCGCTCCTTGGAGTGATCGGTGCCGTACCGGCGGGAGCCTTCAACTACGTGACCGACGCGAACGGCACGTGGTGGGGGATCCAGGACGCCGCTTCTCCACGAGTCGACACAGGCAGCATTCGCGCCACTCAGACCGGGCCGGGCGACTGCTTGTTCACGGCGTGTGTGACGCCGCCCTACAGCACGTCGATCAACGGCTTCGGCGGCATCAAGGTTCTCGTGCAGACGTCACCGGCGCCTCGCTTCAACGGCGAGATCCTGCGCGGCTTTGGCTTGACGTTCGACGGCGTCAATCGCTTCACGACGACGCAGTCGATCGACTTCGGCGGCGTCACGATCTCCCGCTCCGTGTTCGTCAGCAAGAGCGCGAACTGGGGCCGCTGGCTCGACAGCTTCACCAACACGACGAAGTCTCCGATCACGATCAAGGTCGCCTTCGGCGGTCAATCGGGCATCGGCATTGCCACCGGTCCAGCGCCGCAGAACTCGAGCTCGATCGTCAACACCTCGAGCGGCGACGCGACTGTGACCGCAGCCGACTCGTGGGTCGAAGTGGCCACGCCGCTCAACGGCGCGACGCTCGTCGGCGGCCCGCAAGTGACGGTGATCGGCACTCCGAGCTCACCAGCGTCGCCGTTCAGGGGCGCGATGACGTTCGCGGGCAACTGGCTCTTCAACACGTTCAACAACCCGCTGTCGTACGTCGGCCACGAAGCGAATTTTCAGGGCTACGTGAACACGATCACGCTGCAGCCTGACAAGACGCGATCGCTCCTGCACTTCGTCGTTCTCGGCCAGAGGGTCAACGGCAGTTCGTCGGCCGCGGTGCGCACGGCGGTCGAGACGACCGCCGCCAGCCTCGCCGCCGCTCCGGAGATCGACGGCCTGTCGCTCGCCGAGGTCTGCTCGATCGACAACTTCGACGCCGCGGCGCTCTCCGCCAACGGCTTCGATTTCGCCGACTGCACACCGACGCACAAGAACAGAAAGGCGCTCGAGGTTGCGCAGGCGCCCGTCCCGAAGGCGCCGAAGGCGAAGACGAAGTCGAAGTACGACGTCGTCGGAAAAACGATCGATCAGCTGCGTGCCGACCTGGAGTCGGGCGTCACGACGTCGAGAGACATCACGCAGGCGTACCTCGACCGCATCGAGTTCTACGACAAGGGCCAGTTCGGATTCAACGCGTTCGAGATCGTCGCGGACGATGCGATCGAACAGGCCAGGGACGCTGATGCCGCGCGCAAGCACGGCGCGTCGGGACCGCTGCTCGGGATTCCGATCGCGGTGAAGAATCTCTACGACACCTTCGACATGGCGACCACTAACGGCAGCATGACGTTCGAGGGATTCCGTCCCGCGCGCGACGCCTTCCAGGTGGCGCGGCTGCGAGAAGCAGGCGCGGTGATCATCGGCAAAGCCGCGCTCGAGGAGTACGCGACCTACGGCAGCTACTCGAACGACGCGTGGGGACAGGTGTGGAACGTGTTCAACCCGTCGAAGTCGGCGATCGCCTCCAGCGGAGGCTCGGGCAGCGCGCTGGCGGCGAATCTCGCGGCGGGAGCGCTGGGATCGCAGACCGGCGACTCATTGTACGGTCCGTCGAGCGCCGCGAGCCTCGTGACGCTGCGCGGCACCGACGGACTCGAGAGCGGCGCCGGCGTCATGCCGCTCGTCTATCTCACCGACTTCGGCGGCGTGATGGCGCGCTCGGTCCCCGACCTGGCCGACATGCTCAACGTCGTCGTCGCGGTCGATCCCAACGATCCGGAAACGTCGGCGCCCGGCCGGCGTACGCCTGCGGACTGGCGTGCGATGCTCGACCCGAACGCGCTGCGAGGCAAGCGGATCGGCTTCGTCCCGTCTGCGTGGCTGGATCCGTTCGGGACGACGAACACGACCGATGCCGAGAGAGCCGCGCTGCAGTTCTTCGTAGACGCGGGCGCAACGATCGTCGAGGTGGGCGTGACGGTCGGCGGCACGGACACGCCGCCAGCGCCTGCCGCACCCGCTGGCGACATCCGGGCGGAAGGCTGGGGACACTACATCGATACGCATCCTGAGCTGGCGCTGCAGGGTTTTTCGATCTTCACCGTGGTCGACGTGGACTGCTCACAAAGGAAGGTCGCCTTCGTGCGCGCTGCTCCGAGCACGTGCCTGGCGACGCCTCCGCCGCGATTGACGGCCGCGCAGATACAGGCCTTTCGTGACTATCGGCGCGGCCGGCAGGCGACGGCGAAGCTGTGGATGGACAACGCAGGCGCCGACCATCTCGGTGTCGACGCCGTCGTCTACCCCGGGCTGTTGAGCGACATCAGCCTCAACGACGGCGGCGGCAGCAAAGCAAGCTTCGGTCGTCGCGACACGCCGAGCGCCGCGAACGGGATTCCGACCGTCGCGTTCCCGGCCGGCTACAACAACCACGGACAGCCGATCAACATCCAGTTGCTCGGCCGCGCGTGGGACGATGACAAACTCGTGGGGATGGCGTTTGCGTTCGAGGAAATCGCGAACGCGGCCGGGCGCGGCCACGTCGAGGCGACGACAGCTCCGGCGCTGCCGCACGATCACAGAAAGAAGTAGCTGCAGGCTGCGCACAGCGATCGTCGAGAGGAGCATCGCGTGCACAATCGTGTGATTGTCGTCGGCCGTGTCGTCCGGGTGCGTGCGCGCCGCGACGGCGGGTGGCGTGTGCGGCTCACTGAGACTGGCGGCGCCCTGGCAGCGGCCGAGATCCGCCCGTCGAATATGCTGCCGCTGCCACGCCGCGGCGCGCGAATCGTCATCCGCGGCCGGATCGGCTACAACCCCGACCACGCATGGTACGCGATCGATCCGGTTGAGGCGTGGAGCGAAGCACGCGACGAGTAATGCCAGCGTTCTCGGTCGCGCACCGGCACGCGTCGCGTCGCGCGGCTCGTGCCTCGCGTTGACGCTCGACCCGCGGTTCGCGATCGTCCTCGACTCAACGCTTCGCGATGCGATGCTGTGCGAGTTTTCGGTAGAGGGTCTTCCGATTCAGTCCGAGTACCCGCGCGGCGGCGGCTTTGTTGCCGGCGACCGACCGCAGCGTGCGCGCGATGTGCTCCCGTTCGACATCCGCCAGCCGCCGACCTGGCGCGGCGCCTGCGTTCGGCGGCGGCCGGTCCGTCAGCGCGGCGGGTAAATCCTCGACGGTGAGAATCGTCCCCGTGCCGAGGACGAGCGCGCGCTCGATGATGTTTTCAAGCTCGCGCACGTTCCCCGGCCACGTATGGCGACGGAACAGTGTCATCGCCTCGTTGGACACCGTGCAACCGACCTTCCCGAGTTTGCCGCCGTGCTTTTCAAGAAAATGGCCGACGAGCGGCGCCAGGTCGTCCGGTCGCTCCCGCAACGGCGGCACCCGCACCTCGATGACGTTGATGCGGTACAAGAGGTCCTGACGGAAGCGGTCTTCAGCGACCAATGTGCCGAGATCGCGATGTGTCGCAGTGAGGACGCGGACGTCAACCGGCACCGGGGTGGCAGCGCCCAGGGGATGGACTTCGTGCTGCTGCAACACGCGCAAGAGCTTGCCTTGAAGGGCAGGGGCCATATCGCCGATCTCGTCGAGGAGGATCGTGCCGCGTTGTGCGGTCTGAAACAGCCCGGGCTGGTCGTCGCGGGCGTCGGTAAACGCGCCGCGTCGGTGACCGAACAGCTCGCTTTCCAACAGGGTTTCGGGGATGGCGGAACAATTCACGGCCACGAATGGGCCGAGCGCCCGCGGACTCTTCCTGTGGATGGCCCGAGCCAACAGTTCCTTACCTGTACCGCTTTCGCCGACGAGCAGGATCGGCGTATCGCGCAATGCTGCGCGATCGATCAGCGCCATGACCTCCTTTATGGGGTGGGACTCGGCCACGATGCTGGCGAATTCCTCACCGGCAGGCTGTCGGCCATCGTCCTGCGTCGCCTGCCGATCAGCGATCGCATTCTCGAGTGCGCGGGGGAGCTCGGGAAGCGGCACCGATCGAGCCGCGAATGTCAGGAGCGACGCCGGCTCGGGCGCATGGCTCGTCGGAACCGTCTCACCATTGTGATGAGGACTGGCGAGCAAGACGAATGGCAGCTTTCCGGCTTCCGCGCAGAGCAGGTCCAGGCCGCTCGTGTCCTGGGAGGCGACGTTCACGTCAGCGACCATGACATCGATGTCGATGTCGGACCGCGCGCGAATCTCGCGGGCTTGCGTCCAGCAGGACGCCGTCAAGACCGTGTAACGAGTCCGCAGTGTCTGCTGCAGGAGCCGCTGCAACGACTTGTCGGGTTCAACGACGAGGACGGTGACGCCGCGGGCCATGAACAGTCACGCGCGCGTCAAGCGTGGCATCACGATGGACGCGAGCGCCTTTCGCAGTGTACGAAACACGCAATCGCGTTGTCACGACTTCAATAACAGCCGAGTTCTCCGCCGCTTTCGTGCGCGACGGTGACGAATAATCAATCCGTCAATCGAAGAACGGATACGCGGGTGATGCAGCGGCGCGCGCGAGTGAACGGCTGTGCGAGATTAAATTGGCGATGGTGAAGAACCGGTCGCTGCGCGATCAGCAGAGAAGCGGTCCGAATCGTCGCATACGAGTCGAATCGACACGCATCGTGCTCAACCACCACGATCCTTGGAAGTTGTGGGCCTTCGCCGCGATCCGGTTGCCCCGCGGCGGGACGCTCCGGCGCCGCTCACGGTGTCAGCCGATTCGTTCGCTGGCGAATCTCGGTGAAATTTCTCCGTTCGCCCACCGGGCACGTCGGTTGCGAGTCACATAACGACCGCCCAACCGCCCATTGTCTGCGGTCGATGTTCGACGCGTCGGCTTGGCTCCTTCCATCAGCAGCCTTCGCGATTACGCGTTTCTTGGATGAGTCGATGCGTCGCAACGGCACGGCTTCGAAGGATTCGAATCGAACGAATCCAATCGACACCGGGCTGCGACAAACCATTTACCAAGGAGGACACATGCCCGTCACGACGTTCGGAATCGGTGCGCCAATCAATCCGGGTTCATCTTGGGGGGCCTCGCCGTATGGCCCTCAGGGACTGAGCATCAACCCGTACTTCGCACATCAGCCGTACGGTCAGCCGCCCCTGACCCCACCGCTCGGTTCGCTCGCACCGACCACTCCGTTCGGCACGCAGCCTCAACAACAGGTCGTTGCGCTCCTGCAGATCGTGCCGCAGCAACTGCAGCAGCTGCAGCAGTTGATCTTCGCTCAGCAGCAGCAGCTCCAACAGATCCAGCAGCTTCTTCAGCCGATTGCAGGACAACTCGTGCAACTTCAGCAGTTGATCCAATTCGTGCCGCAGCAGAATCAGCAGTTCTCTTCTTCGCAGCTTCCTGGGCTGACGAATTTCAGCGCGGCGGCGCCGTGGGGGATGATGCCGCACGCGTTCGCGCAGCCGGGCCAGGTGATGTAAACGCCACGATGATGAGCGGGCGACTCATGGGATCGACTGTTCGTGAGTCGTTCGCCGCATCAGAACGCCGCCGAGAAATGACACACAGAATGGAGATACTTACATGGCAGAAACGATGTTCGGATCAGTGACGCCACTGTGGCCGCCGATGTTTTCGCCGGCCCTTGGATGGTTTCAAACGCCGATGCCCGCTGCGAATCGTCCGGTCAGTGGCGTCCCAAACGGAATGTCGCCAAGCTCTCAGGGCGTGCCCGTCGCCGGCTCGCTCCCTTGGGATCTGTACGGATTGAGCAGCGGCACGACGCCGGGCGCGGCGGCCGCCTATCCGGGGTTCAACGGTATCGAGATGGGGCCGAGCGCCGCTCCGGCTCTCGTCACCGCCGTGGCGATAAGGCGCGGTCAGCCGATTGGACCGACGAATGACCAGGAAATCGAGGACTTCATGTGCGATGTGCTCGACCTTCTGCCTGGCGCCAATGACGTCGAGGTCCGTTGTGACAGTGGCCGCGCGGTATTGACCGGCACCACTCAGCACAAACGCGTCAAGCGCGACGCTGGCGAGATTGCGTGGGCGATTCCGGGGATCAGCGACGTTCACAACAACATCACGATCACGCCGCGTCGGCGATCGCGTTCGTCGACGCGCGAAGCGGAGCCAGCGCTGGCATCTGCAGCGCCGGGTCGAAAGCAGGCATAAAGCGCAACACAGGTGGCGGCGAACTAAAACGATTTCCTGAAGCGATCCAGCAGCTCCTGATATCGCCGATCTGCTTGTTCGATGCGGGGCCGAAGCAGTGGCAACTGCTTCGGCCACTCGTCGACGAGCGTGTCAGCTGTTTCCCACGACTCCAGGTCCGAGTTCGGATCGACCGGAATCGTCAGCAGCTCGTTGAGCTGCGCGCGCTGATACTCGACGAGGCTGGCGAGCGTCTCGGTCTTCCACGTCGGCTGATCGTCGACGACGACGTAGATTGGCGCGCTGTGCGCGACCGTCGTGAACTGCGGCTCCTCGTGGTCGCCGTAGGCGCGCACCGCAATCCACATGCTGCGATCCGCGGTCATCGTCTGTTGCAGGTGAATGCGATCTCGGCCGCCAGCGGACTCGCGATGATCGACATCGCCGAGCACGACCAGCTCCAACCGATCCAGCCTGTCGACATCCGGATTCAGCTGCGCGTCGGCGGCGATCGTCAACTCCGTGCCGCGCCTGACGCGCAGCTCGCTGCCCATTGGCTGGCCGTTGATCGTGAATTCGAGGAACGGCCCATTGGTGACGTACACCTGGCCGCGACGGAAGCCGTCGAACCAGGCGCCGGCGCTGAACGGTCCACTGAGCTTGACGTACGTGCGCTCGACGCCGGGCAGCGTCGGTCCGAAATACGGAAAGTCGGCGCCGCCGACCGGCAGCACCTTGAAGCCGAGATTCAGGAAGCTGTACCAGATGTCGGTGTTCAACCGGCCGCCTTGCAGCACTTCGATGAAGTCGACCAGGCCAAAGGGCACGTCGAGCGCGAGACCACGGCGTCCGTTGAACAGCTCGCCGAGATGCGCGTAGCCGGTCAACGCGCCCTGGCTCCGCGTCCGCTCGAAGACGCGGTCGTAGTGGAAGAACGCCTCCTTCTCGAAGTGCACGTGCGACTTCAGATTCCAGTGGATGGTGTGGCCGCGCATGCCGGTGCGCGGATCCTCCTGGCCGGGCACGAGCGCGTAGCCGTCGCGTTCGAACTGGCCGGCGCGATCCCACGCCGGCTGCTTGAAGTACGTGCCCTCGATGTTGCCCATCTCGAGCAGGTTGCCGACGTGCACGTCCTCCGCCGCCAGCTGTCCCCAGATCGCCGTGTCGGCCGCGGTGTCGCGCATCAGATGAATGTGGGAATCGCCGGAGTACCAGCCGCGCGCCGGCAGATCGGCATATCGCTCCAGCGCGACGGCCACCTCCGTCGTCTCGTTGGCGCGCACATCGATCTTGCGGCGTACGAGCCGATACTCGGGCCCGCGCGTGAGGATCAGATCGTAGATGCCGGCGGGGACGCGCGCGTCGTAGCTGCCGGTGACGTAGAACGCCTGCCGGTTCGTCGAGGGCCAGAACGTCCGGCGGTTCATCCACTGCAGGCGCGCCTCGTCGGCGAAGCGGTGTACCGACACGGCGTCATCCGACGGCAGCGGAATCCGGCCGTTGACGTCGTAGAAGCCGACGCGCGCCGCCGCGGCGCGTCCCGATTGTGCGTCCTTCAGGTCGAGATGGACGCGTCCGAAGGCTGAGGGCGCTCGCGTCGTGCCGCTGCGCGCGATCTCGACGTCGCACACGGCGATCGCGCCCTGATTGCGCGCGCCGATCGCCAGATCGCTCTTCAGAATGCCCTGGCCGGCGAAGCGCGCACGGTCGAGCCGCAGCGTGATGCGGCGGAGCGGCGCGCCGGGATCCGGTTTGATATCGGTGGACACGCCGTAGCCGTCGCCGCTGTTCCTGTCCCAGCCGATGGCGAACGGCGCCGTGCTGAGATCGGGCGCGTAGGTGATGGTCACGTCGACCGGCTCATCGACGTCGAACGCATACGCATCGTCGACGTCGAACGCGAGCACGCCGGCGACCGCGCACGTTCGATCGCCCACTGTCTTCATCTCGACCTTGCGCTTCGTCCCCGCGAGCCCGAGCTCGGACCGGCTCGCCGCGATCGTGCGCGTGAGATGCTCTTTTTTCCAATGCACCTCTTCGACGTAGCGCGCGTCACGGCCGTGCGCGACGAGCAGCGCATCGACGATGACCAGCGCGGCCACCGTCGCGAGGAGAGGAGGTTTCATCGTATCTCCCTCACCGAAGCTCTCCACC